>NZ_CP095481.1:314531-629062 GCF_023023025.1 Amycolatopsis sp. WQ 127309
CAGGTCCACGTCGTCGAGCACCACGGTGACCCGCTGCATCCCCCCGAGCCGGGTGAACAGCACGCCGACGGCGTTGAGCAGGCGGTACCGCGTCCAGGCCGACCGGTACGCCGCTTCGGTGCACAACCGGACCACGCTGTCGATCGCTTCGGACAGCCGCGGCCGGCCCCCGAACAGCTCGAAGGCCGACCGGACCGCGGCGATGAGCAACGTGATGCCGTACCGGTCCCACTCCGGGTGAGGCTGGTCGCAGGCGATGGTCAGGGTCAAGGCGTCGCCCCCGCCGAGCTTGGGCTGTGCCCTGGTCAGCAGCGCCGACTTGCCGCTGCCCGGTGCGCCTCGCACGATCGTCAGCGGAACCGAGCCGGCGGCCTTGGTCAAGGCGGCGAGCTCGACCCGGCGTCCGACGAAGTTGCTGCTCTGCCGCGCCATCCCTGTTCCCCTTCCCGCTCCCCCGTTCCCGGGAAACCACTGGTGCGACCACGACATCACCGGCAACTCAACGAAATCTCTATCCACCGTCGTGGTACGCGCGCCACCGGCGGCATCCGCCCGTTCGGGCGGGATGGGTGGACGAAAACACGTGGTTGCCCTAGCCGGCGAGCGCATCGGCCACGGCCTTCTCCGCGGGGTCGGACAGCCGTTCCAGCAGCCGCGGCAGCACGTCGCGGTAGGCGGCCGGATCGACCGGCTTGAGCCAGTGCGCCGCCCGGGTGAACCGGCCGATGTTCAGGTCCAGGTCGTCGAGCACCTCGTCCACGTTGTGCAAGGAGAAGGGAATGATCTTCGTGCCGCGGCAGTGGTGCCGTCCGGTGGCGATGTCCATGAACGCCAGCTGCTCCACCACCGCTTCGCGACGCCGGGCCGGGTCTGGGAGCGTCAGCGTCCCGGCCAGGTCCGCGGCGATCCACATCGCCGCGGCTTCGGCGTTCAACGGGCTGAAGAACGACGAGTTGTAGCCGTTGAAGTAGAGCCCGGCCGGGCCGGACGGCAGGATCTGCCGGTACAGCATGAAGTTGCCGCGCTCGTCGAACAGCTCGCGCTGCACGTCGGCGTCGAAGAACGGGACGCCCTGGCTGAACCCCGTACCGCAGATCACGATGTCGGCGGCCACCACCGAGCCGTCGTCGAGTTCGGCACCGGGCCGTCCGTCCCGGACCAGCAGCCGCGCGACCGTCCGGTCGCGGTGGACCACGATCCGCCCGTCGGCGACCGCGTCGAAGAAGCCGTCGGTGACGAGGCTGACCGCCCCCTTGACGATGTCCTCCATGCCGCCACGAGGCACCAGCCCGTGGCGCTTCAGGCCGTACTGCCGGACCGAGAGCACGCCCAGCGAGTTCAGCATCCGGCGGCGCAGGCCGTTCGCCGGGCCGTGCAAGATCTTCTCGACGCCCCGGAGCCGGACGTAGCGGAACAACGACTCGCCGAGCCGGGTCAGCAGCAGCGCCTTGAAGTTGACGAGACCGGCGATCCTCCTGGGCATCTTCCACAGCACGTGGCGGGCGACCACCTCTGTCCGCGCCGCCACACCGCTCACCGCGGCGGCGATGTCGCAGGCCGATTTCCCGTACCCGACCACCAGGACCGCCTTGCCCCTGGCCGCTTCGGCGTCGGGGAACGCGGTGCTCGCCACCACACGCCCGCCGTGCGCCCGGAATCCGTTGGCTCCGGGGTAATCCGGCACATCGGGTTCACAGAACACGCCGTTCGCCACCACGAGCCGGTCGAAAGGCTCGGTCCCGGAGGTGGCGCCCGGACCCCGCCACGACAACGACCAGCCCCGCTCCCCGGGTACGGCCCGCACGATCTCCGTGTCCAGGCGCAGGCTCCCGGTCAGCCCGGAGGCCGCGGCGTAGTCGGCGAGGTACCGCTGCACCTGTTCACCACTGGGCCATTCCGGGAACTCCGCGGGCATGGGAAAGTCGGAAAAAGCGTACTGCGCCTTGGGGCTTTGGGTGGCCAGTCCCGGGTACCGCCGGGTGCGGCTCCAGACCCCGCCGACGTCCGGTGCCTTGTCGAACACGACCACGTCGTGTCCGGCCCGGTGGAGCACCTTGGCGGTGCACAGCCCCGCGAAGCCGGCGCCGATGATCCCGATCTTCACGACGACTCCTCACTCCTTTGGTTTCCGTTCGACCGCTCAGTCAGTTCGCGAGGACCGGCGAGACGTCCATGTGCACGCGGTAGTCGACGATCTCGGGAAACCCTTCGCCCGTGCCGCCGGTGGCCAGTTCGATCACGGTCACGCACGGCATCTCCACCGCGCCACGTGGGGTTTCCACCTCGATGACGAAGCGGCAGAACAGCTGCCGGCCGATCTCGGCGACCTGCTCGACCCGGTGCCGCGCGGTGGGCAGCGCGGCGGCCGCGGCCGCTGTGGCGGCGACTATCGCGGCCCGGCCGCGGACGGGAGCACCGCTGCCGAACCGGTAACGAGCATCTTCGGCGAAGAACGCACCGAAACCGGCGAAGTCGTGCTCGTCGACGGCGGCGCACATCCGCCGGACGACCTGCTCGGCGCGCGGTGGCGCCGGCTCGTCCCGCGCGGCGTCCGGGCCGTCGGTTCCTGGTCCGACCAGCGACAGGCCATGCTTCCTCATCACCTCGGCGACCTTCGTCATGTCCCGCGGCCCGGGCGGCAGGGCGTTGAGGTCGCGGTAGTAGTTTTCCAGCCCCGGCGGGGAAACGACGGCGATGATGCGGGCCTCGACCGTGCCCTCGTTGAAGAACATGTGCGGCACCCCCCGCGGGGTCAGGAGCGCGGCCCCCGGCGTCAGCACGTGCCGCTCCCCGCCGAGTTCCACGGTGACGGCCCCCGCCGTGCAGACGAAGAGCTCGTCCTCCCGGGTGTGCACGTGCGTCGGCGGACCGCCGAGCCCGGGCGGCGCGGTGTACTCGAACAACGAGTACGCCCCGCCGGTGTCCGCGCCGGTCAGCTTCACGAACATGCCCAGCCCGATCGCGCCGACGTCCTCGCCGCCTCCCGGAGCCAGCACGTCCCGGCGGGTTCCTCCGTCCACATCGGACCTCATTCGGCATCGTCCCCTTCATTGGTTCCGGAAGCTGCGGTACAGAAGGCACTGCTCGTCACGGCCGGGCCGGCGGCAGGCCGCGAGCGGTAGGCCCGGGACGCCCCCGCCGCCGCGGTCCGGACCGCGGACACGGCGCGGTCGGTCCGCAGCAGCTCGGACGGCCCGGTCACCGAAAGGGCGGCCGCGACGTCGCCCCGGGGCCCGAAGATCGGCGCGCCGACGCAGGTGACCCCGACGTTGCCCTCTTCGTGTTCGACCGACCAGCCCCGGTCCGCCGCCGCCGCGAGCTCCCGCTTGAGCCCGGACGCGGTCGTGATCGTCCGCTCCGTCTGCGCTTCGAGCCCGGCCGCGATCACCTTGTCGACGACCGCCGGCGGTGAAAACGCGAGGATCGCGCGGCCCAACGCCGAACAGTGCGCCGGCACGGAACCGCCGACCGGGGAGAGCATCGGCATCGGGCGGTGCCCGGTGATCTTCTCCACCACCAGCACGTGGTCGACGTCGAGCACGCCGAGCTGCACGGTCGCGTTGACCGCCCCGTACAGGTCCTGCAGGTACGGCAGCACCGTCTCCCGCAGTTCGAGTCGGACCGGCGCCAGCCCGGAAAGCTCGAACAGCCGCTTGCCGATGCGGTACCGGCCCGCGGTCTTCTCCAGCCAGTCGAGCCGGATCATCGTGTCCGCGGTCCGGTGCGTGGTCGAGCGCGGCAGGCCGCACCGCAGGACGAGCGCGTCCAGCGTCAGTTCGCGGTTGGCGGTGGTGAACGCACCCAGGATCTGCGCCGCACGGTCGAGCGCGCCGGCTCGTCCCGGCGGCGCGTCGTCCCGGCTGCTGGGACTCATGGTTGTCACTCCCGGTGCGCGGCGAACAAACTGCGATTCGACGAGTCTCACCGGAGCGCCGGGTGCGAGTAAACGCACTTTGGGGAGGAAACCATCGCCGAAAACACCCATCCCGTGCCGGCCGCGCCATGAGCGCGTCCGGTGCCGGTTTCCGGCTGACCGACTTCCTGGGTGCCCTGTCCGACCGGGTCGAGCCGAGCGACCTGCGTCCGGTCGTGGTCCGCGCGGGGGAACTCGAACGGCTGCCCGCGGAGCAGGTGCACAACCCCACCGAGCTCGCGGTGGCCGGCCTGCTGCCGACGGCCACGTTAGAACTGCTGCGCCAGACCATTCCGCCCGGGCAGAGCTCGGACATGCAGCGCCACCACCACGAGACGGTCCACTACGTCATCGCCGGCACCGGGCACAGCGACGTCGAGGACGAGACCGCGACCTGGTCCGCGGGTGACTTCGTCTACACCCCGCCTTGGACGTGGCACCGCCACTACAACGACTCGGCCGAAGCCCCGGTGGAGTTCCTGACCATCGAAAACTCCCGGCTGCTCGCGTTGTTCGGCGTCGGCCGCCGGCAGAGCGCCGGGCTGGTGTCCGTGGCGGAAGCACGGGCCCGGTTCGGCGCGGAACGCTCGTGACCACCGCCCGCGCCCGACCGAGGCGAGTGGCCTGGATCGGCACTGGGCGGAGCAACCGGTTCCGATCGCAGCGCCCCGTACCACGTCCGCCGTTCCCGGAGAGCGGCGAAGCCGGCTTTTAGGGCAGTTCTGCCGGAAGAAAGCCCCCCAGCTCGCGGGTCCGCCGAGCCGTGGTCCCCCGGCCGTCCCAAGCTCACTCCGTGGAGGACTTGCTCGAAACCGTGACCGCACCCGAAACCGCGCTGGTCGTCGTGACCGGACGGGCGGGGATGGGCCGCACGACGGCCCTGACGACCCTTGGCGCCCATTTCGAGCGGGCCGGGCACCGGGTGTCCGGCTTGCGGTTCACAGCGCGCGGTGACCTTCTTCCGCTGCGCGGGGGTTCCTCGCCCGACTCCGGCGATCTCCCGGCTACGCCCGGCGCCCCGGCCGAAGCGGCCTGGACCCCGCTCCGGCCGGTCGAGGGCGCCCACGACGACCCCGCGATCGCCGAACGCGCCGCCGCGGCGGTCCTGGCGTCGCTGCAGCAACCCGGTGGCCGGTCACTCCTGCTGGTCGACGACGCGCAGTGGATGGATTCGGACTCGCTCGCCGTGCTCGTCGCGGTCGCCCGCCGGGCCGCCGGCGGTTCGGTCTCGTGCGTGTGCGCGGTGCGGACTCCGGCTCCGGACCTCGGCGATGCCGAAACATTCGCGGCCTTCGCCCAGCTGCGGGCCTCGGGAGCCGCCGCTGTCGTCCGGGTCCGGCCGATGACGCGAAAGCAGATCGGCCATGAGCTGACCAAGATCGCCGGCGCTTTGCCCGAGCCGGAGCTGATCACCTACCTGTACGAGCAGAGCCGGGGCGTGCGAGCGGCGTTCTGGGACACCTACGAGCTCCTGCAGCGCAGCGGCTGGATCAGAATGGTGGACAAGCGGGCCTACCTCGTGCCCGGGCGGCCGCTGGTCGTCGCCCCGATGCGCAGCCGGCTCATCGACGCTGTCGCCGAGCTCGGAGCGCCGATCCTGGCCACCGCGAAGGCCGCCGCCGCGCTGGCCCCGCTCGGTGCCGCGATGCCCGGGCTGGTCGCCGAAGCACTCGAGATCCCGGCACCGGCGGTCACCGCGGAACTCGAAGTGCTGCGCCGCCAAGGCGTGCTTCACCGCGGCCTGGACGGTTCGGTGTGGCGATTCGTTGTGCCTCAAGTCGCGAACGCGCTGATCGACTGCTCCGGGCCGCATTCCAAACAGCACCTCGCGGCGAAGGCGGTCACCGCGGTCTGGGACGGCACGGCCACCAGCCACGACACCGGCTACCTGTGCGACCGGGTGGCCGAGGCGGGCCGGCTGGTCGACTCGCGACGCGCTCTGGGCGTTCTGGTTTCGCACAGCACCGCGGTGAGCGAGGCGCGGATCGAATCCGCGCTGCACTGGCTGAGCGCCGCCGTGGAACTCGCCGACAGCCGTCCGCAGCGGGTGATGATCCTGCTGCTCTACACCACCATCTGCCACTCGCGCGGGAAGTACGAAGACAGTTTGCGTGGCGCCCGGCGGTTGTTGGAAGACTTCTCCGACCAGCTATCCGCCGGGACCGCCCAGGAACTGCAGATGATGGCCGTGTGTGCGCTGGGCGGACTGGACCAGGCCGGGCAGCTGGCGGAGCTGGCGGATGCGCGCCGCCGCTGGCCCGGCGGGCCGGAAACCGGGTTCGTCACCGAAGCACTCGCGTGCGCCATGCTCGACCGCTGGGCCGCGGCCGACGCCCGGTTGTCCCGCAGCCAGCCGAGCTGGGCCTCCGGCAACTCGACTTCGGCGATGCTGGGCGGTCTGTTCCACGACTTCGCGAAGCTGTGCACCGGTGACGAAGGCCCCTTCGAGAAGAGCCTCCTCGAGCGATCACAGTGGCCTCTGCGCGATGTGCGGCGTCACCGGGTCGACCAGATCAACCTGCACGTGGCCGGTCTGCTGCTGAACGGTGACGCGCACCGGGCCGGCCGGCTGCTCGTCCAGGAACAGGTCGGGGACGAAGAACTGCAGCCGAGCAACCGGGCGATGGCCGCGGCTCTGCGTGGCGACATCGATCTGGCGGCGGAGGTGGCCCGGCGCGCCGTGGCCTACCGCTCCGGAGGCGGGTTCGATGCCGGGTACTCCGGCATGTACTACATGGTCGTACTGGCGCTCGTGGCCCGGGGAAAGTTCGCCACCGCGCGAGAACTGCTGACCGCCGCGCGGGAAACGAAACCGGTGCTGGCGCACCTGCTGGACCTCGCCGAAGCGGAGTACGAGAACCTCCTGGGCGACCCCGTGCGCGCGGCCGAGAAGGTCCGCGCGGCGCGGGACCACGCGGAGTCTCACGGCATCGTGCTCGGCATGGACCTGGTCTGGTCGACCATGGTGGACCTGGCACTGGACCTCCGCGACCGCCCGACGGCCGAGCTGTGCGTGACGAAGATGGACCGGCTGGCCGACAGCGTGCCGGGCGTCCGCACCGTGATCCACGCGCTGTTCGGGCGCGCGGTTGTGTTCGGCGACCGTGCCGCGGCCGACGAATGTCTTCGGCTCAGCCGTGACCGCGACCAGCCGCTCGAGCTGGCCCGGATCCTGGCCAAGCTGATCAAGCATGGCGTCGCCGACCCCACGGGGCTCAGCGAGGTCTACGAAATCCTCGGCCGCCACGGCGCGCTGCTCATCCGCGCGCGGACCCGCAGCATCATGCGCGAACACGGCATTCCCGTTCCGGGACGCCAGGAATCCGTCACGGAGAACGAATACCTGCTGGCGGTGCTGATGTCCGAAGGCCTGAGCAACAAGCAGCTCGCGTCGGCCCTGCGGACCAGCGAAAAGAGCGTGGAAGGACGGCTCAGCCGGCTCGCTTCGCGTACCGGCTTCCGCTCTCGGATCGAGCTGTCCAACGCACTGCTCAACGGTGAGTTCGCGATGGCGACGGGAGACTCCGGCGGCGGCTGACGCGCTCAGCGCCCGTCGCCGAGCAGCCGGACCAGCGCGAGATCGGTGTCGATCCAGTCCTCTTCCGTGCCGAACGGGACCATGTCGTCCATTTGCCGGAGGAAGTCGACCAGCGTCTCGCGGAGCAAGGTGAGCGCGACGGCGCCGAACGGGCTGCTCAGTTCGAGGAGAACGGCCGGCCCCTCCTGGGTCCACCAGGGCCGCACCCTGATGTCACCGTACCCCGCGGGTCGCTTCAGGCCGTGCGCCAGCAGATCGCGTGCGAAGATCCAGTCGGTGGCATCACCGTCCTGCTCGATGAACCGAACTTTCACCGCGAACGGATCCCGGCTGTCGTAGGACATCCGGGCCCGCACGGAGACCGGTTCCCGCTCTTCGGAAAGCAACCCGAAGACCATCGGCCGGCTGCAGATCAGGACCTGCTTCCGGACACCGGCCTCCCCCGCTGGTCGCGCCTCATCGTCCATGAACCCAGACTCGGTCGCAGGACTTCATTTCCTCTCAACGCGGCTCAGCCGACCGCGTTTCCTTCCGCCGGAAAAGAAGAAGTCGCCACGCGAACCGCCCGCGCGATCGCAAAAGCGCTGTTGCGCAACATCTTCGCCGCCGCCGCGTGGTCGAAGCGGCCGGCCCGGCCGGTGACGGCGAGCGCGACCGGCCGGCTCACCCCGAGGTATCCGGGCACGGTGACAGCCAACGTGCTGAGCGCTCCGGACCGGTCCTGGCTGCACGCGATCCCGGCCTGCCGCACGGCGGCCAGCTCGGTGGCCGGCACGAGCGGCGTTCGGGCCGCGGGACTGTGGGCCAGTAGGATCCGGGAAATCGCCGAGAGGCTCGAGCCCGCCCCGACCGGCGTCTGCTCGGGGAGGCGGCACGAGCGGTGGCCGTACACCTGGTTCACGTGGTGCACGACATCACCGGCCAGCACGCTGACGCTCGCCGTCTCGCCGGTGGCGCGGTGGAGTTCGACGAGGTAGGCCGTGGATTCCCGCCGCAGCAGCGTGAACACCCCGGTGTCGACCGGCCGGCCGAACCCGGTGAGCCGTTCACCCGGTCCGTACCGGCTGTCGGTGCGCTCGACCATGCCGTGCGCGTGCAGGACATTCAGCACCCGGTGGACCGTCGCCTTCGCGAGACCGGTCCGGCGGGTGAGTTCGGCGAGAGTGGGCTCGTCTTCGTCGGTCAGCACGGCGTTGAGCACGAGCATCGCTTTGTCGACCGCGCTGGGCACGCCGCCGGGCTCGTCGTGGAACCCTGATCGGCCGGCCGGAGATGCGCTCATCGGTGTCCGTCCACTTCAACCAGGTGCCGGGTGCTTACCCCGCCGACACTATGACCCGATCGGCTGATTACCCCTGCGACGGCGAACGGCGGCGCCTGTTCGGCGAGCGGAATTGCCCGATCTTCGAACTGGGCGGGCACCACCGGCGGGGCCGAGCTCGACTCAACCAGTACCACAGGTTCACTCGAATAGCTGCTTGACAGACACTCAAGCCACCCCATCGGGCGCTTGACAGCTGCGTCACCACACCGTCGCAGAGAGTTGACGTCTGCTTGATCGGCATTTACCTTGGGAAAACAGTGGTCGCCACCAGCGAACGGCAGCCAACGGGGAGCACGACAGAGAAGCGGGCGAGCAGTATGGCCATGCGGAAGACCCCCGTAACACCAGGCCACGCGGCCGCCGGAGCCGGACGGGCCGATCCGGGTCGACGGCCCCGGCCGGGCGCGGCGCGCGCACCTCGGGCGCGCGGATCCGGCACCGTGTCGGCCGTCAGCCGCTTCGGCGATCAGCCGGAGATCGAAGTCGTGCTCGGTTCGTGGCGTCGCCAGCGGCTTTCCGAACCACAGCAAGGTTTCCCTCAGAGTGGCCGGTGCCGGCCCCTTCGGTTTCCACTTCGACGGAAATCGCCGGACGTCTCCTTGTCGCCCTGCGCACAGTGGAACTGCATCTGTCCACTGTGCACCGTAAACTGGTGCGCATCAGCCGGAGCGGGCTCCTGCCGCCGCGTTGCTCCCGGCGCATCGCACCTGCCCGCTCGTGACCAGTGGTGGTGAACATGGCTCAGCCGTTCGATCGCAGCGGCGCACCGGGGCAGCTGGATCACGAGCGCCCCCAGGAGACCACGGTCGGCGCCTTCCACCCCGGTTGCGTCGCCACGGAGGCCCTGACGGTCGGCTTGGCGGGCGTGGACCGCACACTGGCGACCCAGCTGGCGGACAAGGCGCTCCGGGAGGCCCCTTGCAAGAACGACCTGCGGTGCGTGATGCGCGCGATGTCGGTGCTCCTGATCGCCCGTTCCCTGGCGGCGGTCGACGATCACTGCACCCGCTTGACCGGCACGCTTGGACCGGCGGCGGACGGGATCTGGCCGTTGATCCGCGCGCAGATCGCCCGGCTGGCCGGTGACCTCGACGGCGCACGGCGGGGCCTCGACGAGCTGATCGCGCCGGGCAACCCCCGGAACGTCCGGCAGATCGCCCTCGCCTGGCAGCTCGAGACCCTGATCCGGGCCGGCGAGCTGGCACAGGCACAGGCACTGGCGCACGCGCACGATCTGGATCGCCTGGTCACGCTGCCATCGGCCCACCGCCCGCTGCTGCTCGCCGCGCGCGGCACCGTCCGGCTGGCCGAACGCCGGTTCGCCGAGGCACTGGCCGACTTCACCGGATGCGGTGACGCGCACGCTGCCGATCACATGCCCAACCAGGCCGTGTTGCACTGGCGGGCGATGGCCGCGTTCGCGGCCCAAGGAGCCGGCCGTCCTGATCTCGCGCGAGCCCTGGCCGAGGGGGAACACGAAGCGGCGATGCGCTGCGCGGCGCCGGCGGGCGTCGGCTACGCGCTGTACGCCAGGGGCATGGTGGCCGGCCGGCCCAAGGACGCGCTGCTGATGCTCACCGACGCGGTCAACCTGCTGGAGGTCGCCGGGGCCCGTGTCGAGCTCGCGACCGTCTGCCTGGAACTTGGCCGTCGGCTCGTAGCCGCGGGCGATCTCGAGCTCGCCGAGCCTCAGCTGGAGCGCGCGGCGGAACTCGCCCGTCAGATCGGCAACAAAAGCCTGGTCACCGAAATCGAGGAAGAACTGCGCAACGCCGGTACGGCACCATCCCGCGCCTCGCTGACCCCGCAGGAGACGCGCATCGCCAAGCTCGCGCGCGCGAGCCACAGCAACAAGGACATCGCGGCGAAGCTGAACCTGACGGTGCGTACGGTGGAATTCCACCTGTCGAGCGTCTACCGCAAGCTGCACGTGTCGGGACGCCGGGAGCTGATCTCGCGCCCCCTGAACCTCGGCTGACCGCAGGCCCCCGCGCGCGAGCCGGCCGTAGTCACCAACCGATGATCGGCTTGACCGGCGGCAACCCGTAGAGGGGATCGACTTCGCCGTGCTCGTGTTCGGCGAACACACTCTCGTCGAAGCAGAGGTACGCGCGGTCTTCCTCGGCCGGGTCCCGGTCGAGGAGTCGCACCGCGCCAGGAGCAGGCAGCTCGGGGTACCCCGGACCGGGACCGAAACCACCGAGCGCGCGGCCGGCCCGCCGTTCGGTCGTGTCGGACCAGCGATCGACCAGCACCGGGGCGGCTTCGAGACCAGTTCGGGACATGACGGCACCTTCCAAACTCGGTTCGCTCACACGGAATCGACCCGATGATTACAGCGCCGTGAGAGCAGGACGGGAACCTCGGGCACCGGGTGCTCGAACCAGTCGGGGAGATTCCCTCGGCAGCCGGCCGGCCCGGGTTCGTGAGGGTTCTCTCCCGGATTCCCGCGGATGATCAATCGCCGGATGCGTGATCCTGCGCACCTTTCACCATTTCTTACGGGCCCGCGCAGTGACCCGTCACACTTTCCTGCCCGTTATTCGTGAGGTAAACCCCCCTTCGTTCACGGTCCTCCCGGGCTCCTCCGGCGGCCGACTCACCCAGGCAACAAGAATTTCCGTTGACCGACCGGCCGTGAGGAATACCGCGCTTTGTGAAGGGATATCGAACGTGAGCGACGGGCTGCGCGTGCCGGTGGAGGTTCAGCATTTTTTGGAGGTGGTGTTGGGGGTTGCGGTGCCGGAGGGTTCGGTGCGGGGGTTGTATGGGTTGGCGGGTGATTGGGATGAGTTGGTGGGGGCGTTGGAGGGGTTGGAGCGGGCGGTGGGGGTGGGTGGGGTGGGGGTGGGGTCGGCGTTGGTGGGTGAGGTGGGGCGGGTGTCGGGGTTGTGGTTGTCGGGTGATGCGGTGGAGGGGTTGTCGGTGTTGGTGGGGGGTGCGCGGGAGGCGGCGAAGTTGTCGCGGAATGCGGGTGCGGATGTGGTGAAGGCGTTTTTTTTGTTGTCGGTGATGGCGTTGGTTGCGTTGGCGACGATTGTGGAGTTGGCGTGGACGGTGGTGGGGGCGTTGCTGGTGCCGGTCGTGGAGGCGGGGGCGCGGGTGGCGGCGTTGGCGTTGGTGGAGGCGTTGAAGGCTCGGTTGGCGGGGTTGACGTTTTCGGGGGCGGCGCGGGGGTTGGGTCGGGTGGGGGTGCAGGCGGGGAAGTTCGGGGTGGTGGGGGCGGGTTTTATGGGTGGGTTGGATTTCGGTTTTCAGGTGGGTCAGGTGTTGGTGGGGGCGCGGGAGGGGTTGGATGGGCGGTCGGTTGTGGGGTCGGTGGTGGGTGGGGTGTTGGGGGGTGCGTTTGCGGGGGTGGCGCATGCGGGGGCGGTGTTTGTGCGGGACACGGCGAGGAAGTTGGAGGCGGGGTCGGGGAGGGGGGTGGAGTTTCCGGGGTATGTGCGGGCGTTGGGTCATGTGGGGTATGGGTTGTCGCAGGTGGGGATGGTGGTGGTGAGTGCGCCGGCGGTGAATGCGGCGGTGGGGACGCCGGGGGTGAGTCCGTTTTTGGGGGCGTTGGGTGCGTTGGGGGCGATGGGTCGTGGTGGTCGTGCTGGTGGTGGTGGTGGTGGGGTGTTGTCGTCGTTGGATGGTGTGGTGGTGGGGGTGGGGGGTTTGCGCCCGCCGGTGGTGACCATTCCTGATACCGGAAAGCCGGCCAAGCCCGAAAAGTCTTTCGAAGCCGGGAAATCCACCGTGCTCAACGACAAAGCCGAGACGGAACACCCGCCCCCCGCCTACACGGCGACCG
Organism: Amycolatopsis sp. WQ 127309; assembly: GCF_023023025.1. Classification (NCBI taxonomy): domain Bacteria; kingdom Bacillati; phylum Actinomycetota; class Actinomycetes; order Pseudonocardiales; family Pseudonocardiaceae; genus Amycolatopsis; species Amycolatopsis sp. WQ 127309. The sequence continues at coordinate 327,100 of NZ_CP095481.1, forward strand.
CCTTCGGCACCCTCTACACAGCCACACCCGCTGCGGAGACACTGCCTGATTACGACTCGATCGTCCAAGATGGACGAACTGATTCTCTTGCTTTCGAAAACAAACTGGCAGCACCGATCGCGTCCGTCGCGCCGGCCCACACGGTGACAAGCACCGAAGCCCGAGCGCAGAAGACCAGCGTCACCGACCGGCCCGAACCGACGGTCGAGGTGAGCCCCACGCACCCCACGACCATCGTGTCGCAGCCCGATTCCGCGGCTGTCCCGGCCCGAACCGGCTTCGGCGCACCGGCCCGCGAGACCGCCGGTCTCGCACCAACCACCGCGGCCGAATCTCCTCGCACCACCACACCGCATGCCACGTCCGGCACCACGACGGCCCGAGGCCCAGAACCCACTGCCACCACCCCCGCCCGCACGACCACCACCGATCACACGCCGAGCACCGCGGCCGAACCACTGCGCACCACGACGGCCCGAGCGCAAGAACCCACCAACCCCGCCCGTAGCGCCCTTGGCGCACCGACCGCCGCAATCGAAACCCTGCGCACCACTACCGAAACACCACACACCACGCCCGGCGCCACGACGGCGCGAGCCCCAGAACCCACCGCCACCACCCCCACCCGCACGACCACCACCGGCCCCGAACCCATCACCGCAACCGGTACGCCGCGCACAACCACGACCCCGGCCCTGGAAGCCACCAACCCGGCCCCTACCCCCACCAACCTCGGCGCACCGGCCCGCACGACCACCAGCCACCTGGCCCCCACCGCCGCAACCGAAACGCTGCCTGGCACCACGTCGGCTCGGGCGCGAGAGTTCACCAACCCCGTTCCCGCCCGCACCGGTTACCTCACACCGCACACCGCGCCCGGCACCACCACGGCCCGGGCCCAAGAGCCCACCAGTCCGGTGACCGACCCGATCCACCAGACCGAGCAGTCCACAACGACCGCCGAAACCGCCCGCCCGCGCACCACCTCGTCACAGGCCGACCCGGCCGTTGCGGCGGTGCGCTCGGACGAACCCGTTGCCCCACAACGATCTGAGGCGGCGGACGCTGGTGCCGTGGTCGCCCCGGTTCCGGTGCGTCCGCAGCTGCTCTACACCTCCGACCGTGTGCTGGCCGGCGCGGCCTTCCTGCCACCGGACCAAGCCGTCGTCGTCGCCGATGCGTTCGCCGGTGGGGCCGCCGACCACCTGCCCGGGTTCAAGATCGTCCTGCACTCCACGGCCGCGGGGTTCGTCGACCACTTCGAGGACCGGACTTCACGCGTCGTCGAAACCGGTCAGGTCGCGGACCGCATCGCCACGCTGCGTCGAATGCTCTCCACCGCGGGGCACACCGCCCCGTGGCGGAACCTGCTGGTGATCAGCTGCGCCGCCGACGACGTCCGCACGGCCGAACTGCGCACCTTGGCCCACCGGGCCGGGATCACCGGCGACATCCGCAGCTGGACCGGTGGCCGGCGTGTCGAAGTCACTCCCTCGAAGACGCTCCGCATCCTCGAGCCCGGTGAAGCACCCACCCCCGGGAGCCTCGTCCTGGGCGAGAGCGACCTGCCCGAAATCACCTTCCGCCGGAGCGAGCGAAGGCTCGACGGGCTCCAGGAACGCCTGGTGACGGGCGCCCTGCCCGAACGGTCGTTCATCGTTCAGGTGAACCACTACAACGCGGATCAGCCCATGACCCCGGTGCTCATCACCGGCCGCGGCTCGGCGAAGAACCACGGCCACTGGACCGGCTATCACCGCGCCCGCTACGTCCGGGCCAAGTACCACGCGAAGTTCGAACAGCTGCACCGGGAAGCGACGGCCCGCGGGGACCGGGTGCCGCCCCTCGACCTGTTGAAGGGCCTCTTGATCATCCGGGGCGTGCGCCACGACCCGGACACCGGACGCAAGCGCACGGTCACGATCGACCACACCGCCCCGCCGCGGTTCCTCGACGTGTACCAGGACGTTCAGCGAAACTCCGGCGACGGCCGGGACCCGGTCGGCTTCCACCCCGGTGGGCACCGGGACGGGGCCACCACCGCGCCCGGGCTCGACGTCCGGGTCGCGTTCGACTTCGACCCCGGCCCGCAGGGCTCGAGCTTGCAGCACTACAGCACCCTCACGCGCGAAGTCCGGGACCTCACGTCGGTCTCGCGACCGGGAACCCGGCCCCGGTACGGCTGGGGAGTCCGCCCGGGCGAGGGCACCCGGCTCGAAATCCGTTCGCTGCCGACGCCCGGCGAACCGATCTCTTGGTGGCGCAGCGGTGCCCTGCTGTCGGCACTGAACAGCACCTATCGAGACCACGTCGGCGGGCCGCGGGTCACCGTCACGCTCCCGGACACACCCGACCGGCGGAAGATCCTGAACCGGGCGATCCAGCTCGTCAAAGCCTTCGAAGCACCCCTGTACTGGCTCGCGAACGAACCCGGCGACGAGACCGGGCACCGCGACCTCGACAACCACCCGCCGCTGTCCTGGCCCGCCGAGGCGGCCCACCCCCGTGAACTGCCCTACGTGCACTGGCGCACTCGCGAGTTCGGCGACGAGCCGGCCGAGGACGCTGGTCCGCCGGCTCGCGGCGCCGCGATCCTCAACTTGGGTGACGGGGGCGAGGAGAGCCTGGAGTTCCGTTTGTGGGGCCCGACCGCGTCACCCGGGGTCCTGCAGGCACGGGTGGAGATCAGCGCCGCCATCGTCCGGGCGGCGGCGGACGCGGAGAAGGCGCACTGGATCGAAACGGCGTTGCGGCGGCCTCACCTGCTCGGTGACCCGGCCGCCACCGGGTTCCCGCAGCGCTGGCGGCAGCTGCACGAACTGCTGGACCTGCTGGATCTCGACGCACAAGCCCGCAAGCAGGTGGTGCAGCTCGCCGGGTGGACCGCGCCGTGGCAGGCGAACCCGGCGGCCGGTCACCCAGCGCACGGCCAGGCGGTGTGGGTCGGCCGTCAGCAGCTGATGTTCCCCCGGCCGGGGCAGGACGTGGCTTCGATCGCCGAAGACGCGGCCGTCATGCGGCCTTTCGGAGGGGGCACCCTGGTCTACTTCAGCCTGAACCCCGACCAGACCCGCGTCCTGCTCTGGGACGGAACCGAAGTCACCGCCCAGGAGTTCACCCGCATCCTCGGAACTCAGCTGGCGCACGTCGTGGACGAATCGATCGCGCTGCTGCCCGAGCGGCTCGACGCGCCGGCTGTCCGCGCAACCGGAAGTCAGGTGCCCGCGATCGTTGCCGAGAGTCTCACCCGGGCCCATCGGGACATCGAGGTGGTCGTTCCGTGGACTGCTGCGTTCGACGGCCCGGACGAGCCGCGTTGGGCGCTGTACCTGTCCACTATGGCCGGCAGGCCGCTGCCCTGGTCCGGGGACCTCTCCAGCCTGCTGGTCCGGAACCGGCCCCGACCGGATGTCCCGCCGGCGTACGACCACGGCTGGATTCCGAGCTTTCGGAGGACAGACCCGGAGACCTACGGAACCGCGCCGGTCTTCCCACCTCGGCCCACTGCGGACTCGCCCACGGTCGGTGAGGCACCACCGGGCTACCAGCCGCCCGTGGTACCGAGCGGCTCACCGCGCCAAGCCTCCCCCGCCCAGCGGGTCGGCCTGGGGCTGAACACCGCGACGCCACCGCCCCAGGACGGTGTCCGGGATGCCGCACTCACAGCCATCGTCCAAGGGGACGAAGTGGTCGCTTTCCACCCCGGCGGCGTGCCCGGCGGCCTCACGGCCTCTGCCGACCGGATCGGCGTCACGCTGGAGTTCTTCGGCCCGAACGGCCGCCACCACCAGTTGGGTGAGGCTGCGCGACAACGGTTCGCCGAGCTGACCGACCGGCGTGGGTACGACCTCGTCCGACCCGGCGACGCTCCTCAGGCCGGTGAACAGCGCTGGGCGCTGGTGCAGGACTCGCCCGGCGACACCGTCCTGCGGTCACCGATGGCCCCGGCGACCGTGCTGTGGGACGAACTCGAGTCCGCGCTCGCCTTTCTGGCCGCGGGAACGTCCTCCGGCGAACTGCGGCTCGCCGCGACCATCGATGTCCGGCTCGACGGTCACCTCCGTCCCGAGGTCCACGCGTGGGTCAACCGCATCTTCGCCGCGTACGGCGGCACGCTTCACCGGCTGGCGGGCCGCCCTCCGCACACCGATCCGGTGCGGCCCAACCCTTGGCCGACTACGAACCCGCGCTCGGCGGTGACGGTGCGCGACGTCCACCGGCTCAGCCCCACCGGCGAGGAAGCCGTCGACTTCCGCCGGGTCGGTCCCGTGGATGCCCCGGGCACGCTCTCCTTCCGGCTGTGGCACCCCGGCGACGGCGCCGCCAACCGGCATCCGGGCCGGCTGCAGCTCATGACCGAGCTGAGCCTCGCCGTGGTCCACGCCGCCGCCGACCCGGCCCGCCGGCCTCGGATCGAAGCGGCCTTGACCGATCCCGACCTCGTCGAAGCCGGCGGTCCGGACAGTCTGCGCCGGCTCGAAAACCTCATCGAACTGCTCGAGCCCAGCCCGGCGGTGGCCGATCAGATCATCAGGCGCTACGCCGAAACCACGGCCGACGTGACACCGGAGCATCCGTTCCGGGATTCCGGCCTGGCCACCACCAGCGGAAACCTGCACTATCCCGGACCCGGCGAAGTGACCCGGGACGCGCACACCCGGCTGACCGACCTGCCCGTGGTTCGCCACGGCCACTTCGTGCGCTTGACGCCGGCGACCGGGTGGCGTCAGGTCCGGACCTGGAACGACGGCTTCACCGGGGCGCACCCCTTCGCCCAGTCCGTTCTCCGCCGGCTGGCTCCGGACGACCACTCGGTCGTCGTGTTGCTGAGTGACGAGCCGTTCCCCGACCGCACGGACCTGGCCGGCACCACGATTCCCGAACGGATCTCCCGGCTCGCCGGGCCGGTCACCGTCCGGACGGCGGACGGTTGGCTGGTGTTCCACCAGGGACACGTCGCCGGCCAGCTGCCCGCCATGGAGCCCGGACTTCGCCTGGTCGAAGCCACGCGCTGGCTGCTCGCGTCCGAATTGCCGCCCCGGCTGCTGCGCTCCGCCGACGAAACCGTCATCGGTGCCGCGTACCTGCCGATCGAGATGGCCGACCACGTCGAAGCCGCATTCGCCCGCGGAGCAGGTGGTGACGGCTCGGAATTCCTCATCCTGGTCCACTCGACCGACGAAGGCGCCGCGGAGCCACTGTGGTCCGGGGGCTCTCGGTTCACCGACCCTGCCGGCCTGAGCGGACGGCTGCGGGACCTCCGGCTCGATCTGCAGCGCCGCCGGATCCCCCATCGGCCGTGGACGCAACTTGCCCTGGTCAGCTGCGCCATCGACGATGCCTTCACGGCTCGTGTCGAGAGGTTCGCACGACGGACGAATACCGCCGGCGCCGTCACGTCCTGGTCCCGCGGGCACCTCGTCGAGATCACCGACACGACCACGCGCGTGCTTGCTCCCGGCGAATCCCCCACCCACGGCTCCGTCCTCCTCGGAGACAGGCACGGCCGGGTCGTCTGGCCGGATCAGGGCTTCGGCGAGTTCCCGCGCGTTCTTTTCCCGGACAACCGAACCACCATCACCGGCGAGTTCCGGAACGACGTGGTCCGGCTCGCCCGCGTCATCTACGCGGAACGACTCCGCAACTACCGACGCGACGGGCTGGCGGGGCCGATCCGGCTGATGGGCGGGGGGCGGTCGCTGTTCGACGCCCGGAGAACGGGACTGCGGCGGGCGGAAGCGGTATACACGGTCTTCCAGCAGACTTTCGTCCTGGAAAACCGCGCCGGCCGGGCTGTTGGAGAGACCGACCTGCCGACCGTGTTGGATCTCCTCGAAGGTATCGAGGTGGAGGGCTTGGGTCGCCACGCCGTTCAGCTCGACGACGAGGTGCCCCGCGGTGAGGCCAACCAGAGCGTGTTCGTCGGAGAGGTCACCCCGGAACGTGCGGTGGGCCACTACCTGGAAGCCCTGGCTGAGTCGACGGAAGGGCGGTTCCTCTTCGACTACTTCCCGTTAGGTTCCGAACAGTTCGCCAGCCATGACCCCGAGGCGCGGTTCAGTTACCGCTTCGACCTCACTGCGCGGGTCGACCGCCCCGGCGACGTCGAGAGGAATGTCGGCGAGTTCCGCAGGAACGCCATCGACAATCTTGGCCCCTGGCTGGATGTCGACGTTCCGGCCGGCTCCGGTCGTGGTGCCCGGGTTTCCCGAAGCCTCCTGCGCTCCGATGATCACGCGCTGGGGAAACTGTCCATCCTCGGGCCCGACGAGGGAGCGCAGGCTCAGTGGCGGCAGCTCTCGGTCACCTGCAGCCTGCTGTCCGCGGAACGCCACCTTCTCGACGGTCTGCCCGGCCTGCGGATCGAGGCTCGCTACGGCGACGAGACCAGCCCGGAGACCCTGCGGATGGCGAACCGGATTGTGGACGCGTACGTCCGCCCGGTCTTCGCCGCCGATGCCGACCCGGCCGGCCACCGGCCCCTGACGTTGACTCGCCCGGGCGACCGGCGCAGTCCCGTGTCATTCGCGTTCTGGGGACCGACCCGCACGCCGTCGGCCGTACAGGCGCGGATCGAGCTGTCCACCGCGATCCTGCGTGCCGCGGCCAAGCCCGCCAAACACGACCAGATCACGCGGGCCGCGACCGATCGGCGATTCTTTTCCGGTCAGGCGCCGGTCCTGAGCGACCGGGACCGCTGGGTGCGCTTGCAGGCCCTCCTCGACCTGCTCGATCTCCCGGCGCTGAGCCACCGCATGGCGGTACAGCTGTACGCCTGGAGCCGCCCGTATGCGGCCAGGCTGGACGCGAACGCCCGGCCGCACTACTACCGAGCGCACAATGGACGGTTGCTGCTGCTTGCACCGGGCGACACCTTCGAGACGGCCACCGAGGCGATCGACGCGCTCCCACCCAGCGCCGGCCACGTCCTCGTCCGGTACACGGCGACCGATGACCGGGCGGACGCGCTGCGCGCGGACGGCACCCCGGCCGGCCGAGCCCACCTGACCGGACTCATCGAGGCGGCGTTGTCAGGTTCCGGGGAAACCAAGCTCATTCTGCTCCCCGTCTCACCGGAGGGGAAGGAACTCCCACCACTGGCGGCCCCCACGGCCGCACCCAGCCTGGCGCGGCACCTCTCCGTGGACTTGGCACGCACTGTGTACGTGGTGGACGGTGCGACCTTGCTGGCCGTCGAGAACGGCAGAACGCGCAGCCACACCCCAGCAGGCTCGATCGAGTCCGTGCTCGAATGGGTCGACGACGAGCATCAGCTTCCCCGCTACCCGACGGAGGCTGATCGAACTTCTCCCGGCCGGCGGCAGATCTCCAGCCGCAACGGAGAGAGCAGCCGCTCGGCAGCCGACGTCGAACCGCCTTCCTACTTGGACGACTTCGGCGCGATCGGTGGTTCGGTCAGATCACCACGCGGCCCGGTCGTGGCCACCGCGTTGACCCGCACCGGAACGACCGCGCCCGGAGTCGCGTTCGTCTTCCCGGACGAGGTGGCCGCCACTCGGGCAGCAGCAGCGCGCCTGGCCCTTCCCGAAGGCACCGTCCTGGCATTCGTCCACCACGCGAACGGGATCTTCGGCGCACCGTCTCCCCATGGCGGACGCACGGAATTGTCCATCCCACAGCTGGCCGAGACATTCGCGGAACTCCCCCTCGCACTCGACGGCTGGCGCCGGTTCACCCATCTGCGCATCGTGGGCTGCGACCTCACCAGCCCCGTCATCGCCGACCTCCGTCAATCCATGGCGCAGCACCGCGTGCTCAGCCACTTGCGAGTCGAGGCGCTGCACACCGGGGTCAAAGTCCGCGCCCTCGCGGACGGTACCCTCGTCACCGGGACCACCCTGTCGCCGGCGCCGGCCGGATCCGCCACCTACGTCCGCCCAACCGGCGAGCAGGCTCTGCCTGCCGCCGGCGGGGAGCCGGCACCGATACCCTCGCCGGCCACCAATCTTGAGCGGTTACCACCGGGAACACTGACATTGGGACCGCGCGGCGGCCAGCTCGACCCAGGGAATCCTCAACACCGCGACGCCATCGCCCACGCCGCCGATCACGTAGTGGCGAACCACGGGGCACTCGATTCCCGCATCTTGATCACACACTTGACCAAAATGAACATATACCACAGTCATCAAAACCAGAATACATTGAAAATCATGGTGACCGAAGCGCGGGAACGGGTCCTAGCAGCCGACATCGACTGGCGCCCCCATTATCGCGGGAAAAAACTCACGGAAAGATACGACTCCGACCATCCCAACGACACAACCGTGTTACTCCACTGGATCGCCAAGAAAAACCCCTATGGATCACCGACGGAGATCACCCGACACGCTGGAGAGGCCGGCATTCAGACTGCATATCATACACTCTTCGAAGATGCCGGAAAAGCCATCCTGGATGCCGAGACCCATGGCCACCGATCGAAGAACTTGAGAGTCTCGAGAGAGTCGGACCTTTCCGCGATTGACGAACACATCGACCGCATCCTCGCCGAGAACTCTTCTCTTAATATGACCGATGCCCTCCAAAGGCTACGCGACAAGAACATAACAGGAACAAGCGGCCTACTGCGGAATCGCATCAGCGCACGAAAAGCTCGACATGGAGACACAACCGCTTCGAACATCACTTCGGACACTGCAGGGAAAAACGATTCCAGCTCATCGGCGACGGCATCGAACTTCCTGGGAAATCGCCTGGAGGTGGCAAACCACGAGCACCACGAATTGATCGAACGAGTGGCGTACGTGGTGGCGTGGGCGAACAAACTCGAAAACTCCTCCGACTTGGTACCAAAACTGGCCGCCGAAGGCGTTCACGGCTCCGACGAGCAGTTGTCCGAGCTTCTGGCGAGCGCGATCACCGAAGCCGAGACGCACGGCGATCGACTACTACCCGCTTCGATCGACGTTCCCGCGGATCGAGCCGAAATTCAGCGTCGCGCGGATCTGATTCTTGCCGACAAGCCAGACTTGACAACCGTGGACGACGACGCGAAATGGCTGGTACACAAACTACGCATCCGTCACGTCAAGGGAACAATCGAAGCTCTTGACACTTTTGTCCGCGACATCCTCTCACCGAATCGGTCACACCACACCACAGACAACGCTCCCAGCGCAACGATCGACGACATCTACGCCGGCAAGGCCGTCGTCGTGCCATCGCCAACCGGCGACGTGGTGGCTGTTCCACTGCCGAACAATTCAGGGGTCGCGTTTGTAGCGAGCAACTTTGTGGAGAATGTTCTTCACGCGTTCGCTCACCCTTCCACGCTTACCGGACACTTCTCCATAGTGGTGCACCACGAAAACGGTTCGTACTTCCTACCGAAAGCGGACGGCGGAGGCACGGCACAGAGCGCCGATCAGTTGGTGACCACACTGGACAATCTGTCCGACCTCTCCATGCCGTTGACGGCGTGGGCGGTCGGCACGTTCAGCGCCGAGGTCTATGCCTGCAATCTGACAGAGAACTCCGTGTCCGAACTTCAGACGGCGTTCTCCGCCCGTGGCCACCTCACCTCGATCCACGTCACTCCCTACCGCTTCCATACGCAGATCCACATCCACCGAGACGGCACCATCACCGAAGGCCCAGCACTCGATGACCTGCCGACCGAGACCCTCGTCCTGGTACCGAAGAGCGAAACGGTCCACGAGGCCACTACCGGCCAGGAGGAACCGCCCATCACCCGAGGTTCATCCGGCCGGCAGCGCCGGGTACGGCAGTTGCCCGCTCCGAGGCCGGCCAAGGAACTTGATGCCACGGCACCCGTCCCGGCCGGTCCGGCCGCGGGACCCATCGCCGAATTCCTGGCACCGGGTACCGGCGAATTCGGCGGGTGACGGAAGACGGCCGACGCGGGCGGCATCGCCGTTCGGGCCGCAGGCGCGGGCGATCACGTCAGGCCGGAACGCGGATGGCCGACGCGGCTGGGCGGATATCGCCGGACGCGACGCACCGATCGCCGTGCCGGACGGACCGGACAGCAGGAAGTACCGGACGCTCCGCACGGCAACCCCGATCCATCAGGGCTGGGGAAGGCCTCGGGCCGCAGCCGGCGCTCAGGCGAACGCCGCCACCGCACGGCGATCTCGGCCGGTCGCGCTTTCTCGCCCGCAGACGGTCCTCCGATCGGACAGAGATCCTGCCGAGCCTCCGGCTACTCGCGGCGTTCGCCGGGACGCGTCCGGCTCGAGATCCCGCTCGGCGATCCGGCGGCCGGCACCGGACGCCATCCGGCGACTAGGTGACCAGTGGGCCTCCATCCGAGTTCACCGCGACGTCGCGGAGCACGAGTGAGATCTGCTCCTCTACGCCACGACCCTGCTGGACCAGCCGCAGCACCGCGTCGAGCGGATCGGACGGCGAGTGCCGCTCGGCACGTACTCCGGATTCGACCGAAACTTGCCCGTCCTGCCGTCTTCCACAACCACGGGATCCACAAGAAGGAACCAGCGCGCCGCCGGGCCGTGCTCCCGCATGCCCCGGTGGCCGCCGCCGTCTTGATCATCGGTCCTGTTCTCCGTACCGCGGTGCCGCCGCGTCGTCGCCGCTGGAACCACCGGCGGCCGGACGCTTTTACCGCCCGGGGGCGATGTCGTAGAGATCCTCGAAGGCGGCCGGCCGCCCTGCGCCGAATCCGCCCCCCGGGCCGGGATACCCCGGAGGAGCTCCTGGAATGTCCTCATCCCGCGCACCGCCGAACTCCGCGGCCATCCGATCGTAGAACTCTTCCCCGAAGAGACTCGATTCCCGAGTATCGGATTCCGCGTCGCCCATATCGATCGAAACGCCGTCCGATCCGCCATCGGGCCAAGTCGCGACCAGCCGCAGTTGACGCCCTCGCCCGAGAGCGAGTTCGGGGTCCCAGGTGACACGCACGTGGGCACGCATCAGGTCGTCGATCGGGGGAAGGTCGAAGTGCCCCTCGAATTCGTCCATCGCTGTGGCGAAGGCCGACCTCACCAGTTCGGCCACTCCGTCGCGGCGCCTGGGGCCGACCACAGCCAGACCGGTGACGTCGATCGCCAGGGTGCCACGGTGGTCGCTGTCAGTCACCAAGCGGCTGAGGAAACCTTGCGCCTTCCACCTGATCCGCTGTTCGGCGGCCGCCGTCATCCGGGTACTGGTCGACCCCCAGAAGGTCTCGGTCAGTTCGCCCGGGGCCCGATAATCCGCGATGGGCCGTCCCGGCTCACCCGCGGTCCGAATCGTGAAGGTGTCCTCACGGGGCTCCTGCTTGGATTTGGTCCAAGACCACGTGACAGGCACCCGATCGCCGGTTTCCGGGCCGATCCCCTCGACCGACAGCATCCCCTCGCGCAGCAGGTCTTCAAGACGGTCCTGTCCCCAGTGCTCCGCTACCGCGGCAGAATGCCTTTCCTTCACCGCCAGGTTCACCCGGACGTCCGGGAACTCCACGTCCTGGCTGGGCCGTCCGGCGATCCACCGGCCCACCTGCCGTCCGAACTCCCTGACCTTCGCCGCTTCCTCATCGGACAGTCGTGCGGTCTCGTCGAGCTTGCCCGCCGCCGGAAGAATCAGCGGCACGCTGCTGGGCCCTGCCGGCGCACCGGCCCCGGCAGGGCCCAGCAGCGACCGGCGGGCCAGCACTTCGAGCCGCACCGCGGCGGGAGCGTCCGTGACCATGACCTGTTCAAAACGCACGAACCGCGACAGCAGGTCCTCGGGCGCCCGCCCGCTGCCGACGTACTCAGGGCCGGCGAACACCGCGGTGAAAGCGTCCGCGAAGAAGCCCAGCAGGGTTTGCATGCGAGCCACGGCCCTGGCGGTGGAGACTGTCGGCCGGTAGGTCAGTGTCACCCGCAGCATCTCGCCGCCGTCTCCCGGATCAACCGGCAACCGGCCGATGAAGCCCTCCACAACCCACCTCAACCGCTGCAGAGCCGCTTCGGAAAGGGCATCGAGCCGCGGCAGGAATGGCTCAACCAGATCCCGGACGTTCCGGTAGTCGTCCGCCGTCCGCTCAGGACTCTGGTGCAGCGTCACTTGAACGCGAGCCTCCTTGGCGCTGGTTACGTGGGTCAACGCTGTGAAGCGCAGCCCGTCCGGTGCCCCGCCCGCGGCGGTGACGGCGACCCCCAAGGCCTGCGCCAGATCCTCATGCAACGCGGTACGGGTTCCGGGGGGCGCCGCGGTGGTCGTGTAGACGTGCAACCGCGTATCCGGGAGCTCCCAGTCCCGGTTGACCCGCCTCAGGACCTCGTCGACGTATGCCGGAGTGAAATGCGCCAAACTCACCAGGTCTTCGGGATGCAGCGAATCGGGCTGCGCCGGATCCGGCCGACCCGTCCACTCGGCGACCACGGCACTGTCCTTGACCACCGCCCGGCCGGTCGAGCTTCCGGGACGCGCGGCCTCGGAACGCGAGGTACCCGGGCGGATTGCCTGCTCTCCGCTGTCGACCACAATCAGCTGGAGTGCCCCTTCATCGGGGCTCGGAATCCGCTCGAAGCGGACCAGCTGCAGAAGGTTCTCGCCGGATTGCCCGCTGCCGGCGTGCCGCGGGTCGGCAAGCACCGCGGAAAAGACGTCCATGGCGAGGCGTCGCACAGTCTGCTCACGGGCCTCGGCCACGAAGTCGGGTGCAGCGGCATGACGTGCCACGGTCACGTACAGGACCTCTTCGCCGGGGTGAGTCAGGAAACGGCCGGCAAAGCCCTCGAACACCCAGCCGATCCGCTGCCGGACCGCCTCCGGCAACACCGCGAAGCGCGGCAGGAAGAACTCGCTCAGTTCGCGGCTTCGCCGGTAGTCGGACGCTGTGCGTTCCGGGGTGTCGTGCACCACCATTCGGACGCCGAACTCCCCGTCGGCCGCCTCGTGGGTCAGCACGGTGAAACGCAAATCGTCCGGCACCGCGCCCCGGGAGGCGACCTGGCTTCGCAGCAGGTTCTCCAGCCGGTCGTGCGGCTCCGCACGAACACCCGGAAGGGCCCCCCTTGCCTGGAACACGTGCAACCGCATGTCCGGCGGCTGCAGGTCCCTACTGGACCGCCTCAGCACCTCGTTGCTGAATGTTCCCGCGAACTCGACCAGTCTCGTCAGATCTTCCGCCCGCAGCCCACGTGGGCTGGTCGGGTCCGGCCGGCCCAGCCACTCCGCGACTTCGGTGCCGGTCCGTTCGACGGCCAGACCATCGACAGGCCGAAGCTCGTCCGGGCGCACCGCAGCTCGTGCCGCCGCCGATCCCGTGCCAGGCCGCCGCTCTCCGGGCACGGCACCCGAAGCCGAAGCGGCCGAGGGTGCGGCGACCACTTCCAACCGAAGTGTTCCGGTACTTCGGCCGACCACATGCTCAACGCGGACCAAGCGCGACACGAGATCATCGGGGGTATACCCGCTATGTGCGTGCTGCGGGGCCGCGAGCACCGCGACCCCCGCGCTCCCGATCACCTCCACCACCAGCTTTCCCCTGGCTTCGATCACGGCGGCCGACGTGGTGGCCTGATGCACCAGCGTCACGTGAAGCACTTCACCGCCGCCGCTCGCGCTGGTCAAGAACCGATCGAAAAGGCCCTCCGACATCCACCCGACCCGCTGCCGGGTGGCCTCCGAAAGCGCGGTGAAGCGTGGGAGAAACTCGTCTACCAGAAGCACGTCCTGCCGGTAGTCGCCCATGGTGCGTTCGGCCGTGCCGTGCACGTTCACCCGGACTTTGAACTGCCCGCCGAGCGACTCGTGCGTCATCACGGTGAAACGTAGAGCCTCCGGCGTCGCGCCCCGGTCAGCGATCGCGCTGCGCAGCAGGCTCTCCAGCTGATTATGCGATTCGGTCCGGATCCCCGGCAGCATGCTCTTGCGGTGGTAGACGTGCAGCCGGGTGTCCACCTGTTCCTGGTGTCGTTCGGATCGCCGGCGCACTTCGTCGACATACTTCGCCGTGAACTGATTCAGGGTTGCCAGGTCTTCGGGCCGCAGTGCTCCCGGCTGAGCCGGATCCATCAGGCCCGTCCACTCGGCGATCACGGAACCTGTCCGCGGCGTGGCCGCGTGGTCTCGACCGTCGAGGACGGTGAACCGGATCTCCGAGTCGTGCCAGGCCGGGCTCCGCTCGAAACGCACCGCCCGCAGGGCTGTCTTGACATTACGCCCGGAGCCGACGTGGTTCAGGCCGCTGTACTCCGCGCGGATCGCGGCCTCGACAACGCTCCGCACCACCTGCTCGCGAGTCTCCGCCGCCGAAGCGGTCGTCGTGGCCGGATACCGCAGCGTCACCACCAGCTGGTCGTCACCGCGACCCGGGTGGGTCAACAACCGGCGGGTGAAGCCACCCAGCATCCACTCGATCCGCTGCACCGTCGCCTGCGACAGTGCGTCGGTCAGCGGCAGGAAGGGCTCGGTCAGCATCCGGATCTGCTGATATTCGGCCACGGTGCGCGCCGGGTCCTGGTGCACCGCGATTCGAGCCAAGGGCCCCGCGGCACCGACGGAATGGGTCAGCGTGGTGAAGCGCAGGCCTTCCGGTACCGGGCCCCGCGCCGCGACCGCCGCACGCAACGTCTCTTCCAGCCGGGTGTGCAGCGGGGTGACCTGTGCGGCCACGCTATCCGGCTGCGACGAATCGAAGACGTGCAACCACGTGTCCGGCGTCTGCTGGTCCGGCAACCTCCGGTGTACTTCAGTGGCGAATTGCGCGGCGAACCGGCTCAGTGCCTGTTCGTCGTCGGGATACAGCGAATGCGGCTGCGCCGAATCCCGTCGCCCGGTCCAGCGGACGAGTTCGGTCTCGGTCCTCAGCCGCACATCGCGTCGTGGCGCAGCCGTGCCACGAGCCTCTTCTTCAGCGCTGGGGTTTGTTTGCTGTTCCCGACGGCTCGGCCCGGCCCCATCTCCAGGAGCCAGCTCCACAAAGCGCAGCGACGACCCGACCCCGTACCGCCTCTCCCCCACCTCCACGAAACCGTCCTCGAACACCCGTACCGCCCGCGCCGGACCTTCCAACTGCCCCGCAAAACCACCACTCCGCAGCCAATCCCCCAACCGACCCAGCCGACCCCACCGCGGATCGTCCACCCCGCAGGCCAAAATCCGCAGCCTGGGCAACCCACGCCACCTCTGGCCACCCGGTAGACCCGCACTGTTCAACAGCCGCTCGACACCGTACTCATCCAGCCGAAGTTCCGAATCATCAGCCTTCCGCCACACGGAAAAACCACGATCGTCGTGGTGCAGGACCGTGGAATACGCATCCACGACGTCTGCTCCGTTCTCGAAGGCCGACCGCATGATCCCGACTTCATCCAAGTCCGGATTCGCCCGGCCCGGCCGATGGAAAAATACTCCGTGAACCACAGATCCCTGGACCAACGGCACGAAATGCAAGTCTTCCAGTACCCAATCGGGGCCAATCAGGTCTCCCAGTTCCACCAGATCAGCCGAATCAAGCGAATTCAAACCTCCATTCGGCCCAACTTCATTCCCCGGTGCAAAAAGATCCAGGTCCAACGGATCGGGAAGAGTACCCCACCTCCCGGAAAAATCGGGATCCTCATCCCTCTGGGACAGGTGCCACCCCGGACCGTTCTCGTCACCCATGGAGTAATCCATGAGATCAGTGTCCATCGGGTCTCCGGCAAGCGCCTCCACCCGTTCGCCTTCCACCGACAATGGTTCACCCCACGGATATCCTTCCCAGGAGTTGTACCCGAACTGGTGCGTATTCCAGGACGAGAAATCTTCCCTCGAATCGCCACCTTCCAGCACGTCAGGCAATTCACCGATTTCGGAGGCCCTATCCCAAAATACCGGTAATCCAGGTTCGCCCACAGCGTCCGGAGCATCCGGCAGCCCACCCATCTCGGCAGCCGGCCCCGGCGTGGATGAAATCCCGTCACCGCCAGAAGCCTCAGGCGCGTCCGGCAGCCCTCCGCCCTCGGACACCGCAGACGCCCGCGCAGAGCCAGGCTCCGGCGTGACTGGACGCCGTCCCCCGGAAGGAGTCACTTCGATCAAGCGCAGTTGCAGCCCGCCGGGCAACTGATCCGCCGGAACCCTGCCGATTCGCACGCCGTCACGCATGATTTCGTCGACGGACGGCATGCCGAATACCCGTAGCCCGTTCCTGCCTTCGGTCAGTGCTTCACGCACCAGCGTTGCCACGCGGTTCGCACGCGCCGAACCGGTTTCCCCCTCTCCCGACACATCGATTCGCAACTCCGGGCGACCAGCGCGGCTGTTCGCGTAGCGGCCAAGAAAGCCCGCGACAACCCGCCGGATACGTTGATCTGACGCCACGGACAGCCGCCCGCCGACTCGAAAGAGGAAAGACTCCCGCAGCTCCCGGACATTCTCGTAATGGTCTGCAGGATGTCTTGCGTTGCCGACGACCCAAATATGGACTCGAACTTCATGCCGACTCGAATTCTTGGCCCAATTCACTGTGATCGGCACCCGTCGCACGATTGCCGGGACGACGCTCGCAGACCTCATACCCTCGTGCAACAGGGCCGTGACATAGCTGGCTGCTCGTTGCGTGATCCTCTCGTCATCAACCGAATTCCCTGGCGCGTCGAACGAAACGCGAACGTCGGGCAGCTCTATCGCATGGTCCAGCCTGACGATTTCCGCACCTATCTGTTTTCCCACCTCCCGGACGGATAGCGCATCCTCAGGGAACAATTCCGCCACATGTGCGCTCAGGGACCGGAAATCGCCTTCGACCGAAGGAACGACCCACACAGCGCCGTCCGGTGCGCGATCGGTGACGAACCGGAACCGGAGGCCGGCAGGCCGGTGATGGTCCACAGACGAGGAGAATCGCACGAAGTTCCGCAGCACGTCGTCGACGGTATGGCCGCTGTCGGCTGAATCCACCTGGGCGGCGAGCGCCGCACCGAGGGCTTCCCGGACGATCATCAGAGATGCGAGCAGGCGATCCAGGGGGTTCGCCGACCGGCTGACCACGTGGACCGACAGGAATCCTGCGTCCCTGTCCGGACTCGCTGGCAAGAGGGGAAGGATTCCCTCCATCAGCCAGGTGATCCTCGGCAAAGCCGCCTCCGGCACCCCCGCTTGAAGCGAGAGGAAAGGCTCATCCAAAGCGTGCGTTCGCCGATAGCTGTCCGCGGTACCACGTGGGCCCGCGTACATCACCACTCGGACCGAGCCTTCGGTTCCGTCGGTCTCGTGAGTCAGCGCGGTGAATCGCAGGTCCGGTGGGTTTTCTTGCTCGGCGGCGACTGCACTTCGCATCCGGCCGATCAAGTTCTCGTGCAGCGCCGAAGCTTGTCCTGAGCGGGCCGGAGTCGCCTGGTACACCTGCACCCGGACATCGGGCATTTCCTCGTTCCGCGACACCCTTCCGCGTACCTCGGCCACGTAGCGCTCGACGAATGGGTCGAATCCGGCCTCGGCCGACGTCGGCAAGGAGTCAGGCCGACCGGGATCGACACGTGCCTCCCATCGGGCAATAACGTCGTCGGTCTTCTCGACTCGGGGGTGGACGACCGGCTGGTTTCCTTCCTGCCAGTCGACAGTCATCTCGTCGTCAGTCGGCCGAAGGTCCAGTGCATGCTGCGGACCGATCAGATCCACCAGCAGCGCTCTCTGGTTCCGGTGCAACGTGCCGTCGTACCGGAACTCGACGTGGTTCCGGATCAGGAGGGCGGGCGTCAGTTCCCCCTCCGGAGGCAATAAATCCCGCACGATGGTGTTCACCATGTCCGTCACCGCGCGGACGCCGGCTTGCTGTTCTGTCTCCTGCGTGCGCAGGTCAAGAACCAGGCGAGGTGACTCCTCGGTGCCGGCAGAGCTCCGTACCCGTTCGATCAGTCCTTCGAACTGCCTCTTCAAGCGGAACAACGCGGCCGCAGGAAGCTCGTGCGTGCGCGGTAGGAAAGACAGGTCCGATCGCCGAGCCGCGCGGTAGCCGTCCACAGTCCGATTCGGCGTCCTATGCACGCTGATCTTGATCGCGAGCGCCTTGTTGCCACCACGGCCCAGGTGCTCGATGCGGTCGTAGATCAGCTCGCTCGCCGCATCCTGATCGATCCCGGCGGCCACCACTGCGGAGCGCAACTCCGCCACTACCAGCCCGAATGCCGCGGCCCCTTGCTGGCGCAACTGCGCCTTGCCGCCGGTGAGGTCCACCCGGACGTCCGGTGGCTCACGACGGTCGCGTACCAGCACCGCGGTGTTTCGTGCGACCAGCGTCACCAGCTTGTCCAGCGACTCGGAATCCGCCTGCGAAAACCTCAGCGACCCGGACCCGGCCGGTGAGGCCTGCCAGCTCAGCTGCTCCTCCGCGCTGCGCTGGACGTACGCCACGTCATCTCCCCGCGGTGCTTCACCGGTGACGCGCGGCAGTGGAATCATCTCGCCGTCCGAGGCGGCCGGCCCTGACCGGGTTTCGGCCTGCCGTGTGAACTGTCCGGCTCTCACAGTCTGAGCCGTCAGTACACCGGGCTGTACCGGAAACGGCGGTAAAACGGCCGAGATACCCGGCACCTCGGGCAGCGTTACCAGCGCACCCAGCTGGTTCAGCGGCATCTCGGGCTCGGGTTCGATCGCGAATTCCAGTGCCGGCATCACTTGCTCGGCCGTCGGCAGGTTCGCCGACCCCAGTACCGAGGCCGTGGTGAGCGCGTCGGTGACCATCGACCGCACCAGGCCGGTCATCGCGGTCTCCCGCTCGGCGAGATTCCCGACCGCCTGGGATGGCGGGTACCGGAACGTCACCCGGATCGGCGGTGCCGGCACGACACCGGCCTGCGCCGCCCGCAGAATCATCCCCTGCACCGCCCACCACGCCCGATCGATGTGCGCGACCGGCAAGTCGATACCGCCCCGCAGGAAATCGACCTTGACCGCGGTTTCGTTCTGGTACTCCGCGATCCGCCGGCCCGGGCTCCCGTCAGACCACAGTTCCACTCGGGGGTTCCGCTTGTTCGCCGTGGTCATGTTGCTGCTGCGCAGGTTCAGACCGGCAGCAGTGTGCTCGGGAGTTCCGTTCTGCAGGGCCGTGAGCTCCTCGTCGACCATCCCGAAGAACTCTCGTTCGATCTTGCTGTGGCGCAGAACCGACATCGTTCCGCTGTAGTGGATGAGCCGGATGTCCGGCATTTCGAGCCGCTCCCGCGCACGGCGCAACACATCGACGGCCACGGTTCGCGCTTGCTGCCGCCAGGCGGACATGTCCTCCGCGTGCACCTTGCCCTGCACCAATCGTGCGGTCTCCACGTGCCGCAGCCAGGCCTGCCGCACTGGCCGCCCTCTTCCGGCAGCGGGACGGGCGTTCCCCTGCCCGCTCGGCCCGGCCTCGTCCTCCGGACCCGGATTCCCCCGGCTCCCCCGGAACGGCTCGCCACCCGGGGGAGCCGGTGAGTCCGGTGCCAACGGAGGCCCCAGCTGCTCGGGCCCCTCGTCACGTCGAGGAACGGTACTCGGCGCCACCGGAGGCGCACCCGCCCGGCGATTCCCGGGCTCCAGCGCGGAGAAGGCGGCGGTGATCACCCCGGTGTCACGGCTTTCGAGAGCCCGCATGCCGAAGTCGCCCGGGGGCAGTACCACCGTTACCGCCGCCAGCGGCACGGTTCGTCCCGTGTTGTCAAAACCGGCTTCGATGGACGCCTGACCGCTCACGTCCGGCAGGTCGAACTCGGTGGCCAGCCGGGCGGTCTCGTGGTTGAACGCCGCCTCCACCGCGTCCGCGACTCGGCCGGCCCACGCCCAGCCGGCGTTCTCGTCCTCGCCCCGGACGAGCACCTGGATCGTCGCCGGAGCCGCACCGTTGGCGACCCGCCAAGCCGAGGCACGAGCCGCCTGCCGGGCGATTTTCCGGATCTCCGGGGAAGCACCCACATCGTCGCGAAGGTCGCCGGTGAGTTCGACCGCGTTCAGGCCGATGTCTTCCGCCGCGAGATCCGACAGCGGAACGGGATCTCCGGTTTGCTCTCCGGCGCGCCTGAAGTGCCCGCGGTCGGCGACGTGGACGGTTTTTCCGCTCAGCGGTGCCGAAGCTTCGGCCGTCGGAGCGACCACAGGGCCGTCCCCCCACAGGTTCTCGATCCCTTCGAGCACTTCTGTCGCGGCGGCGGTTCGGCAAGCCTGCAGCCAGTACGGCCTGCTCGGATCCGGGCCGGCGGCCTGGAAGGCCTTGGTCGTGAACAAGGCCTCGGCCGCGGCGCCGTCGGACAGCCGAAGCCGGTCCCCGAGTTCATGAGGACGGCCGGAGGCCATGGCCATCACGATCGATCGCGGCTCCCCGTGGAGCACGCTGCGCCAGCCCGGTGCCCCTCCCGGCGTCAAATACGGCGTGCCCTGCGACGCTCCGGTGTTTCCGGCCGTCTGGGAGTAGTAGATCCGGTTCGACACGGAGTCCGACCGCGCGCCTATCCGCCACATCCAGGTGATGTCGTTCCTGCTGACCGGGAAGAACTGACCGTTGACGCCGAGTTCGGCGTTCGCAATCGCGTAACTGACCAGGTGCCCGGGTTCGGGGATGACCGCGTCGGCGCTGTCGAACGCCGGATCACCGGTGCGAAGTCCACCGGCCGGATCCAGCCGAACCGAGCCTCGCGCGCCGAAAACCCTGCGCGAATAGCCGCCTGGGCTCAGCTCGCCGACGAACTCGGCCAGCCCCGTGATGGTCCCCTCCAGCGGAATGACGAGCGGCGACCGTTCGTCACCAGGGCTGTGGCCATCTCCGAAGTCGCCGAGAGCCGATCGCAGGTCACGGCCGTCCCGCAGGCTTTGCCCGAGTCCGGCCGCCGTGACCACCACGGACTTGTCGTCGGACCGACGGAGGTGGTAGGCGCCGCCGGCCGACGCCTTGACGAAGATCGGCACGGCCTTGCCCCGCCACGCTGGGCGGAGCGCACTGCCGTCCGGCCCGGTGACCTTCGTGACGCCGGAGGATCCGGGCTGCTTCGCCCACCCTCGGACTGTCGCGAGTGCCGCCTCGTCACCGTCGTGCCGCACGAAGATCGCGGCCGGCCGGTCGTCCGCGTCGGTGATCAGCTCGGTGCGGATGTCGTCCGCGAACAGCCCGGAAACCGGCTGGAAGAACCGGTTTCCCGCGGAATCCCCGCCGCGGGTCGCGAAGACCGGGTTGAACAGTCCCGTCCGTCGGAGCGCGGCACCGATGTCGAACGGGACGTCCCCGGCACGAGCGGGTGCGGTGGTGCCGGGCATGCCGGTGACGACCACGAGGGGGACTCCGGGGTCCGCCGCCAAAGCGGCCCGGACGCCGGGCGCGTCGAGGTAAAGCCCGGCGATTTCGGCGCCACCCAGCGCGAGCCGGACATCGCTGCTCTTCGCGCCGACGGTGGCCTCGACGTCATTGCCAGGCAGACTGAGCAGCAACGGGGCATGGCCCGTGGGTGACGCCTGCGTCCAGGCAGCCAGGACGGCCTCGGCGTCACGTATCGCGCGATCGCCGCGCACCGGGTCGTCGGTTTCGAGGAAGGCGAAAACGTTGTTCCGCGAAGCACTGGCCAAGTCCGCGAATCCGGCCGTCAGCCGCTGCTCGAACCGCGCGCCGGCGGGAAACTTCAGTTCTCTCCGGCTGGTGAACCGGAAGCTGTCCCGGTAGGTGAACAGCTGAACGGGGCCGAGCTCGGCGGCCAGCGCGTCGATGAGCTGCCCGGCGGTGGCGACCGCCTCCCGGTCCGGGGCGTCCGCGAGCACGACAAGGGGACCCCGCACCCCTTCTCGCCGGTACCGCTGAAATCCCGGCGAGTCGAGCAGCCGGTGAGCCGCGTCCGCGACGGTCAGGTTTTCGCTGCCTGCCCGAAGCCTGGATCCCTCGGCCCAGAGCGCGAGGAACAGCGAGCCGTTTCGTCCGTCGGCGACCGCGCCGGCCCAAACGGGCGTTTCGAAGTAGCTCTCGTTTTCTCTGTGACGCAGGATGTTTCGCAGGTTGTGCACGCTCGAATCCGTCCAGATCCGGCGCAGCTCCCCGGCGTCGACGAAGTCGGGGACGAGTGCGACGAAGCCCACCCGGCCGTCTGCGGTCTCCGCGGCCAGGACGTTTTCCGGCACCCGGTCCGACGCGGCAGACGTGGTCGCCGGTTCTCTTACGGCGGGTACCGGTGCCGACGCCGGCGGGTGCTCCACTCGCGACGCGCCGAGCGTCCGGAAGTCCGGCCCGCTTTGCCGCTCGATCGGTGAGCGCCGGCTCACCCCGAGCCGACCGTCGCGGGTCACGGCGCCCGCTGTCCTCGGTTCCAGGAGATGGCTCACGGACGTGCCCAGCTCGCGCTGCAATGCATCGCGGAGAAGGTCCAGATCTTCGCGGTTCCGGCCGGACAGGACAATTTCGTCCGTGCGATTCCAGTCGCTGCGCCGCAGAGCGGCGAGCAGGCTCGCGACCGGCGGGCGGCCGTCACCGGCGAGAACCACCGCGAACGCACCCGCGGGTGGGGCCACGTTCGGGCGCGTCCCCCGTACGCCGCCGACCTCGATTCCTCCGGTGAAGGGAACGATTCGCAGGGCGCCATCGTCGAGGCTCTGCGAATCGGGGAAGAGCGAACTCGGCGCCGAAAACTCGCCGGCCGCCGCCCATACCCCGAATTCCTCCAGGCTGAGCTCGGTCATTCCGGACGGGTCGGCGTCCGAGAGGAGAAAGACCTGCTCATCGTTCTCGGATCGCCACGCCTGGGCGAACACCGCGCCTTCGCCGCCCACGAGCACGTGCCCGGGGCCGGCCGCCAGCCGCTCCCAGAACGACGTCACGTCCGCTGCGGTGCCGAGCCGTTCGGCGAGCGCGCTCCGCGCAGAGCCCGGGAGAGCCGACTCGGGAATCACCTGTGGCGCGACGAGCCGCGCATACGCTTCGATACGCGCGCTGATCGACGCGTGCCCGTCCTGGGCCGCTCCGGCGAGCTGCTGCATCGCACCCGCCCAGTTCCGGACCAGGGCCTGCCAGTCCGCCGGGTCCTGGTGCTCCTCTCGCGCCAGCTCCGCCGCCCTTGCCATGCCGGCCCGGAATTCCCGCTCGACCCGAGCCGCCCGGACCGCGAGCTGCCGCGCGCGCTCCGGTCCGGCCGGATGTCCTTCGGCCGAGCTCAGGGCATTCGTGAACCGTTTGACCGCGGCCATGCCCACCATCAGCAACCCGGCGACCGAGGGCACCCTGGCCCGCAGGGCGGAGTCGACGACGGCGGCCGCGGTGTCGTCACCGACCGGCCTCTCGAAGCCGCTGGCGGCGTAGAGCGCTTCCGTCATCGCCGCCG
Source organism: Amycolatopsis sp. WQ 127309 (assembly GCF_023023025.1). NCBI lineage: Bacteria > Bacillati > Actinomycetota > Actinomycetes > Pseudonocardiales > Pseudonocardiaceae > Amycolatopsis > Amycolatopsis sp. WQ 127309. The sequence continues at coordinate 350,322 of NZ_CP095481.1, forward strand.
GACTGCCGGCCAGAACCGGAAACAGCGATCCATCGGTCAAAAGCCCCCTGCGCGCGATGGGAGGCAGGCTCATCGTGCCGAGCTTCGCGAGACGAACGGCGAGGGCATCCTCCGAGTCGTACCCGAGGTGGGCGACCAGGGAGTCTTCCGCTTCGAACGGATTTCCGCCTAGCTCGAGCCGGCTCGCGAGATCGTCCAGCAGCCGGCTGAACCCTTCCGGGGTCACCGGCCGGATCGTCTGGCGGTGCTCCCCGGCACCCGACGCGTCGGGAACGGTACGGACCGGGACGTTTTCGGTGGCGAAGCGCGCGTCCCGGACCAGGTTCCGGACCGCTCCGCCGACCGCTTCACCCAGGTCGTCGACCACGGCGGCGAGCCTCGCGAGCTTCCGGCCGGTGTCCGGCAGCGGGTCGAACGTCTCGAGGGTGTCCACGCCCATCCGGGCCAGGTCCCGGCGCAGGGAACCGGTGACCGCGCGCGAATGCGCGAACTGGCCGAGGGCCGCTTCGGTCGCCTGCTCGTCCTCGAAGGTGGCCCACCGGACCTGGATGTCCGGGACGTTCGCGTCGGCGCCCGAATCGCCGTCTCGCGGGGGCGTCGGCTGCCGGATCAGGATGCTCGGGCCACCACCCCGCGTGCCGGGAGCCGGCAGCGTGAGCCCGAGTTCCTTGAGGCCGTCCTCGTCGACAAGGAGATCCATCAGGCCGTCGGGCCCGGTCGCGTGGGGCGGCGCCGGCTCACCCTTCCGCGACACCAGGGTCACGGTGAAACTCGGTTCGGCGCGGACCCAGTAGACCTTCTTACCGGTGGCCGATTCGGTGCCGGCGGGCTCGACCGGCTCGGTCAAGGCGGCCTTGCCGAACTTCTTCGTGCCTTGCTCGCCGAGCAGCGAACTGGCCAAGCCACCCAGCAAGCCGCCCGAAACCACACCCTCGTGCGCGTCCTGCCGGACAGCCCGTTCGTCCGAACCGGTCGACTCGGTCAGCGACGCGCCGTCGATCTCCCGCACCACCTCGCGGCGGCCGAGGTCGAGCCGGATGTTCACCGAGGAGACCTTGCTGCTGCCGATGTCGACGCCGTAGCCGCCATCGGACAGCAGCTCGTGCAGTTGCTGGCTGGTCAGCGTTGTCCGCGTGCCCACCATGAAGATGAAGCCACGACGGGCGTTCAGCTGTTTGACTATCCCGTCGAAGTGCTCCTGGAGGTGGGGTGCTTCGAACGGGAAGCCCCACACCGGCATCGTCTCCGGCAGGCCGGTCTTCCCGTCTGCCTGCCAGGCCTCCCGCAGGGATCCCTCCACTGTGGCCAATACCGGCCCGCGGGCGAAGAACATCGAGGGTACCGTCGTGCGCACCGCGGAACCGATGGTGAACGCCTCGAGACCCTGGTCGTCACGCACCGGCGCGTGACGCATGAACGGGATGTGCCGCCGGTACACCCCCGAGCGAGCCCAGGGCCGCACGTAGACCTCGACCTCGAGGCCGTAGTCACGTCGCTCGGCGTGGCCCGACCACTTGAAGGTCACGCTCCTGGTGGTGGTTCGCTCCGGTCCCGCGAAGGTTGTCTGCGTGCCCTCGACCTTGGCGTGCGGATCGACGGCGTCGCCCAGCCCCAGCACTGACGAACCGGTGAACTCGGGCACCGGAATCGACGGCTTGACGTGCGTGGAAGCCCCGTACTTCAGCTCCCGGACCGTGCCGGACCGGCCCCGGACCGTGGTCTTGACGGTCGACTCGTAGGTGTAGGCCCGGTCGGGCTCCCGGTCCAGCCCGTCGACCAGCTTGGCCTTGAGCACCGTCAGCTGTTCGAGCTTGCCCGACTGGCCGACGCGCTCGCCGAAGAGCTCCACGCCGCCCCGCAGCATCCCCCGCAGGATCTTGGGGAACCCGCCCAGCAGCAGCCGAGTGCCGAAACTGCGCACCATCGCGTCGTGCATCGACGCGTACTCGGCCGCGACCTTGGGGTCGCCGATCGTGGCCTCCCACTGACTCAACCGCGTACGCAGTTCGGTCAGCAGGTCGGTCACCATGTCCAAGCGCACCGGGTCCAGTTCACCGAGGATGTCGGACGGGTCCGCGACCGGCCGGGTGGGGGTGGGCGGGTGTGCCGCGGCGCGATACGTGTCCTGGTCCTCGGACGCCAGCTTGACGACTTCCGCGTCCCCGAGCTCGCCGATGGTGGCGATGTCCGTCGCGGGCACCCACACGCTCACCGCGTGCGAAACGAACTTGCCCTTGCTCCGCGGGTCGGGTTCGCCGGCGTGCCGGCCGCCGAACGGGCCGGTCCAGCCCTCCTGTACGGACGAGCCCAGCGTGTGCGTCACGTCGTACTCGACCAGGTAGCCCCGCTCGACGCGGGACCGCCGGGTGTCGGACTGTACCTTGGTCGACCCGGACTCACCCCGCCCGCGCGCGATCGACGCTTCCGCGCCGGCCCCGACCGTGGCGATCTCCCCGGCCGGTACCGAGACCTTGGTGGTGATTCCGAGCCCGATCAGCCTCTTCTGCTCCGGCGAAAGCTCGGTCTCGGTGTATCTGGTGTCCTCGAACCGGTGCGCGTCGTCCCGCCGGATGATCCGGGGGTTGAGGTAGCTCGTCGTCAGGTCGACGCTGCCGCTGAGGCCGCGGCTGCCCGTTCCCAGCAGGCTGCCGTCGTTGAAGCTTTCCAAGTCGAGCCGGTCGCCCGGGCCGGCGGCCAGTGACAGCCGGCCTTCCCGCTCCGCGCCGCTCGCCCACGCCTCCACGGCCTGCTGCGACACGTCTCGCTCGGGATTGCCCGCGTGCTGGTGACCGAGCGGGGTGGGACGGCCTCCGAGGACTCCGTGCTTCAACGCGCTGCGGGTCTTGCCTCGGACGCCTTCGGGATCCGGCCTCGAAACCAGGTCGACGATCGTCGTGATCAGATTGCGGACGGGGGCCATCGAGTCGATGTCGAACGCGGCGGGCAGCGAACCTCGCCGGTGGCCGTCCGCCAGCTGCGCGTGGTCGTCCTGCCAGGCGGTTTCGTTTTTCTCTTCGGCGTTGATGGTGACCCGGGTGCCGGGCCGGGTCGGCACGGCGATCTCGAGCTGTCCCCGGATTTCCGGACTGCGATCCGCCGAGTCCTGCTGCTCCTCGTCCCGCCACGTCATCGGTTCGCCGAGGTCGTTCCAGCCGGAACCGAGCCGGGCCTCGACGGTGACCGGGAAGTGGTACAGGTGAGCACCGCCGGTTCCGCCCGACCACTCGTGCCCGGCCGTGACGACCTGGGACACCGACCCACGCCGTTCCCGTTTCACCGAAGGCGCCAGCGACCCGCCGACGGTGACCGGCCCCGCGTCACCTTCGGCTTCGATCGCCAGGGACCCTTCCTGCTTGCGGGAGTTGGCCACCTGCAGGGTGTCGCCGGCCGTCAGCCGGCCGCCCACTTCCTTCCACGACGCGAGCTTCACGTAGTGGCCGTCTCCCCGTTCCACATCGCCGCCGAGGAAAAGGTCCTGCTCTCCGTCCAGCTTGAACCGCGCACCGTCGCCGCTGGTGAGCATCGCCCGGGCGTTCTCGTCAAGAAAGTCCTGCAGTTCTTCCTTGACTCGCTGAGTGTCGGCCTCGGCGACGATCTCGTCGACCACGAGCCGGCGCACGACCTGCGCGGCCACCCGGGTCAGTGTGTCAGTGGTGAGCCGCCACAATCCGTGAGCGTGATCGGGCACCGAACTCATCGGGATCCCGGCACGGGGATCCGCCGGATCGGTGCTCGCGGAATCTCCGCTCTTGGACGAGTCCGAGTCCATCTCCCCGGGGTTCGCGATCGACAGCCGGGCCGCGCCGTTCACGGTCAGTTGCTGGAACGGACGGCCGCTGTCGGTCGAGCGCCACCGGTGACTGCCGGAGCCCGACCCACTGCTCACCGGCCGGTCGCCGGTCGGACGGCCTTCCGAGACGATTGTGACCAAGAGCGGCAGTTCGATGTCGTGCGCGTCGAACTCGCCCCGGGTCTGTGCGTTCAGCTCGTGCACCAGCCCGGCCACGTGGGTTTCCGAGTCGGTGGCCGTGCGGCTGTAGGACAAGGTCGCCGAGAGCGAGGCCCCGAGCGCGTCCGCGATCGACTCGCCCAGCCCGACGGAGAGCGAACCGCCCCAGTCCCGCGACCCGCTCTGGGAATCGCCGTGGGACGACGTGGACTTGCGCCGCTGCCCGAAGGAGCCACGGCTGCTGGCCCGGCGCGAGGAGGACGGGCGCGCGCCCGGCGGCTCGTGCCGGCGTCCCACCACGATCTCGATCGGGTGCCGGTGGTTGTCGAAGGTGAACTTCCGGCTGGCGAGTCCGCCGGTGACGAGGTCACGACCGTGCTTCGCGCCCAGCGCGGCCAGCCAGCTCCGCAGCTCGCGGGCCTCGTCCTTGCTCTCGTCGAGTTTCAGCAGGTCGCTGACGCCCCGGAAGATTTCGCCGGTGCCGGCCAGCGCCACGTGCTTGATGCGCTTGCGGGCGTCCCGGAACGCGTCGAAGACCTTGTCCCGCTCCGCTTGGGTGAGGTGGCCGGGCAAGGTCGGGTACCCGACGGGCAGCAGCCCGGCGTCCACCACGGACGAGTCGTACTTCGGCCAGTCGAGATCCAGCCGGACCGTCACGTCACGGGGGTCCTGCGACCGATCGCGCCGTCGGTGCCCCTTGCGGAACACTGACACCTGGTGCACCACGTCGTGCGTGGACCGGGTCACTTCGCGCCGCTCCTGCACCTCGACCGTGCTGGACGTCGACTTCTCCGCGGTCACGGCGCGTTTCGAAGACGCACCGATTCCCTTGACGTTCGCGGCCAGGGTCACCGGACCGGCCGGCGCCGAGAGCAGGCTGGAGGGATTCAGAGGCGTCGTCTCGACCCCGTCGGCCGTCTTGGCGGCCTGCCCCCCGTGCTCACTGCTGCTGGTGAGCTCGACGGTGTCCGCCACGACGCCGGACGGCGGGCCGATCGCCGTCGCGGTCAGCCGGACCTCGACCCCGCGCAGGGTGTCCGCGGACCGGCCCTCGAGTGTCTCGTGGAAGTCCTTGAGCTGGTCGTCGGAGAACTTGTCGCCGACCCACGCTTCCCACTCGGCACGTTTCAGCCCGGCCACCTCGAGCTGGTCCAGCACCGTGGTCCGGATCCCCGCGAAGTCCGGGTCCCCCGCGACGGTGGGCTGCTCGATCCGGGCTTCTGCCAGGAGCATCTGCCCGAGCGTCGGCAGCGCGGCCCGAAGGGGTGACGCACCCGACGAGCGGCGTCGTGGCGTAAGCGACGCGGTGGGAGACAAGGTGTGCGGATCGTCGGTGGGGGCCGAGGACGGCCGGCCCGTTCCCAGCTCCACTCGTGGCGGTCGCGGTTCCCCCGAAGGACCGCCCGGGCCCGGGGGCTTCGGGGGTGCTTTGGTCGGGTAGTGCAACGCGCCGTAGGGCTCGCTCGACACGATCGAGGTCAGCGTCGCCCGCCCGGACGCGGGTTCCGGCCCGCGGTAGCCGCCACCGTGGTCACCCGCGGCGAGGGAGATCTCGTCGAGCGCGTCGAGATTGGCCCGGACCAGGAACTTCTCCTTGACGGGGTCAGGACCCATGATGCCCCGGACCGGACGACGGTTCAGCCCCGCGGTGGTATCGAGGTATCCCTCGGCCAGCCCCGCCGTGTGGAAGATCTCGTGCAGCGCCCGTCCCGGGTCTTCGCCGAGGAACCACTCGACCTGGTTCGTCTCGCCCTGTCCCGGCCGGAGCGTGACCGGGATGGGCCGCGACGGAAGCCGGTGCCAGTCCGGGTCGGCGCCGTCCGGGGCCCGGCCGTCGACGCGGAACCGAGCGTGGTCGCCGTTCCTGAACGGCAGACCGGAAAAGTACTTGTCCAGGTCGGCGTTGAGCTTGTGCAGGAACGTCTCACGCGTCTTCTGGTCGATCACGTCCGACACCAGGTCGATCGGGATGGCCATCTCCCGCACCCACACGCCCTCGGCGACTTGCTTGCGCCGGACGTCGAAGCGGATCTGGGTGATAGGACCTTCCAGAAGCCCCCCTTCACGCCTCGGGTTCGCCTTCGGTTCGAAGCGCTCCGCGCTGTACCGCGTCCCCTCGACGCTGTCCCGGATCGCATCCCAGTTCGCCCAGTCGACCTTCTCCGGCGCCAGCGCGACCGTGTCGGCGGCGCGCGCACCCGGAACCATCGCCGCCAGTTCGGCAGCGTGCACAGCCGCCGCTACGGCAGCCGCGTCGGCACCCTGGCCGTCACGTTCCGCGCGGTGCTCGTCCTGGTCCGGGTGGGACGCAGGGCGCGCCTGGCCGGCACCGCCCGGACGGTTCTGCGGGTTCGAGCCTCCTGGCGGTTTGGCGTCGCCGGCCGAGCGGTCCGGCACCGGCGCCGTGCTTTCCGGCGAACCAGGACGGGTGGTCGGCACCGGCCGGGCGCCCGGATCAGCCCGCGACGTGGAGTCGGCGACTGCAGGTCCGGTGTCCGGCCGCGCCGCGCCGGTGATGGTGTCCGGCCGCACCGGTCCGGTGCTGGCGCTCGGGGGCGTGGCCGAACGGGCCGTGGCCGCCGGTAACTCCGGTCCCGGCGCGTTCGGCGCGGTTCCACGGCCTGGTTCGGCGGGAGTGGCCGTACCGGGCACCGGCGGCCGGCCCTCGCCGCTGGGCAGAGCCTGCTTCGCATCCGACGGCGTCATGCCGGCACCACTCGCCGCGACGTGGGCGGGCGTACCGCTGACCGCGGCGGGCACGGATCCAGACGCGCTGGGCACGGCTGCGGACGGACCGGCGGCGGCCGCCGGCTGACCCTGCACCACCCCGCCAGGCCCAGGCGCGGCGGGCGCAGGCCCACTGCCGACCGCGGCGGCCACGGATCCTGACGCCCCGGGTACGACTGTGGAAGAACCAGTACCGGTGGCGGCCGCCGTCTGACCCTGCACTGCCGCACCAGACCCGGGCGAGCCCAGCACGGTGGACGCCGGCCCACCGCCGACCACCGCGGACACGGACTGACCGCGAGCCCCGCCATCGGAAGCCGGCGGGACAGGCGCGGCGGCGTTGCCCGCGACTTCGGCGACGGGTACCGGCGCAGCCAGCCCGGAGGGCGGTGCCGCCGTGGTGTCCCGGACACCGGCGGTGTCCCCCTGCGCCGGGGAAGCCACACCACTCGGCACCGCCTGGCCATCCCCCGAGCCCACCGATGCCGGGGCAGAAGCACCGGCGGGCGCCTCCCTTCCCCCTGTCGTTTCCGCGGTCGACGGGGAAGGCACGACGGTTTCCGGCGCGCCCAGGTCTGCCGAGGTGGATGCGGTCGGCTGCCCGGCCTCGGCCACTTGGCCCGCCCGGTTCGCCGTGGCGTCCTGGGACGTGCTCGCCGACGCCGCCGGCTCGGCGCCATGCGCGTCCACAGTGGACTGATCGGGCACGGCCACCACTGGCGCGCGATCGTCTCCGCTCCGCCCGAACACGGTCCCCAGCCCCCGGTCACCGGTCGCAACCGCCTGGCCGTCTTCGTAGGGAGGCGGGATCGTGTCCGCGGCCTGCTCCTCCTGCGGTGCCGACACCGTCGAATACGGTGGGGGCGGCACTTCCGAAGCTTGCGAGGTATCCGGCTTGACCCCACCGATGGTCGTGACGTCGTGCAGGCTCTCGACCGGCTTACCCGCGCCGCTGCCGCTCTTCCCGCCGCCCTTGACGTCCCCGGAGATCACCGGGATCGGCCGCACCCGATCGACCGCGGCAAGGTCATCGTCCAGCGACTCGCTCTTGCCCCCGCCGGTCGCACCGCCACCGCCACGACCGCCCCCGAACCTGCCCAGCGCCCCCAGCGCACCCGCCCACGCCGCACCGGGCGCGTCCGTGATCTCGTTGATCAACGGCGTCGAAGCGATGGCCACCGCCACTTGCCCACCGCCGTACGCCAGGTCTCCCAGCCCCGCTACGTACCGCGGGACCTTCCCGGCCACCGCCGTCACGGCCGTTCTGCCCACCGAGGCTGATCCCAGTGCGAACGCGTGGAAGACCCCGGCAGCGGCCCCGCCGATGAAGCCACCCTCCGCCGCCGAGAGAGCCGACTTGAAATCCACCCCGTCCCGCAGGCCGGCCGCGGCCTGAACCGTCTCGATACCGAGGTCCATACCCCCCATCAACCCCGCGCCGATGGCGCCGAACTTCAGCGTCTGCTTCCCGGTGACCAGCGCGGCGCCGCCGACCTCCTTCCAGGTCATCGCCTGAACCTTCGCCGCGGCCGCCTTGGCGCCCGACTTGATCGCGGCCGACGCCCCCGCCAAGGCGGCTTCGACGGACATCGAGCCCAGCTTCGCGACCAGTTCGCGAAACAGCGTCCACAGACCCACCCGCGCCGCGGCTTCGACGATCGGCACGAAGAAAGCACCGACCAGCGACGACAGCAGCGACGCAATGGCCGCGAGCGCCAGCAGGGACATCACGACCATTTCGATCTGGCCCTTGACGACGTTCGCGGCGCCGTTCTTCTGCATCTTCGCCAACTCGTGGCCGGCGTCGATCAGCCCCTTCAATCCCGATACGGCGTCCTGGCCGAGCCACTCCTCGAAAAAGCCACCCACGTCACCCACCAGAGAATTTCCGACGTCGACGGAAAGCCCTTCAACCAACGCCAGTAGATCCTCCAGCCAGCGCACGCCCGCATCCCAGGAATGCTGCGCGGAGTACATTCTCTGCGCGTTTCCCTCCGGCCACGGCGCGCCAAGGACCTTCAGGAAGTTCTGCACGCCGTCCGACAGGTTGGCGGTGCCGGAGCCGTGCAGCACCTGCACCAGGCCGCGCGTCTCCGCGTCAAGCATCCAATCCGACAACACGACCACCTCCCTCAGCGCACCATCAAGCCCCTCCGACCACCGATACCTACTTCAGGCCGTCGCCGATCCTCCGGTCCATTTCCTTCGCCGCCAATTCGTCGAGACCCTGGAAGTTCTTCGTGGACTGAGCTAGGTTTTCCGCCATGCTCTTCAAGCCTTCGAGCATGCTCCGCATGCCTTCCTTGGCCTGGTCCGCGGTGCCCACGTAGTTCTTCGCGAAAGCCTCGCCACTCTCGTCGTCACCCCAGCACCCGTCGAGCTGGTCAAGGTATCCGTCGAAAGTTCGAAGGCCGGCGGAGCCCGAGTCACACGCATCCCGCAGACGCGCGACAACTCGGTCGACCCCCGCCGGGTCCATCCGAAACTCATCCACCATTGTCGTGTCCTTTCCGGAAGAAAACGCGGTCACAGCTCGCCGTCGGGAGCGTTCACGATGTCCCGGACGACGTCGGCAGGCACTCGCATCGAAGCGGGGGCGCCGGGGTTGAGCAGAACGTCCACGCCCTTCTCCGGAAGCGCTGCCGCCAGGTCGTGCAGGGTCACGTCGAGCCAGCCGGGCACGTCGAGCAGGGCTCGGTGCCCGTACGCCGTGGCCACCAGCACGGACGGCGCACCGTCCGGGGCCGACCGGACCAGCGCGACCCCCTGTTCGTCGACCGCGATCGCGAGCACCGTGTCGAACAAGGCGGGCGGCAGGTGCGGGGTGATCGTTTCGGCGTCGTCGCCGCCTCGCACCAGCACGCGAAGCACGCCGTCCACGGGATCGAGAGCGGCGTAAGGGGAGCTGGGGCGGTAGCCGGGGTTCGAGCAGAACCTGCTCCGGAGTCCTTCGCCCGTGATCGCCCAACCTCCGACGATGGCCTCGACAGGCGGGTTCGGCGCTTCTTCCGACTCCGTCCAGGAGGGATCCAGGAGCAGCTGCAACTGACCGTCCGCGAACAACCGCTCGAAAACTTCGGGAACCTCTCGCGCCGCCGGTTCCGTGTTCACCGTCGTCCGGCCCCCGCCCGGCCGGCCCGCGCGAGCCCGGGCAACCGCTCGGACCACGGTCCGGACGGCGATGTGTCTCCAGTGGAAAGCCGGTCACCGGCGTCGCGCAAGGACTCCAGGATCATCTGGTCGAGCGAGTTCAGGCCTTCGTAGGCACCCAAGTCGGTCTCCGTCGTAGCCAGTTCCCGGAGCAGGATCCGGCCGCGCCGGTCCCCGGCCGGTGCTTCGGCCGCGAGCACCAGGAACCCCGTGCCGGGAGCGAAAAGCACCCGGCCGCGCCCGGAGTCGGGTTCGAGTGACGCGGTCAGCCGTCCCGTCGACGACCAGACGAGCAGGTCGGTTTCACCGCTGGAACCGGATCCGACGGGCAGCGCGAAGAAGCCCGGCTCGACGAGGATGTCGAGGTCACGCACGAGATCCCACGGCACGGCGTCCGACGACAGAGCGGCGGACGTGACGCCGTGGTGCACCGGAAGGGCTGCCATGCTCGCGGCCGCACGGCGTCCGAGGACCGCCTGTTCGCCGGTTCCCCCGTCGCGAAGGGCGTCGTCGATGCCGGTCCCGAATGGACCGAGGTAGAGCGCGAGCGCGGCGGCGGCGCCGGCTTTCGTGGTGAGCGGCTGCGGCACCGGCTGACTCTCCGCTGCCGCAGCCGCCGTCGGAGGCCCGGATTGCGCGGGCAGCGCAGCATCGCCGTCCGGGGCGGTGACGAGCTGGAGGAGGTACACCAGCGGCTCTTCTTCCTCCGCCGGCTCTTGCTCCGGTTCCGGTGCCGGTTCCGCGGCGAAAGCGGCCGCCCGCCGCGGGTGCGAGATGTACCCGGTGGCCGGAGCGGGTTCCACCCCGTCGGTGAGCACGACCTTCGGCCGCGCTCCGATGGCTGGGGCGAGCCGTTCGGCGACCTTCTCCGCGCAGTCCCAGAGACGCGCGGCGAGCCCGGAACCGGCCATGTCGTGCAGCACCTGCGGGACCGCCGGATCGGCCGGCAGCGCGCGTACCGAGTCGCCGTAAACGGGCTCGTCGGGAGTGCGCACCCACACCCCGGCCTGCACAACCTCCAGCACGACGTCCGAGTCGTACTGGTAGACGCCGGGCGAGACCTCCGGCAGTCCGCTCAGCGGCTTCCGGTGCGACCGCAGAACCGGGGTCGGCGCAATGGTGTCCTCCGGCCCGCGGGGACGGTAGGTCAGCGCGTGCGCGAACATCGGCCACCCGTGCGAGCCGTCCGGTCGCAGCGCGACGACGGCCGCCGACTGCCCCGTCCCCACCGGCAGGCCGCACGACTGCACGATCTCCGTGCCGAGCAGGTCCGCGAGCGTCTGCCCGACGGGGTCGCCCGCCGGCGACTCCACAGGTCCGTACCGGACGACGCGCACCTGGGTACGCTCGTCAGCGGTCAGCGACTCCCACCACGTGGTGAACGCTTCCAGCGGCAGCTCCGGCAGTCCTTCACCGCCGAGAACGACCACGATCTCTCCCGGACGGCTTCGCGCCCAGCGGATCAGCCGGGCCCGGTGCGGCTCGAGCCAGCGGGCGGTCCCGACCGAGCGAAGCCACACTCCGGCCGGCAGTGGCTCCGCGACACTCGTAGTCCCCAAGGGCTTCAGGCTCGCGAAACCGGGAGAATCCCACGCCGGCCGCGGAAGTCGCTTGCCGGCCCACTCGGATTCCGCGCCGGGCGCGAACCGGTACCAACCGCCATCGCGCACGGCGTCGTCGAAGAACAGTCCACCCGCGGACGGCCGCAACGTGCCGACCGGCACCACGACGGGGCGACCGAGCCGGTCCGCCAGCCACGGCCCGTCGAGCCGCGGGTCACCCCCGAGATCGACGGGCACGAACCGGATCGCACGATCTCCCGCCGGAATGGCGGCGGCGACCAGCTCGCGGTCCCGGATCGGCGTACCGGCCAGCGCGTCGACGACGACCAGGTCGTGTTCCGGGTCGACGTCCGGGGAAAGTGCCAGGACGCGAGCTTGTTCCGACATGCCGCCCGCCGGGTGCACGACGAGGACGCAGCCGACGGTGGTGCGCTCGAGCCGGTCGTCCGGCGCGGGCTGCACCCGCCGCCTCGCGCCGATCCGGGTACGCAGTCTCTTCAGCATCGCGCCCTCCCGTGGCTGGGATGTGCCTGGTCGGGCTCGATCGTCCCGCGCGCACCGGGGCTCGGCCGTCGTCGTGACCCGCCCCCGCCCGATCAGGCGGATATCCCTCACGAAGAGGCCCACCCGACAGCTATCACGGAAATCGTGACAACTGGCCGCTGTCACCGCGGCCCAGCCCGGTCGAACGGGCACTGTCGCTCCCCGGATGAGCGGCACCGGACCGGAACCGGACTGGATTGCCTTCGCCGCACGTACCGTCGAACGCGCTGAGGCGCCTCCTGGTACAGGTGTCGAAGTCCTGCACGGCCGGTGGGTGGTTCCGTGATCCGCAACCACCCACCGGCCACTTCCACCCCGTGGGGTGAGACGGGAAGCGCGTCCCATGACCGATGACCGCCGGGTACGGCTGGAAGCGGCCGCTCGGGCAGTGTCGGTCTCCGGCGCGACCGGCCACGAGGTCGTGCGGTACGAAGGAATCACCGTCACCCGCGTCGAAGGCGGCGAACCGGTCGGCCAGACGTGGATCCCCGTCGGCGAGGACCCGACCTACGCCGACGACGAAGCGCTGATCGCCGCTTGGCGGACCGCGCTGTCCTGGAGCAGCTGCTTCGACGTCCCCTGAACGGAACCGGCCCGGCGCTCGGACGTTCCCCTCGGCCTTGCACGGAATCACTGCTCCGGAGCGCGGTCGCCCGTCACCTCGTCGTGCAGCGCGGCCATCTCGGCCACCGGCAGCATCGTGTAGTGCGGAGCACCGGCCACCGGGCCCCGCAGCGACTCGGCGGTCTCACGCAGTTCGGTGACGACCGGGTCCGACCACGCCGCTTGCGGGGAGGCGCCGGTCAGCATCACCTCCGTCAGCACGACCGTGAGGCCTTCGTGGAGGGCTCGGCGGATCTCCTCGTCGACCGCGCCCGCCGCCACGGGCACGGCCCGCACCAACCGCTGGGCCCGGGACCGCGCTTCCGCCACTTCTTGCGGGAAAACGGCTTCCCGCTCTTCGACCTGTTCCCGGGCCTGCCCCAAGCGCTCGGACCACTCCACGAGAGCAGCCCTCTCCGGAGAGGACTGCTCGTCGCCGCCGGCCTCCGACGCCGCATCGTCGGAGAACGCGTCGGCCTCGGAAGACTCGTCGTCGGAGAACCCCGCGAAAGTCGGGTCGAGCCGGACTTGGATACCCGGTCGCCGCACCGGCCCCGGCGCGGCGAGGCTCGGGCTCTCGACGAAGTCGTCCTGTCCGGACTGTGCGAGGCCGGACCACAACGGCTGTGGCTGCGCAGGCACTACGCCCGGCGCGACGGCGCTGAGGAAGGCGCCGCCCGCCCTGACCGTTCGTTCACCGTCCCGAGCGACGGCCACCGCCTCGGAAGCGGCCCAGATCTCCATCGGACCCGCTTCCCGTTCCCACCCTTCGCGGATGCCGAAGGCGGCCGTGGGCCCGATTTTCGCGGATGCCGTGACGTTGGTGGAGCACTGCCCCAGCACCAGCCCCTCGTCCGGATCAGGCTGTGCTGCAAGGTAGATCTCGCTGGCGAAGATCGCCCGCGCGGCCGGCGCGTCACCCAGCATCACCACATCGCCGCGGCGGAAGCGATCGCCGGTCACCAGCGAGAACGCGAGTCCGCTGGGCATCCCCCCGTGACCGCTGGTGAACCACGGATTGCGTCCTGCCCAGGGAGCACGGAAGGGCACCGGCACGTACTCCGGCAGACCATCGGCGCCGGTTCGGCGCATCTCCCGGATGTAGTACTGCTGCTGCCCGCGCGACTCACCGAGCGCGGCGAGCCCCTCGTGCGCACCGTCGAAATCCCGGCTCGGGAAAAACTGCCCGAAGGTCCCCAGCCGGTCATTGGCGCTGGGATGACTCACGATGTCCCGGGGCCGGGGCACCCGGGGCTCGACGGCCCGGACGCCCGGGCCGTCCACTCTGAGCGGGCTGCCGGCCCGGAACGTCACCGTGCCACGAGGGCCGTAGGCGGTGCGGGCGTACCCGCCTCGAGCCATTCCGGCGGCGAACTCCGTGAGGCCGAGCGTCCGGCCACCGAGACCGACCAGCATGTAGGGCAGGCCCGGATCGGTTCCGAGCCCTTCGCGGAGGGCTGGATCATCGCGGAACACGTCGGCGAGCCCGGCCGGGCTGACCGAGCCCACCAGTCCGTCCCGCCGGGTTCCGAGGTAGCCCCGGCGGGTGCGCTGGGCGACCAGGAGTACCGGCGCACGGTCCCAGGGAGCCTCGACCAGCCTGCCGTCACGTCGTACGTAGGTGCCGAGCGTCGGCTCGGTGCTCTTGGTGGCCCAGTTCCGCAACCGCCGCAGGACGTCGTCGTCCCCCGGCGCCCGGAGGAGCCGGGCGGCCAGCGTGCCGTCCGGCCGGGAGATGTCCGTTGTCCGCAGATCACCGGCACGCAACCGGGAAACCGGGACGAAAACGGGGCGGTCGCCGGCTTCGCCCTTGACCCCGTACACGGGCGGGTAGAACCCGTCTTCGTGCAGGGCCCCGGCGAAGTCGAAGCCGAGTCCGCCGATGTCCCTTCGTCCTCCTGAATCGGTGGCGAGTACCACGACCGGCCGGGTCCGGTCCTCTTCGAGCCGCGCGCGGAACGCCGCGTTCGACAGCATCATGCGCCCGACCGGCCTACCGCCGAGTTCGAGATCCTGGTGTGGGCCGATACCGGCCAAAGCGCGCCACCGGTCGGCGTCGAGAACGACGTAGAGCGGCTTACGGTCCTTCCAGGGGCCCGTGACGGACCTCGCGACGGAAGCCAGGGCAGCGGCTCGCACCTCGGCATCCCCCGACGCCGACGAAATCGCGAAGACCGACCCGTCACTGAAGAAACGGACCTCGTCTGTGCTCGGTAAGGACTCGCTGAACCGGCTTCCACGCTCGATGCCGGGCACGCCGAAATCGCGTCCGAAGGTGAGCCGCCCGGCGTGCTCGAATGCCTGCCAGGGCCCGGTCAGCGCGCGCAGGTGCGTCAAGAAGCCCCGGTTGAGGTCGCGCACATCGGGGTTCGCGCTGACGTCGTGCGTGGTGACGATCAGCGGAGGACGGACCGGTCCTCCCGTGGCTTCGCGGAAGAAGCCCAGTGCGGCGACCGCCTCCGCCATCGCCTGGGGATCGAGACGGGAGACGGCTTCCCCTTCGTGCCCGGGAGCGACGAACCGGCCGTTCTCGCCTTCGAGGATCAGATGCACGGGCCGTGTCCGGTCTCCCTCCGTCGCGGGTGCCCAGTCCTGCAACGACTCCGTGATCAAGGTCTCGCCGTCCTCGCGCGCCGACCGCACCGCCACGATCCGCTCGGCGTGGTCGGTCGACGCGGCGACGGCCGAGGTGATCTCGTCACCGCGTTGCCCGGACCGGGCGAAGCCCACGCCGTAGCGCCGCCCCTGCGCGTCCATGAGCTCGAGCCAGCGAGTTCGCCGGACGCCGGAACCACTCCCCTCCACCAGACCCGCCGCCACCTCCGGCGCGGAGTCGATGACCACCGACGGAACGGGCCCGGCTGCGTTGCCCTCCGCCACCTCCGAGATCATCTCAGGCAGGTGGTTCAGCGTGACGAACGCGGACCGCAGGCCACCGACGGCTTCCAGTGCCGTGTCGAACGTCGGGTAGAAAGCACCCGCGTGGCCGCCGGACGCACGCCGGACCGGCACCTGCAGGTATCCGTCGTGGGTGCTGAAGGGCCGTACGGAGGCGCGGCGGCCCTCCGGACTGGAGATGCGCCGCAGGTCGAGGCCGCCCGACGAGCCCGTGCCCACTTCGCTCGCGGTGCGACGCGGATCGAACGGCGAAATGTCACCCACGGTCGAAGCGAGGCTCACGTCCGTGGGAGTACGGCGGATACCGGATGGCTCGCCGGTCTGGGCAGGGCCACCGCGTGACGGCTCCGCCTCCGGGGCCACCGCGCCGAACACGCTCCCGTCCGCCACCTCCGAGGCCACATCGACATCGAGATCCGGGAACAGCTTCACCCGGGCCCGCGCACCCCATGAATGCGCCCACCCGGTGAACTCCTCCGGTGTCTGCAGGACCGGGTACGACTTCATCGCGTTGCTCGTCACGAACGCCGGCCGGCCGGCCGCGGTGACGGCCTGAACATGGAACGGGTGAGCGGGTGCCTGCAGCACGGTTCCGCCGTCCATCGCCACTTGGCGCCAGAACGCCAAAGCACGGTCTTCCGAGTCCAGGACCTCGGCGAGAGCCACTCCCGAACGGCCGTCGTCCGTGAGCTCGTCGAATCCGAACAGCGTGCCGTCCGGCTCCAGCGCCAGCTGCGATCGGAATTTGCGGCTGTATCGGGCGCGGACCACCCCGGTGAGCCGGCGAGCACCGCGGTCGACGATCAGCGGGGACGTCAGCTTCAGGCTTGTCCGCCAGTTGCCGCGGACGACCTTGGAAGTGAGCACCGGCACCGGGTCCGCTTCCAGGTCGGCGGCCGCGAGCTTCTGCATCGACCGGCCCCAGCGCTCGGTCAAGGTGCGCCACTCCCGCCGGACCGCCGGGCTGGCCTGGTCCGCGGTGAGCAGGTGCACGGCGCGCCGTTCGACAGCCGCGAACTCCTCCCGCGCGTCGGCGACCCGCTTGCGGACCATGTCCTCCTGGCTACGGCCCAACGGCCGGTCCCGGCGGTTCCGCACCTCGGCGGGCACCCCGTCGAGCCCCTGTTCGGTCCCGTCCACCACGGCCCGGCCCACCTGCAGCAGCCCGGCGATGGTCGGCACCCGGCCACGTACCCCGATGTGGACCGTGGCCGGAACGCAGGTGTTGAGGAAGTACTGCTCTTCGTGGCCGGCACCCGCGAACAACGCTTCCCGCAGCGCTGCCGGATTCCTCAGCAACGCTTGGAACAACGGTTCGCGCGCCAAGCTCACCCGGGCGGCCGGGACCAGGTTGATCATCCCGAGCGCGGTCAGGCGCACGGACAGGTCCGCCGCCGGCGGGACGGACATGCCGTACCCCGGCGAGGACGGCCCGGTGAACGGGCTCCGGCCGCGCGCGAGAGGCACGTTCAAATCGCCGAGCAGCTGAGTGAGCCGGGCGGGCGGGATCGGCTGGATCGCCCGCCGGTCCACCTCCGAGCCACCCTCGGACAGCTTCGGCCGCCGTTCCCGTTCGCGCGTCGGGACCAGTGAGGCTGCCAGCACCGCTTCGTTGACCAGCGTGCGCACCCGGCCCTTGACCGCCGCGTCGGAGAAGGCGGCCAGCGAACGGTCGAGCGCCACCAGCCGCTCCCGGGTGCCGTCCGGCAGCGCGCGCGGCTCCAGCCTGCCCTCCGCCGCCAGTTCGGCGTACTCGGCCACCTTGCCCGACAGCTCGGACCGGGTCAGTTCCAGTTCTCGCAACCCGTGTGCGACCCGGTCATAACCGGCCACCGCCTGGTGCTCCGGGATGTTCCGGGGGTCGGCGAACCCGACCTCGACCACGGCCCGCGGCTCGGTCGCGTCGCCCGCTGGGTCCGTACCCGTCTCCACGTGGAGACGGACGTCCTCCGCGCGGACCGTGACGTGGTCGCCCTGGAGTGCCTTGAGCTCGTTCGCCAGGGTTCTGCGGAAGTGCGCTGCCACCTGGCCGGCCCGTCCCCGGTCGCCGTATCCGGTCACCGTGACCTCGGGCCGAGGTAGGTCCAGGTCCGCTCGCAGCACAGCCGCGCGAGCGGTGGCGCGCGCTGTCGCGCGGACACCGGCGAGGGTGTCGTCGTCGACCGTCCGGGTTTTTCCGGTGAACCACACGCCGGCCGGGGCGATGTCGCCGAGCCCGCCCACGGCGACTGTCACCAGCGGATTGACGCCCGGTGCCGCGCTGCCGGGTTCGTAGAGCAACGCTTGCTGGTCGAAGAAGGTCTCACCGGGTTCCTTGGTGTACATCCGGAAGTGCCAGCGCCGCGGACCGGGAGTGCCGATGATTTCGGCGGCCATCGCCCGCCGGGCCCGCCGCCGGGCACCGGCCTCGGCGGCGTCGTACCCGGTCTCCTCGATCTCCCGGAGCGCGTCCGCCAGTTCGTGGTGACGCCGAAGACTCGCCGCATCGGTGGTGTCACCGGCGTCCCGGACCCGTTCCGCCAGATCCGCGGCGATGCGCTCGAGGTCTCCGGCGTGCTCAGCAAGGTTGCGGTCGATCGCGGCGCGCACGGCGGTGTCCAGCTCCGCGGCGTGCGAGCGGTTCTCCAGGGTGATCTGCGACCGGCCGTCCGCGCTCTCCGCGATCACGGTGGCGAAGTGGAGGCCCTGGGCCCCTGAACGCCCACCCGAGCCGGCTTCCGGAATCGACGCGCGCAGGTACAGCCGGCCCGGCGTCGCCCACGCGAACTGGTTGACGCCCATTCGCCGGGCGGCTTCGCCGAGCAGCCGCCACCGTTCCCCGGCCTCCGGGGCCTGGTCCAGCAGCTGTCCGTACCGGCTCCCGGGCAGCGGACGGCCGGGAAGACCACCGGTCTCGCGCTGGTCTCGCCCGATGATCAGCGCGGCACGGCCGGCATCCACTTCGGACAGATCGCCGTGGTCGACCATCTCGGCCAGCCCCTCGGCGAGGTGATAGGTGCCGGTGACCTCCAGGCCGTCCTCGGCGTTGACCGGAGCCGACGCCCGCCCGCCGCCCGGCGTCTCGAACAAGAGCGTGTCCGGCGTGCCGCCGTGCACGAGCTGCGCGAAGTCGCGGCTGGCGTCGGCCGACTCGCCGGGTACCCGGGCGACCACGCGGTGCAGCACCTGCTCCCGGCCGTCCTGGTCGAGGACCAGCCGGGTTTCCTCCGCCACCAGTTCGACGCCTGTTCCCGTACGTCGCAACGCCTCCCTCGATCGCTCCAGCACCTCCGGCGTGGCGAAGAATTCCCTGGCTTCGTTCACGCCACCGGCGTCTCCGACCGACCTGGTGCCGTTGATCGCCAACGTCGAATCCTGGGCGACGCGCAGTACCGGGCGGAACTGCGTCGTCACCTCGGCTTCCCGGCGCCCGAACACCGGGAACTCCCCATCGGTGCGCACTCTCGCCTCGATCGGCCGAACCGACTCGAAGAGCTCGGCGTCGACCGGCACGGACCGGTAGTTCATGCTCAGCTGGGGTTGCGGGACCGCGGCGGCGACCGGCGCGATGGACGGACGCCGCTCGCTCCGGTCGTTCGTCAAGTAGATCAGCGCAGCCGGCAACGCCGGGGCGAACCGGACGAGCGGGACCGTGCGATGCTGCTCGTCGATGTCGTCGCGGATCTTGCGCTGGAACTCGGTCTGTGGCTCCCAGTACTTCATCGCGCCGTGTTCGACGCCCAGCTCGCGGCCGACGAGCAGGTACACCATGCGGTCGTAGTCGGCTTGGTAGAGGCTGGCGCCATCCTCGGGCAACCGGATGTCGTAGAGGTCGTTGTCGCCCGTGATGTTCCGGAAGCCGTCGGCCCGGCGCTCCTGCACGAGGCCGTCGACGACCTGGAAGCGGCCTTCCCGCCGGAGCCGGTCCATGTCCCCGGCGAGCTGCGTGTATTCGGCCGAGCGAGCGTGGTATCGCTTGAGCACCGGCTCCCGGAGTTCCTCCGGCACGGCGGTCAAGTCAGGCTGATGTGGCCGGAAGTAGCCGACGAGCCCGATCTGCTCCCTTCGCATGCCCAAGTGGACGTCGAGTGCGTTGAGGGTCTTGGCCTTGATCTCGAGTGGCTTGGGCACCGCGCCCCGCGCCCTCCACGCGACGGATGCGGGGTTGGTTGGCCGGACGTCGATCACCACCCCGAACCGGTCGGTCATCTTCTGGAAGCGCCGCTGGTCCCGGAGCGAAATTCCGTACTGCGATTCGAGGGTGCGCTCGTCGACGACGTCGGAATGCGCCGACTGGATCGATACCCAGCTGTCCTGGCGCACGAGCGTCGGCGGGGGCGCGTGCTCGTCGAGCTCGTCGAACAGCTCTTCGACGAACCGGGCCGCTTCTTCCTCGATCGCGGGCAACCGCGGCGGCTCTTCGAGCACGCCCGTCCGGGGGCCGAGGGAGAGCGTGCCCGCAGGCTGCGAGGTGGTGTCTCCCGGCTCGGTATGCGTGATGGCGCCACCGCGATGGATGTGGATGGCCGCATCCCGAAGATAGGACCTGACCTGGATGTGACCGAGGTGATCACGAGCGTTCAGGGCGCTCTGCAGCGCCCCTTCGGAGTCGGTAGTCATCAGACACGCGACGACGTTCGCGGAAATGGCGGTCATCGCCCAGCCGGCTATCGGAACGGACAGCCCGGACAGGTTGTCCAGTGTCGTCACCAGCTGATCAGGGTTCAGCGAAGCGATCCCACCAGTGGCCTTCGGCACGAAATAAGAACCATCGAGATGATGCACGACCACCGTGAAGTCACTGGGAAACACCGGAGCCTGCGCGAACGCGCGAAGAACATTGTCCACATAACCCGCCGTCACGAACGCGACACCGGCGGCATGCGGCAACGGCACGGCCACCACATCACCCGCCGGAGACGACACCACGACCACATTGTCCCCGTAGTCTTCAATCACCCCACCCGGCAGCGATTGACCCGACGACAACGAAATAAACTCCGCCGCAACCGTATTGACCTCATTGATGCCACCCGTAACATGGTGCAGTCGCAGCTGCCGCGCCAGCTCTACGGCACCCCCCTCTGCCGTATGCAGCCGAGGCGTCTCGGCCAGAATAAGCCCAGCCCGCCGACGAACCTCACCCCGGAACGCCGGATCACCCACCGCGGCCGGAACCAGCCGATCACCATGCACCTCCGCCTCGACCACCGCCACCTGCGCAAACCGCGCCAGCTCGGCTTCCGAACCACGTACTCCCTCCGCGGCCAGCCTGCCAACGAGCTCCGGGACACCCTCCGTCTTGAACGCCCACGCCACCACATACGCCAACCGGCCGATCAGCTCACGATCACCCGCCACCCCCACATCCAACTGCCGCCCCATGAAACTCGGCGCCGCCACGACAGAACTCTCCGGTTCATAGGCATCATGGCCATCGACACGCGCGGCAACACGGTTTTCCAAGCGCCTCCGAAGGGGCGGATCATCTCCGGACACGTTGTTTTGTCTCAAAAATTCGAAAACTTTCCTCTGTGAGACTTCGCCAACATTGTGAATGTGCCGATCGATCAAGGCGTCTATCGCCGGAATATCTTCCTCTTTCGATGCACTGAGAGCCCTGCTCCGGTATCCCCAATTTTCGGCCGCCTTGACAGCACGGTCGGCGTACATCCTCAACTGACTGACACCGCCATGAATTCCTGCATCTACGGCGAGTTTGACGACTTCAGGCAACTTCGCTGCCGGATTTCTTTTTGCAATCCAGCACAGCAGGACTGTAACATCTCCAGGGTTGTCAGTATCAAATTCGAGCGCATGCTGCTCGCCGCGATATCGTGGCGACCACGCGGAACCTGCCGCGATCGAGCGTTCCCTCGCCTCTCCAAGTATTTTTCGCAACTGCCCGGACCATTCGGCCCCGACATGCACATTTCTGGCGTTCATGTGGGACAGGAGAAGAGTGCTCTCCAGCACTCCCCGCTCCGCGACGACTTCATCAGCGATCTTCGCAATTGCGGCACGATGCGCGATGTTTTTGGGATCCAGCTTGGCGGCCTTGGGGCCCAGCGTCAGCGTACCCGGCGGCAGATCCGCGTCGCTCCGACCGCTCGCCTTCACCAGTGCCTCATCGAGTCCGCCGGCAGCAGCCTCCGCTGCCCGAACCGCCCCCACGCCGTCTCCGCCGTCCGAGCCCGACTGCACGAGGTACGCCGCCAGGGCCGATCTCACGGGCTCGGACGACGCCGAGATTCCGATCTCACGGGGCGGTGCGACGGCCGACGACGGCCGGACCGGCCGCTCACCCTTCGCCGAGAGCGATAGTGGGCCTTCCCTTGCCGGCTCGGGCGTCACCGGAGACTTGTCCGCCGCCCCCACAGAAGAGTGACCCGAAGACAGGACGACCGGCTCTGGTTTCGCTACCGTCTCCACAGGAAGGGAACCCTTCCCGGCCGCAGCTTGGTCCGCAGGCTCGAGGGGAGCGATGGGCCGATGCCCAGGCGCAAGGGAGAGAGTGCCCGCAGGCCGCGGAGCGACGTCCACGGCCGAACTGTAAGTGATCACCCCACCGCGATCGATGTGAATCCGCGCATCCAGCCGATGGGCAGCAACCTGAACGTGCGCCAACTGGTCGGTCCGCCTGAAAGCAGTCTGAAGATCCGAGACGGAGTCGAGCGACAACGAACAGGCATAAACGTTCGCGCTCAAGGCCATCGCGGACCACGCCCACAACGAATCCGGCAGAGACGACAGGTTCTGCAGAGTGTCGGCCAGACCATCAGGACCGAGCTCGGCTATCCCCCCACCGGCCTTCGGCACGAAATAAGAACCACCAAGATGATGCACGACCACCGTGAAGTCACTCGGAAACACCGGAGCCTGCGCGAACGCACGAAGAACATTGTCCACATAACCAGCCGTCACGAACGCGACACCGGCAGCATGCGGCAACGGCACCGCCACCACATCGCCCGCCGGAGACGACACCACAACCGCATTTTCTCCGTAGTCATCAGCCACCCCACCCGGCAGCGACTGTCCCGGCGACAACGACAGAAACTCCCCAGCAACCGCGTTCACCTCGTTGACGCCACCCGTGACATGACGCAACCGCAACTGCCGCACCAGCTCCACAGCGCCACGCTCAGCCGTGTGCAACTGAGGCATCTCCGCCAAAATCCCCCTGGCCCGCCGCCGAACCTCACCCCTCAATGCCGGATCCCCCACCGCAGCCGGCACCAGCCGATCACCATGGGCATCAGCCTCCGCCACCGCCGCCTGTACAAACCCGGCCAGCTCGGCTTCCGGACCGCGCACGCCTTCCGCGGCCAGCCTGCCAACGAGCTCCGGGACACCCTCCGTCTTGAACGCCCACGCCACCACATACGCCAACCGGCCGATCAGCTCACGATCACCCGCCACCCCCACATCCAACTGCCGCCCCAGAAAACCCGGTTCGACCACCGCAGTACCGGCCGAGGCAGGAGCATGCGGCGCCTCCAGGCGCGCCGCTCGGCGCATAGTCAAACGCTCCCGGAAAATCGACTCCCTTCCTGATACATTTCTTTCTCGCAAAAAATTATAAAATTCCCTGAGACTCGAGCTGTCGTAAATCCGGATAAATTGATCGATCAGACTGTCGATCTGCGGCATATCGTCAGGCTCGGAGGTACGGAGATGCTTCGGCCGATCACCCCATTTTTCGGCCTCCTTGATGGCAAGAGCGACCGTCGGCCTGAGTTGCGTCATACCGCCACGTATCCCCGACTCTACGGAAATTCTGGCAATTTCCTCAGCCTTGGCCGTTGGGTTCTTTTTCACAATCCAGTACAATAATACTGTGGCATCCCCTGGTTCCTTCACGTCGAATTCCACATCGGGCCGCCCGCCACGATATTGCGGAGTCCACGCAGACCCCGACATGCTCGCACGTTCTCGCGCGTCCGTAATTATCTTTCGCAGCTGCCCTTCATGACCAGAAGCGACTTGGATGTTTCTAGAGCTCAGATGAATAATAAGATGCGGGCTCTCCAATGTTCCGCGCTCTGCGATGAGCTCGTCGACGATCGCCGTAATGGCGACGCGATCCGCCAGGTCATTGGGATATAGTTTGGCGGCTTTGGGGCCCAGCGTCAGCGTACCCGGCGGAAGTTCGGCGGCACCGGGACCGTGCGGCCTTACCGGCGTCTCATCGACCCCGTCGACATAGCGCTCTCCAGCCCGAAACGCCCCCGCGCCGTCCGTGCTCGATTGTGTGAGGTGTACTGCCAAGGCCGACCGAACAGGCTCGGACGTGGCCGGGATCCCGCCCTCAGGACGCGGCGCGACGGCCGAGGTTCGGACCGGCAGCTCTCCCGTCGCCGAGAGCGGGTTCGAGCTTTCCCTTACCGGCTCACTCGTGACCGGAGACTTGTACACCGCCCCCGAAGGCAGATGACCCGACGACGCGACGGTTCCTCCGGCCGCCTCCGGTTTCACCGCTGTCTCCGAGGAAAGAGCGTACATCGGCAGGCCATTTCGGCCGAGGAAAGACGTCGCACCCTCAGAAGGCTCTCCGATGGTCCGAGTCCCGGCCACGATCTCTCGCGCCGGGGGCGGTATCGGAGCCCCTGTCACGTGGGCATCGGCTGCCGCGGTGAGTTTGCCGCCGCCGAGGGTGGGCGCGCCGATCGGAGAGGTGGTGCCTCGGGATGCAGCTACGTCAGGTTTGCCGAACAGGGTGCCGTACGGGGTAGCGCCGGAAGCGGGGGACACCACCGTGGGTGCGACAGCCTCGTAAGGCGGTGGTGGCGTACCGGCTCGGTCTCCGTACGTGAAGGCGTCAGCCGCTTCATTGGCGAACTTCTCGTCCGCGGGCTTCATTCTTTCGGCTACGACGGATTTCTCCAGCTCGTCGCCGAGCGCGAAAGTGCCCGCTACGGGTTCCGCCAAACTCGGATTTTCGAGAAGGAGATCCGGTTTCTCCGCGACCGTTGCCGGGCTTTCGGCAATCCCCCCCGATTTCCCGTCGGTGTCGGCCGGCTTTCCGGTATCGGGAATGGTCACCACCGGCGGGCGCAAACCCCCCACCCCCACCAACACACCATCCAACGACGACAACACCCCACCACCACCACCACCAGCACGACCACCACGACCCATCGCCCCCAACGCACCCAACGCCCCCAAAAACGGACTCACCCCCGGCGTCCCCACCGCCGCATTCACCGCCGGCGCACTCACCACCACCATCCCCACCTGCGACAACCCATACCCCACATGACCCAACGCCCGCACATACCCCGGAAACTCCACCCCCCTCCCCGACCCCGCCTCCAACTTCCTCGCCGTGTCCCGCACAAACACCGCCCCCGCATGCGCCACCCCCGCAAACGCACCCCCCAACACCCCACCCACCACCGACCCCACAACCGACCGCCCATCCAACCCCTCCCGCGCCCCCACCAACACCTGACCCACCTGAAAACCGAAATCCAACCCACCCATAAAACCCGCCCCCACCACCCCGAACTTCCCCGCCTGCACCCCCACCCGACCCAACCCCCGCGCCGCCCCCGAAAACGTCAACCCCGCCAACCGAGCCTTCAACGCCTCCACCAACGCCAACGCCGCCACCCGCGCCCCCGCCTCCACGACCGGCACCAGCAACGCCCCCACCACCGTCCACGCCAACTCCACAATCGTCGCCAACGCAACCAACGCCATCACCGACAACAAAAAAAACGCCTTCACCACATCCGCACCCGCATTCCGCGACAACTTCGCCGCCTCCCGCGCACCCCCCACCAACACCGACAACCCCTCCACCGCATCACCCGACAACCACAACCCCGACACCCGCCCCACCTCACCCACCAACGCCGACCCCACCCCCACCCCACCCACCCCCACCGCCCGCTCCAACCCCTCCAACGCCCCCACCAACTCATCCCAATCACCCGCCAACCCATACAACCCCCGCACCGAACCCTCCGGCACCGCAACCCCCAACACCACCTCCAAAAAATGCTGAACCTCCACCGGCACAGACAACCCGTGATCACCCACCACAACACCTCCCTTCGCGCCTGAAAGCCCGGCACCACTCAGCGGCCGGACCACGGCGTACGGCGAGCCGGCCGCGCCAGCGGCGTTACCACTTCCCCGAGCCGACGCAGCCATGGCCACACATGACCTGCGTCACCAGGGTTTTTTCCCGACGCCCCTTGCGCGACACGAGGCAACGGATCAGCCCGAACCCGAGGGAGATCCCTCACGAACCACGCTTATCACTCCCCGGCAACCGTTGTCACGCAGCGAAGCCCCATCGGGTACAACAGGTAGCCGAACACACCGTCTTCGCCTCGCGACCGACCTCAGCGAAGCACTCATCACCCGATGTCCGGCGAGCTCTCCGGCTCGGCACGGCGGGCGACCGTGACGTCCGATTCGCAGGGAATTCCCTCGGCAGCAAAACTTTCCGCCGCGATTCGTCGGCTATCGGATGGCCTTTCGGTCACATTCCTCGAAATTTCGTCACGCATCGGCCGACCAACCGGAACATCGCATGCTCAACTTTTGCGGCCGGTTGCGCCGGCAGGCTCGCGTCCCCGGCCGGGGACGCTCTTCAACCAGATTGCGAGGTAGTGCGAGATGATCATCCCGGGAACAGCGGGATTCGCCGCCCATGCTCCTGCCCTGACCGTCACCGGTACTCCGAACAACGTCGTGGGGGCGCCCGTACCGCTGGCGACCAAGCTCCTGCTCCTGGGAGTCGGCATGATCGCCCTGCTCGGCCTGGCCGGTTTCCTGCTGGTACGTCACCGCCGACGCCGACTGCCGGCGCAGCAGTTCACCGTCACCGACCTCACCACCTTCCGCAACGCCGAGGCGCGGCTGTGCGCCCTCGTGGAAGGCGGCAGGATCGGGGCGGCCGAGGAGCTCAGCGACTCGATGGCTCACTGGCTGCGCCACGAAATCCACCACGGCAGGGATTCCCGGCCCCTGTGGTGCGCTCACCGGCTGGAACAGCTCGAGCTGGATCGCGAGCAGTACACCGGCCGCCCGGTGGTCGTCTGAGCCGCCGCCCGCGAGGGATTCCCCTCTGCTGCCTCCCGCATCGAAACCCCGGCCATTCGGCAACCACAAGGTATTTATGCTCGACGTCGAACCACGCGACTAATAGCCGAAAATCCGAATCCTGTCGAAACTACGAAAGAATTCCATGAAAGAGGCTTCACGAACTTCTCGGGCGGACATACGCGAGCCCTCCGGTCACACCCTGGATCTGCTCCACCGGACGACGTCCGCTCTGGTCGCCGAGGGCGTCGCCGCCGACAGCCTGCATGCCCACACCCATCGGATTCCGGGCAGCTTGATCGTCGCGCTCGGCGACCTGACCGGGACACCACGGTCGCATGACGGTTACTGCGTCATCGAAGGCATCCTCTCCGGCTACCCGGATTCCGCCGGGCCGACGCCGTCCTCCTGGAAAACCGCCGACCCGGAACGGACGCGCGAACTGGACATCGCGTTCGCGCTGCTCGCCGGAGCTGCGGGGCGTCCGTTCGGCTGGAAAGCGCAGCAGGCCGGGCGGCTCGTCCACGACATCGTTCCCAGCAAGGGCTCCGAAACCCTGCAAGTCGGCGCCAGCAGCACGGTCAAGCTGGAATGGCACACCGAGGACTCCTACCACCCGGATCGTCCGGAGCTGCTTCTCCTGGCCTGCGTGCGCAACCCCGACCGGGTCGGGACGGACATCGCCAGCGTCCGGCAGGCGGACCTGACGGACGAAGACATCGCGGCACTGAGCACCACCCCGGTGCTGCTCTATCCGGACGACAGTTACCCCGGAAGCTGGAGCGACACCGACGACCCGGCACGAATGCTGACCCTGTGGGAAACCACCGACGGTCTGTGCATGAGGTTCGACCCCCCTTACACGAAGCTGCCCGACGCCCAGCCGGCACTACGTTCCGCCTGGGAGCGGCTGGGCGAGGCACTGGATCGTTGTGCCACCACGGTGACGGCCGATCCCGGCGACGTGGTCGTCGTGAACAACGACGTCGCCGCGCACGCCCGGCGCCCCTTCAAGGCCCGTTACGACGGAACGGATCGCTGGCTGAAGCGCATCCTGGCGCGGAGCACCCACGTCCGTCCGGAGACCGAGCGCCACGAGCCGGGTTATCACCAGGTCCAGGTCGGCCCGTACCCGTCCCTGTTCGCCGACCGGTGACCACCGCCGGCGCCCGGGGGACGGTCGTGCAGGGCCGCGGCCTGGTCCCGCTCGCGCTGCTGTCCCTCGTCGTGACCACCGCCCTGTGGGGCGGCACGTTCGTCATCGTGAAGGGCGCGATCCGGCTGGCGTCCCCCGTGGACTTCCTGGCGGTGCGGTTCTTGATCGCCTTCGTGGTGCTGGCCACGCTGCGGCCGCGGCGAGTGCTCCGGCTGAGCCGCGACGGCCTGGTCCGCGGCGCACTGCTGGGGTTGACGCTCGGGGGCGCGTACCTCGCGCAGACGTACGGGCAGCAGTACACCTCGGCGTCGATGTCCGGATTCATCACCGGCATGTCGGTGGTGTTCACCCCGATCATCGCCGGACTGGTCTTCCGGCACCGGATCGGCTCGATGATCTGGTGCGCGGCGGCGGTCGCGACGGCCGGGCTGGCGGTCATGACGCTGCACGGGTTCACGGTCGGCCCCGGTGAAGGCCTCACGGTGCTGTGCGCCCTGTTCTTCGCCGTACACCTCATCGCACTCAGCGAGTGGTCCACCGCCCAGGACGCCTACGGCCTCACCGTCGTCCAGCTCGGCGTGATCGGCCTGCTCTGCCTCGCGCTGGGCTCGCCCGGCGGGCTCGACCTTCCGGCGGACGAGGGCTTCTGGGCCGCCGTGATCGGGCTGGCCATCGTGGCGACCGCGGCCGGCTACCTCGTCCAAACCTGGGCCCAGGCGCACCTGCCGGCTTCGGTGGCGGCCGTCGTACTCACCCTGGAACCGCTGTTCGCGGGAGTCTTCGGTGTCTTGGTGGACCACGACGAGCTGAGCGGCCGGATCGTCGCGGGCGGAGCCATGGTCGTCGGCGCGATGTGCCTGGCCGAATTTCGTTCCTCCCCGTCACCGTCGAAAGCGTGAGACGCATGCCCGAACCGGTCCGCCACGTCCGCGTACCCACCTACGACGACCTCGAAGCGGCGGCGAAGGTCGTCTCGGACCATCTCCCCCCGACTCCGCTGGACACCGCGTACGGCCGTGGCCCGGAGATCGCGTTGAAGCTCGAATCCCTTCAGCCCACCGGATCGTTCAAGGTGCGCGGAGCGCTCAACGCCCTGGCCGCCGTGCCACACGACGTCCCGGTGATCACCGCTTCCTCGGGGAACCACGGCCTCGGCATGGCGTTCGCCGCCGGCCTGACCGGCCGTTCGATCACGGTCGTCGTGTCGCGGAACGCCTCACCGGCGAAGGTCTCCGCCCTGCGCGCCTCCGGCGTCGATCTGGTGCGGTTCGGGAATTCCTTCGACGACGCGGAAGCCCACGCGCTGCGGCTCGCGGCCGAGGGCGCCTGCTACGTCTCGACGTACAACGACCCGTATGTGATCGCCGGTCAGGCGACGATCGGTTTCGAACTGGACGACCAGCTTCCCGGCGACGTCACCGTCCTGTGTGGAGTCGGCGGCGGCGGCCTGGCCGCGGGCCTCGGCCTGTGGCGGTCCCGCCGGCCGGGCGCGCGGATCGTCGCGGTGGAGCCCGAGCGCTCCACCGCGATGTCGGCCGCTGTGCGCGCCGGCACCCAGGTGGACGTCGAGGTGGGCGAGACGCTGGCGGACGGCATCGCGGGCAACATCGAGCCCGGCTCGGTCACGATCGACCTCGTCCGGGAGCACGTGGACGGCTTCGTGACGGTGAGCGAGGACGAGATCCGCGCGGCCATCCGCTACCTCGCCCTCGAGCGAGGGGTGACCGCGGAGGGATCGGGCGCGGTCGGCGTGGCGGCCCTGCTCGCGGGAAAGGTGCCCACCCGGGGAACCCCGGTAGCCGTCGTCACCGGACGCAACATCGCACGGTCTGCTTTGGTCGAAGTCCTGGGCAGCTGATCCCGTTCCGGCACCTGGAAGCGGTCACATTTCTCGAATCAGGCGTCGGCCGGTTCCCGTTGCGGCGTAAGGGCATCTCGATACCGGTGATCCCGGCCACGGCCGCGCGGGTCACAGTATTTCCGCAATCCTTTCCCACCAGCAGAATGGTAACGTCATCGATATGACGATCAGTCGACGCACCTTTTCCCTGGGTCTGGCCTCCGGCGCCGCGGGCGCACTGGCCGCGGTCGCCGCGCCGGCGTCCGCCGCCGCGGCCCCGCTACCTCCCGGCGCCAACGTGGTCCTCGTGCACGGCGCCTACGCCGACGGCTCCTGCTGGGGCGAACTCATCCCGCTCCTGCTGCGGGCCGGAGTGGCCGTCACCGCGGTGCAGAACCCGTTGTCCTCGCTGGCCGAAGACGTCGGGGCCACCCGGCGGGCCCTCGATCTGCAGACCGGTCCCACCGTGCTGGTCGGGCACTCCTACGGCGGCGCGGTGATCACCGAAGCCGGGCTGCACCCGGCCGTGCGCTCGCTGGTTTACTTGTCCGCGAGGGCCCCGGAGGCCGGCGAGGACTACACCGCGCTCGCGGCCGGGTTCCCCACACCGCCCGCCAACAGCGGACTGGAGTTCCACGAGGGTTTCGGCGGCTTGAACGAGGCGGCTTTCCTGGCCGACTTCGCCAACGGCGTCCCCCGCGAGCGGGCCCGGACGCTGTACGCGGCGCAGGGCCGGATCGCACAGACCCTCTTCGCCGGCCGCACCACCACCGCCGCCTGGCACAGCAAACCGAGCCGCTACCTGATCACCACGCAGGACCGCACCACCGCGCCGCAGCTGCAGCGGTTCGTCGCCCAGCGGATGGGCGCGCGCACAATGGAGGTGCCGACCGGCCACCTGTCGTTCGCGGTGCGCCCGGCCCTGGTGGCGGATTTCATCCTCGACGCGGTGCGCGGCCTGCCGCGCTAGCACGGCCTGTGCGCTGTCCTGCCGGACCGCGGAGTTCGGTCGGCGACGATAAGTGCAGATCACCTAGACCCGATCACCCGCCTTGTCCGCAAAAGTCCGCTGGCGTCAACCGAAACCGGAAACACTCACGGACATTCGACGTCCGAGCGAGCTGGTGGAAGGTGATGCGGATGACAAGGTGCACCCGGGCATGGCCGAGTGTCGAACTCGGTGACGAGCCCACGTATCGAGAGGTCGTCGCAGCGCATCTCACGGTGTTGTCCGAAACCGCCGGCCGGTCGGGCGAGACCGCCGCGCGTGACGTCGAGCTCGCGACGTCGCTGATGGGGAACTGGGTGAACGAGCCCGTCTCGCGGCTCGACGACCACCATTCCTTCGCGGCGAACGACGGATCGCCGGTGGAGTTTTCCTTCGCCATGAACCGATCCGAAGTGGAACCACGAGTGTGCTTCGAATCGCTCGACCGCTCCTCGGGTGCGCCTCACGGCCTGACGCAGCATCACTTCGTGCGGCAGCTGGACGATGTGCTGGCCGTCGACGTCAGCAGGCTTCGCCTCGTGGAGGACCTCTTCGCTCCCGGTCCGGCAGGCGGGCTGTTCTCGATGTTGTGCGCGACGGCGTTCCGGGCGGACGGCGATCCGCTGTTCAAGGTGTACCTGAACCCGGCCACGGCCGGAGAACCCCGGCAGGCCGTGGGAGAAGCAATGGCCCGCTTGGGGTTGGGCGCGCAGTGGGCGTTTCTCGAGAAGCAACTGGGTGCCGGGCGGTCGCCGCACCAGGAGATCGCGTTCTTCGCGCTTGACCTCGGCGCTTCACCTGAGGCCCGGGTGAAGCTCTACCTCCGGCACACCGGCTGCGGCCCGGCGGAGTTCGAGCGGGCCGCCGGCTTGGCCGAGGACTACCAGCCCGATCTCTTCACCAAGATCCTCGGGCGGCTTTACGGCGACGCCGCGGCCGGCCTGCGCAAGGCACCCATGACTTGCCTGGCGTTTCAGGGCAACCGCCCGCAGCCGACGTCCGCCACGCTCTACTGCCCGCTGGACCCGAACCTCGCCGACGACGCCGAGGCGAACGCGCGGATCGTCGACCTGCTGGAGATGTCGGGTATCGCCTCGGATCGGTTCGATACCGTCAGTACCGCGATCTCGGGGAGCCACCCCGCCGGCGCGCACCGGCTCAGCTGGCTAGGCTACAAGCAGCCGTCGGATCCCATCGTGACGGTCTACGCGGCCCTCGACGGATCGGGGCAACCCTCGTGAGCGAGTACGGCGAGACGGAACTGGTGGTCTTGCTCGACGAGCGGTTCGCTCCGGCCGGCACCGCGCCCAAGGCGAGCGTGCACACCACGGACACGCCGCTGCACCTGGCGTTCTCCTGCTACATCTTCGGTCCCGACGGCCGGGTGCTGCTGACCCGCAGGGACGTCGGCAAGAAGACCTGGCCCGGTGTGTGGACCAATTCCGTGTGCGGTCACCCCGGCCCCGGCGAACGCATGGAAGACGCCGTCGTCCGGCGCGGTCGGCAGGAACTCGGCGTCACACTCGCCGACCTGCGCATCGCCGTACCGGATTTCAGGTACCGAGCGGTCGACGCGAGCGGGATCGTGGAGAACGAATTCTGTCCGGTGTGGACCGCGACGGTCGACGCGGACCCGCGGCCGGCACCGGCCGAGGTGTGCGAATGGCGCTGGGTCGAGTGGATGGACCTGCTGACGATTGTCCGCCGAACCCCGTTTCTGCTCAGTCCGTGGGCCCAGCTGCAGGTCCCGCAGCTGCTCGCGGCCGAATGCCGCTGAGGGCCGTCACCGCGCGATCACGTTTCGCGACGTCCGGAGTGATGGCTGTCATGACGTTCGTGAGGTGAAGTCCTCCCAGATGGCCGCCCTGGTCCTCGGCGACCGGCTTCGGATGACTGCGCGCGCACGCTGGAAGCATGACGAGCTCGGCCACGCTTCCGACGGTCTTGGAGGCGCTGCGCGCCACGAATCCGGACCGTCCGCTCTTCACCTGGGTGGAAGACGACGGTGAAGACGGCAAGACCCTCACCGCCGGTGAACTCACCGAGGCCACGGACGAGGTCGCGCAAGCGCTCCGCAGCTGGGGAGCCGTACCGGGTGATCGAGCCGTCCTCGTCTACCCACCCGGGCTCGACTTCGTCACCGCCTTCACCGGCTGCCTCGCGGCCGGTGTGGTGCCGGTTCCGGTGTACCCGCCGGACCCGGTCCGGCCCGATCGCGCGATGCGCACGTTCGCGAAGATTCTGACCGACTGCGGCGCCCGTCTCGCGCTGACGGACTCGGGGTACGACCGGGCGCGCAAGGTCGCGGCCGTGGCGGGGTTCTTCGGCCGCGCCACCGCAGACGTCCCGCAGCTGTCGTGGCACCGGACCGATCGCCGGCTGCCGCGATCGGAGGGCGCGGAGCCCTGGCACGAGCCGGTTTCCCCGGCCGAGACGGCGTTCCTGCAGTACACCTCGGGCTCGACCGGAACACCCAAAGGTGTCGTGGTCACGCACGGGAACATCGCGCACGAGCTCGCGGCCAACGTCACCGACCTGCGGTTGCACGACGGGACACGCGGGGTGTTCTGGATCCCGCAGTACCACGATATGGGGTTGATCAACGTCATCCTCAGCACGGTGAGCGGTAATTCGGCGACGCACCTGATGTCCCCCTTGACCTTCCTGCGCGATCCCGCCGTGTGGTTCGCGGTCATGTCCCGGGTCGGCGCGACGGTCACCTCCGCGCCGAACTTCGCCTACGACCTGGCCGTGCGCAAGACGACCGCAGCGCAGCGGAGCGAGTGGGACCTCAGCTCGCTGGAGATGGCGATCTGCGCGGCCGAGCCGGTCCGGGACCGCACCGCCCGCGAGTTCCAGTCGGCGTTCGCCGTTTCCGGACTGCGCGACGACGTCTTCTTCGCCGCCTACGGTCTCGCCGAAAACACCGCGAGCGTGACCAATCGCGGCCAGGGCCGGGTGCTCCTGGACAAGACCTCCCTGGCCGCCGGTGAAGTCGTGGTGTCCGATGCCGGCCCGCACGCCACCGTCCTGCGCGGGTGCGGGAAGTCGAGCAAGGCCGGGGACGACATCAGGATCGTCGACCCGGACACCGGCCTGCCGTGCCCACCGCTGCGCGTCGGGGAGATCTGGGTGCACTCGGCGACCACCGCCGCCGGGTACTGGAACCAGCAGCAGCCGACCGCAGACACCTTCCACGCCCGGCTCACCGGCGTGGCCGAGTCCCGCGACTACCTCCGCACCGGCGACCTCGGCTTCCAGCTCGACGGCGAACTGTTCGTCACGGGCCGGATCAAGGACCTGATGATCGTCGGCGGCCGCAACGTCCACCCCGGCGATGTCGAAGACAGCGTCCGTGACTGCGACCCGCTGGTGCGGCCCGGCGGGACGCTGATGTTTTCCGTCGACGGCGGCTCCGGTGAAGACCACGTCGTCCTCCTGCTCGAGACACGCGCCCGGCAGCTCGCGCGCGAGGCGGCCCTGGCCATCTGGGCCGAAGTGCGCGCACGGGCCAGCCGTGACCACGGGATCACCATCGACACCCTGCTGATCGGCCGGCCCGGCTTCGCCGAGAAGACCACCAGCGGCAAGCTGCGGCGCCAGGTCGCCAAAGCGGCGTTCCTGGACGGCACCCTCGTGTACTCGAACGCCCTTCTCCACGCTCTCCGCTCCACCGGCCGTGGACCGCAGGAGGCCCGGTGAACGCCGGCCTCGTCGTGGCCTCGGGTCCCGAGGACCCCCGGCTGTACGACATCGACGACGACTTCCGGCAGGTCCTCATCGACCTGTCCGGCCTGGTCGCGTACTCGGCGCGCCACGGCACCCGGTTCCTCCATCCGGCCTCGATCGGTGCGCGCGGCACTCTGCGCGTTGTGGCCGATCCGGCCGTGCCCGCACAGGACTTCTTCCGCCCCGGCCGCGTCTTTCCCGTCCTCGGGCGGTACAGCAACTCCCAGGGTGCCGACGACCACGAAGTCTCGGTGCGTGGCCTCTCGCTGCGGCTGCTCGGCGACGAATCCGCCGGCCTGCTCGACCTGACCTTCAACACCGGTGAAGTGTTCTTCGCGCCGGACGCGAGCAGCTTCCGAGATCTCACCGCGGGTTCGGCCGCGCAACGGGACCAGGTCCTCGACGCGCAGCCGAGGCTGCGCACGGCGTTGTGGGACACCGAACGCGTCGCTGTGTCCTACGCGACTTACGAACTCCACAGCCAGGCACCACGCGTGTTCACCGCCGCGGACGGCTCCCGGTGGCTGGCCCGGTACCGCGTCCGGCCCGCGGACGAACCGGTGCGGCCCGGTCACTACGACCACGGCACCCAGTGGTGGCCGCCGACTCCACCCGAGGCCGTCGCCCGCCCGGCGGAGGAGACCGGAGCTCCGACCGCCCTGCGGGACGAACTACGCGATCGTCTCAGCGGGGGCGGCTTCGGCTGCGTGCTCCAGATCCGGCTCCGCCCGGTCGAAGCCGATCCGCGGCGGCTCGAGGACGCTCTCGACGCCACGAAGCCCTGGCCCGGCGAGTACCGGTGGACGGACCTGGCCCGGATCCGGTTCGACGAGCCGCTCCCGGACGAGACGACCGACGCGCTCGCCTTCGACCCCGCGCTGGCGCCGGCGGGATTCGGCGTCGCGCTGGCGCGATCCCCTCGATCCACCGCGTCGCTCGGGCACCTGCGTGCGCTGATCTACCGGATGACCTCACTGGCCCGGCTGGGCAAGCCGCTCCCGCCGCAGCTGGCCGGCCTGCTGCGCCCGCCCCGGCACGCCCTCGCCCCGCGCACGGTGTGCGTCATCGGAGCCGGCCCGGCCGGCCTCACCGCGGCCCGGGAACTGGAGCGCGCCGGCCACCGCGTCATCGTGCTGGAGGCCGCCGGGCACGTCGGCGGTAAGGCGACTTCCGTCGACGTCGACAGGCATCCCCACGATCTCGGCGCGCACATCTGCACCGGCCGCTACCGCACGCTGGCGGCGCTCGCCGCGGAACTCGGTGTCGGCACCGAACCGACGCCGGCCGAGCTGGTGCTGAGCACCGGCTCGTCCGGCCGGACCACCACCGACATGCGCTTCTTCACGGACGGTTCCGTCGAGCGCTACGAAGCTCTGCGTGCCGCGCGGTTCCCGCGCATCGGCGAACCGGGACTGGCCCACTCGGCCGCGGCCCTGGCCGCCCCGCTGTCCGAGTGGCTCGCCGAGAACGACTTGCAGGCGATGTACACCACGTTCGGGCTCGGTTACACGAGCGCCGGTTACGGCTTCCCGGACGACGACCTTCCCGCGCTCTACTTCGTCAAGTACGCCGAGACGACGGGATTGCTCTCCGACACCGTGCCCAGCGCGGAGGCGATCGAGGCCCGCTTCACCGTCAAGGGTGGATTCGGCGCGTTGTGGGAACGAGTCGCCGAAGACCTGGCGGACGTCCGGGTGAACACGACCGTGCTGGCCGTCACCCGCCACGACACCGCGCGGGGCGGCGTGGTCGTGCGCACCGACCGCGGCGTCGTCGAAGCGGACGACCTGGTCATCGCGGTGCCGCCGGACCGGATCGCCGGGGTCCTCGACGCCTCGGCGGCCGAGCACGAGGTGGCCCGGCGGGTGCGGTACCAGGGGTACCGCACGACCGTGGCCACCGCGACCGGGCTGCCCCAGGACGCCTTCTACTTGCTCGGGGAGTTCGCGGACAGCTCCGTGGACCGCGGGCACTGCGTCGGCTTCCAGCACCGGTACCCCGGCAGCGACGTCTACACCTGCTACTCCTACCTCGGCGAGGACACGGCTGGGCAGCTCGAACGCGACCTCGCAGCCTGCGGCGCGCAGGACTTCCGCGCTCACCTGCACCGCGACTGGTTCCTCATGCCGCACTTCACCAGCGCCGACGTGCGGGCCGGGGTGCTGGAGGACCTGGAGGCACGGCAGGGCGAGCGGCACACCTACTTCACCGGCGGGGTGCTGGGCTTCGAGTCCGTCGAGTGCGCGATGAGTCACGCGCTGGACCTGGTCCATCGCGCATTCCCCGGCCGGGACGCCGCGGCGGCCGCGGCCGGCGAACCCCAGCGCCCCGTCGGCCGTACGAGCGGCGAGATCCGCGCGTGGCTGGTCCGGTCCGTCGCCGAAGCCACCGCCGGCACGGCATACCCCCGGGCGCCGCTCTCCGAGCTTCCGCTCGGCTCGCTGGCGCTCGCGGGCCTGATGTCCGATCTGTCGACCTACCTGGGCTTCCGCGTTCCGCATACGCTTTTCCTCCAGCTGCCGACCATCGACGCCGTCGCGGGCTACCTCGCCGAAGGCGAGGCACCTTTCGCGGCGAAACGTGTACGTGAAACCTTCAGCCCGGGTGTTCGCCCCTTCTTCTGCGTGGGCGGCATCGGGGCTTCCGGCGCCTACTTGCGCCCGCTGGCCGCTTCGCTGGGACCGGAGCGGCCGTTGCTCCCGTTCGAGATCCCCGGCCGGCTTGACGGGACCGGAGCGCCCCTCGACGACGTCGAGACGATCGCCGAGGCTTTCGTCGAGCAGATCAAGGCATTGTCGCCCGAAGGCCCGTACCGGATCGGCGGCCACTCGTTCGGCGGCGTCGTCGCCTACGAGATCGGACGGCAGCTTCGCGCGGCGGGAGCGGAGGTCTCTCCGGTGCTGCTCCTCGACACCTTCGTGGCCGTCGCCGGGCAGCAACCGCCCGACGACGACGTCGCGGGTGCGCTGCGGGACCAAGCCGTCGTGCGCCACATGGCGTGCCTTGCCACCGGCACGTGCGACTGCGGCATCGATTTCGACGCGCCGCTCGCCGGGCAGCGCGACGCTCTGGCCCGGGCACTCGGCGCTACAGAGCCGGCTCGCTACGACGAGCACCTGGCGGCCATCGTCGAGGTCCAGCTCAGTTCGCTCCACGCCTACGCCAGCTACGCTTTCCCACCGTCCGATCTGACCGTGCACGTCCTGAAGACGGTCGGCGGGTTCGCACCAATGCCTTCGGCGCACTTCGGCCTGAAGCTCCACCTCGACAGTCCCGCCAACGGCTGGGAGCACGTCGATGTCGCGAAGGTCCGGGTGTTTCCCGTGAGCGGGAACCACTTCAGCATGTTCGTGCCACCCCACGTCACACAGGTTGCGGGCGCCATCGAGCACAGCCACCCCGATGGGAAGCAGACGACGGAGTGACGGGCCGCACACGCACTCGCCGTCGGTGACTGATCCTGTGTGGACAGTTCGCGATTCGTGGATGTTTCCCCTGCAGGTTGGGGTTTTCCCGAGGCGGAGTCCGCGACCGGCCTGCCGAAGGCGCTTGCTGGGTTCTGGTGCGTGCCGGCAACGGATCCGGCTTGCGATTCTCGGAGAAACCTTGTAAGGGCAGGTGGTGTGAGGTGAGTCAGGACGTCGATCGCTTGCCGGCGGAGTTGCAGAAGTTTCTCGAAGTCGTTTTGGGAGGTCCGTGGCCGGAGGGCGATTCCGACGCCTTCAAGGCGTTGTCCCGAGAGTGGCGTGAGCTGATCGTGGCGCTGGACAACCTGGAGGCGGCCCTGAGAACGGGTGGTCCGGGTGTGCTGTCGGCTCTGGTGGGTGAAACGGGCCACTCGCTGGGCGAGTGGCTGTCCGGGGGCGCGGCCTCGGGTGTGACGGAGTTGCGGTCGAGTGCCGCGGAGATGGCGAAGATGGCGAAGAACGCCGGCGCCGATGTGGTGAAGACCAAAGCATTGCTCGGGATCATGGCAGGGATCACCCTGCTGGCCGTACTGGAATTGCTGACCTCGATCATCGGCATTCCCTTCGTGCCCGCGGTGGAAGCGGCGGCCCGGGTTTCGTTGTGGGCGGTGCTCAAGGCCCTGACCGCGCGGTTGCTGGCGATGGCCCCGCGTGAGGTCGCGCGCCTCGCGTTGCGGAGTGCCGCGAAGGTGGGGCTGGAAGCCGGGACATCTGCGGCGAAGTTCGCTGCGGTGGGTGGCGGTCTGATGGGTGGGCTGGACCTCGCGATCCAGGGAGGCCAGATCCTGGCCGGGGAACGCGACGGCCTCGACACCCGGTCGTTGCTCGGTTCGTTCGTCGGTGGCGCGGTGGGAGGCGCGTTCGCGGGCGTGTTCCACGGTGTCGCGGTGTCGGTGCGGAACGTGGCTACGGGCGCGGCGACCGAGCTGGGCGGACAGTTACCGCGGTACGTGCGTGGCGTGGGGCAGGTGTCCTACGCGACCGGTCAGGTCTTGACGGCGGTCATGTCGGCGCCGGCGGTGAACGCGGCGTCGGGGCAGTCGCCGGGGGCGTCACCGTGGCTGGGTGCGCTGGGGGCCGTCGGCGGGCTGGGTGGCGGCCGTCGAGGCCGATCCGGTGGTGATGGCGCGTCGCTGGACGATCGGCTGCAGGCGGTCATGACGGAGAAGCCGCCGGTGGTGACCATTCCGGGCGGCGACGGCGAAAAGTCTTTTGCCGGCAGTGAAAAGCCGGAAGAACCCAGCGCGGGCACGGAGAAAACCACGCTGACGACGGGCAAGGACAACACCTCCGCGATCGCCGAGGTCACCGAGCCGGCACGGCAAGGTGGCGACGCCGACATCGCACCGCCGGCGTACACCCCAGTCGCGGAACAGCCGGCCGATACGACACCGCCACCGGCCTACACACCGGCCCTCCTCCCATCCGGCCAGGTCATCGGCACCGTCTATACCACCGGCACGGTGTCCGGCGGTCTCCTCGCCACGGCCACCACCGGTGGTCCTCCGCCCGTCATCGCCACCGGCACCGGCACCGGCACCGGCACCGAACAAGCGGCGCACCACGCCGCCGCGAGCCTCGCCCCCGCGGAACAGACCAGCCGAGCCGCGGCCCGGCCCGCCGCGAGCACGACCATCGGCTACGGCAGGCCGGGAACCACAGCCTCCGTCGTGCCGGCCGCTGTCATCGACGGCACGGCCGCGCGGGGAGCCTCCACACCGGCAGGCTCCGCGGTGGTGAGTGCCGGCCCGGCCGGCCGGGCCGCCGCAGGACCGCGGCTCTCACCGCAGCTCAGCCACCATCTCGAAGGTGACGTCACCCGGCCCGTCACGTCCGCGGACGGCACTGGAGCGCACACTCCGGACGCGGCTGTCGCCCACACCGCCGAGCCTGACATCGCGGCAACGACCGCCGCCGTGGCCGGGCACCCGGGCGCCGGATCACCGGTGCACGACGAACCCGTGCCGGCGCGGCTGCTCCGGTCGGCCGACAAGACCATCGTCGGGGCCGCCTTCCTGCCCCCGCACGAAGCCGACGTCGTCGAGCGGGCATACGCCCGCGGCGCCGGTGACGGTGCGGCCGGGTTCCAGCTGGTGTTCCACCGCACCCCCGCCGGGATCACCGAACCGGCGACGACCGGTACGGCGCGGCCGGTCAGCGACGCGGGCTTCTCTCGGCGGCTCGAGAACCTCAGGACCAGCCTCGACCACCTCGGGGAAGCCCAGCTGCCCTGGCACACCCTGGAACTGGTCGACTGCGGTTCCGGCACCGCGCACGCGGCCGCGATCGAGGACCTCGGCCGCCGCGCGGGCTACACCCGGGACGTGGTCGGTTATGCCCACGGCCGCGCCGTCGAGATCTCCGTCGATCGGGGCCGCCGCGTTCTCGCACCCGGCGAAGCCCCCACCCCCGGCGCCGTCGTCCTCGGCGAAACCGGGATGCAGCTCGCCTTCGATTCCGGACAGCACCGGCTGGGTGAGGTCCAGCGGACCGTGGTGCGGCAGAACATCGCGCGGAGACTGTTCGACGAGCTGGTGACCACCTATCGCGGCGGCGACCGGATGGACCCGGTCGAGATCACCGGGTACGGCGGAACGGCGGTCCTCGTCGGGGATGTCGGGGAGTTGCGCGCGAAGGACGTCCGGTCGGAGCTCGCGCAGAGCTTCCGGGAACTGCACGCGGCCGCCGCGGCCGAGCCCGGTGCCGACCTGCCGCCGTTCCACCAGCTGGAAGCGAAGCTGGTCGCGAACAGCGGAGGCCACGGTTCTTCTGCGGAGCAGCAGCGCGGGGTGACCATCCGGCACAACCGGACCCACGCCACACCGTTGCGCGACATCCACGACCGGGTCTCGACCGGGAGCACCCGGCCGGGGCACGCCGACCCGATC
Organism: Amycolatopsis sp. WQ 127309; assembly: GCF_023023025.1. Lineage (NCBI taxonomy): Bacteria > Bacillati > Actinomycetota > Actinomycetes > Pseudonocardiales > Pseudonocardiaceae > Amycolatopsis > Amycolatopsis sp. WQ 127309. The sequence continues at coordinate 390,859 of NZ_CP095481.1, forward strand.
GGTTTCGACGCCGGCGGGATTCCGGGCGGCATGATGTCGTCGCCCAACCCGCTCGCGGTCCTGCTCGAATTCGACGGCCCGCATCCGGGCGGCACGGAGTTGTTCCGCCGGCGGCTGCAGACCTTGATCGCCGGAGCGCCGAGCTGGAAGGTCGACGACCGCTACTCCGAAGTGCGGACGCAGACCACCGACGGCAGCACCTTCGACTGGTCGCAGACCGCCTCCGTGCTGACCAAGCTGCGTGACGAATGGGGTTATGCCGCGAGGCCGAGGATAGTCGTGGGCTTCCGGGGCACGACCCCGGACGTCGCGACCGCGGCCAGGACCGGCCAGATCGTCAAGGCGTTCGAAGCGCCGTTGTACTGGCTGGCGAACGAACTCGGCAACCGCCACGGGCACCGTGATCTCACCGGCGCCCGGCCCCTGCCGTGGCCGGCCGACCCGCGCGAGGTCCGGCGGCTCGACGACCTGCCGGGATCGTCCTCGCCCGGCTACGCCCTGCGGTACCAGGACGAAGGCGTGATGTTCCAGTTCTGGAGCCCGGTTTCGTCACCGGGCGCGTTGCAGGTCCAGACGGCGATCAGCACCGCGATCTTCGAGACAGCGCAGGATCCGGCCAAAGCGGACCGGATCGCCGCTGCCCTCCGGCGGCCGGCGTTGCTGGCCGACCCGGCCGTCACCACATTCGAGCAGCGGTGGCGTCAACTCCTGGAATTCCTGGACTTGACCGAACTCGGCGGCCGGATGCCGGAACGGGTGGCCCAGCTGGCCGGCTGGACCGCACCCTGGCAGGCGCCCGCCGGAGAGATTGCCGCCCACGCGTCGCTCCTGGCCGGTGACAGCCAGCTGGTGTTCCCCCGTCCGCACCAGAACACCGCGTCCGTCGCCGGGACTGTGTCACAAATGCGGCCGCTTCCTCAGGGAGCGACGGTCTCCTTCACCGTGGATCCGGAAACCGACGTCGTGCGGACGTGGAACGGCGCGGCGCTCACCCCTCGCGAGTTCGTGCCCGCGGTGCTGCGCAGCCTGCAGTTCCCCGATGACGAACGTCGCCTGGCCCTGCTGGTGGAGAGCGACAGCCGCGAAGCGGAGACCCTGCCGGGCCGGAGTATCGCGGAGACCTTCGTCGACGACGATCCCAGCCTGAAGGTGTACCTGCCGAGCTCGGCGGGCTGGATCAGGTACGAGACCGGCCAGGCTCCCCGGCTGCTGCCCGCGCACCTGGGGACGGCGTTCGCGGCCGGCCGCACCGACGGGGTGGCGTTGCGCCACCTGACCGTCGCCGCCGACGAGGAAGCGATCATCGCCGGGAACGACGACCTGCCGACCTACGTGAAGGCTCCGCCCAGCTGGGCGCCCACGGTGCCCGAGCTGGCTCACATCCCGGGTTTCGAGCCGGCCGCGGCCGGGCAGCGCCGCCAGGCCTACGTGCCGGAGCTGTTCGTGGCCCGGGCCGTGCGGGAACCGGCGATGGCTCGCGGCGACTTGGTGCCGTCTTACGAGCAGGTCGAGGCATCCCGCGGCGCCGGGGTGGTGCCGGTGTCGTCCGGGCCGGCGCACGAACGCGACGAACGACCAGTCCCGATGCCCGCGCGGGAAAAGGCGGCCGGAGAAGAGTTCGAAGACCGGTTCCAAGCCGTCGCGGACGCACCCGTTCCGCGCGACGGCCACCTCGTCCCCTTCCACTCCGGTGGTGTGCCGGGCGGGCTGACTTCTTCACCCGCCGCCCGGATCGGGTTTTCCCTCGTCCTCCACCGGCCCGGTCACGCCACCGCCGGCGAACCGCTGCCGCCGTTCACCCGGCAGGCGCTGCAGCAGGTCGGCTACGCGACAGCCGCGTCCGGCAGGCGTGCCCCGGACGACCTCTCACGGTGGACCTTCCTGCCCGAAGGTCCACTGAACCAGGACACCCTGATGTCGCCGATGCGGCGGCCCGCCGACGACCCGTGGCGCGAGCTCCCGGACGCTCTGGACGCCGCTCGCCGCCTCGCCAGGGAGTCCCGCAGGCACCTCGGTGTTGTGCTCCACGTCGACTTGGACGGCGCTCGCGATCCGGAAACCTACTACTGGGTCACCCGGATCATGGCCGAGCACGGCGACATCTTGCACGGCTTGGCCGACCGCTCTGCCGGGGCCGGAGACGCCGGGGTGCGGCGCGCGTGGCCGAATCCCCTGCCGCTGACCGGTACCGGCGCCGTGACCTCGGCCCGTGACGTACACGCGCTCAGCCCGGCCGGGAACGAGACGGTCGACTTCACCCGGGCCGGTTTCGGCGACCGGCCCGGCTCGATCGCCTTCCGGCTGGGAGACAACGGTCCCGCCCGGTCGGACCCCGGGCGGATCCAGGTGCTGGCCGAGTTGAGTCTCGGCGTGCTCCGGGCGGCGGCCGATCCGGCCCGGCGAGTTCTCGTCGAGGACCTGCTCGACCAGCCGGAGCGGTCGGCGAACGCCCAGGATCCGGCACGCGTGCGCGATCTGGTGCGGTTGCTCGAGCCCACGCTCGCGATGGCCGAGCCGCTCGCGGGGATCCACGCCGAGTCGGCGGCGCGGACCGGACGCGCCCCGGACGTTCCACTGTGGAGTCACGGGTTCACCAGCACCGACGGCAACCTCCACATCACGGGCCCGGAATCCGCCGTCGCCGGGCGGGACGCCCTCGCCGCCCTGCCGGTGATCCGGCACGCTCACTTCGTCGAGTTCACGCCGGACGCGGGCTGGGGCGCCGTCCGGACGCCGTCCGGCACGATCGACGCGTACGATTTCGGCAAGCTGGTCGCGGACCGGCTGTCGCCGGACTACGGAGCGGTCCTCGTGCTGCGCGGCGAGCCGCTCTTGCCCGGAGCCCCGGACCCCGCGCGACGGAGCAGCGTCCCGGCGCAGCTGTCGCTGACGGTTCCCGGAGCCGTGGTGCTGGCGGCCTCCGCGGACGGCTGGCACGTTTTCCGCAACGGCGAACCCTTCCGGCTGTTCCGGGACGAAGACCCGGTGACGCTCCCCCTCCTCGAGCCCGACGCACTGGTCGAGGCGGCCCGGCAAGCGATCGGTGAACGGCTTCCGGCCCGGCTGCTGCGCACGTCGGACGGAACGGTCGCCGGTGCGGCGTTCCTTCCCCGTGCGGAAGCGGACGCTGTCGAGGCGGCGTACGCCGGCCTCCCCGCGGACCGGTTCGAGGCCTTCGACGTGCTCGTCCGCACCAATCCGGTGAGCACCTGGCTCGGCGTTTTCGCCGAGCCGCGCTGGCACGGTCCGGCGTGGCCCATGCCCGACAGCTCGCTGGTGAACTACCTCACCGCGGTGGTGGCGAGCCTCCGGTCGGGCGGGGTACCGCACGTGTCCGTGGAGCGGCTCCGGCTGGTCGGCGGGGCCGGCGACGGCCACGCGGCCGCCGTCCAGCGGCTCGCCCGCACGGCGGGCCTCGCGCACCGGGTCACCAGTTTCGGCCACGGAGTTCCGGTCGAGGTCACCGCCGGCGGCCCGCGAGTCCTGGACCTCGGTGCGGACCCGGTGCCCGGTGCCGTCGTCCTGGGCCACGAGCCCGAAATCGCGCAGGAGTTTCCCCGTCGCCCCCAACCGGCAAGGCCCGTGGCCGAGCTACCTTCGGTCTCGGAGGGCGAGGCGGAGTCGTCCTCCGGTGACCGGATGAACGCGGACGAGAAGTCTTCGTCCTGGACGTCCCGCGACAGCCGCCAGGCCACCGGCCCTGCCCTGCGCCGGCAGGCCGGGCAGACCGCTCCGCGCGACGCCCCCGCGGACGAAAGCACGGCCCCCGCGGACGGCTCGTCCGGCGAGGACCGGCCGGAGTCGTCCGGCTCGTGAGCGGCAATGAAGGGGTGGATTCACGTGGCCGCTGCAACGGGCTCCGTTGTGGACAGCCGCAAGCCGAGGCGTTCGGCGAAGCGTCCCAGCCGGGTGTCTCTCGCGGGCGGCCGTTGAGTTCGGCGGCGACGGTAGCCAGGTGCTTCGAGTGTGGACCGAGAGATCAGCGCCGGTGGAGAAGTACCGGCGCAGCAGGCCGTTGGTGTTTCTGTTGCTGCCGCGAGCGCGAGTCGCGCACCTAGCCGGCCAGGCCGGCAGCCGGAGTGACCCGGGCGTGCCGGGCCGGCTCGGCGCCCTGGTCCCAGGCCAGTGACCCGCGCAGCTGCCCAGGCAGGTCCGGACGACCGCGATCACGACCTCGGCCGGACGGTCGGAGATCGGGACCATCCCGGTGCTCTTGCCGCCGGCCGTGCGGCGCCCGCCGGGCATCTGTCACGGGCGTCGCAGCGCGCGGCCGGTGCGCAGGCAGGCGGCCGGTTCGGCCTCCGCCCTGCACCTCGAGATTCTGGTGGATCGTTTCGTGGGACACCTGCGGATCCGGGCGATCAGGGAACTGTCGCGCTGGTGGCCCGGTAGCCCCTGAGCGGGCGAACGGTCACTCCTCAGGTTCGGCCTTGACCTGAGGTTCGGGAAATTCGTACTGCTCGCCGTAGGCGGCCAGGATGAGGCCGTAAGGATTGGCCTCGGGATCGAAAGCGTTGTCCAAAGCGACAAAGACGGTGGCGCCGACCTTCACCGTGCGTCCGGGGTTGTTCCTGTCGGGGAGGGACACTTCGACCCCGAGGAAGACGGTGTTGATCCGAGCGTCGTCCCCTTCACCCGTCTCCGGGTCGGTGGCGGAGTTGGCGAAAGCCGTCGAGTTCGCGGCGCCCTCGCTGCTCATCAGGTCCGGATCACGCTCGCGGCCCGCCGCCATGTGGTAGGCGGGGTAGGCAGGGTGCCGCTCCCCCCACTCTTCTTCGATCCGCCGACGCGGGCCCTTCTGCTTCGCGGTCACGTAGAGCTTGCCGAAGTGCGCGCCGGCGTAGATGCCGATGAAGTGTCCGTTTGCGAGCGTCGGTTGGTTCTTGCCGGGCACACTCCCGGGGACGTGCGCGAGGAACAGGCCCAGCTGGTGGACCAGCCCTGGTTCGTGCGCGGCGACGTGATTTTTCTTGACACGTCCGACGTAGACGTGCTGACGGTCGTCCACAGGTCGTAACGGCGCTTCACGAACGCTGTCCGGCGTGGGGTTGACCGAAGTGCGCACCACGCGCCGGATCTCATCGGCGATCCGGCGTTCCAATTTCGGCCACAGCTTGTCCAGGTGCCGGGCGGCGGCCTCCGGCAGCCGGGGGTCGGCTGGATCTTCGGCGATTCCCTTGAGCTCGGACTTGCCGAAGACGATCTTCGCGGTGATCTCGCCGGCCCGCCTGCGCACTTCCGGGTGCAGGTCTCCGTCGGGCCCTGCGAACGCGGGAGCGACGCGGTACAGCGGATCGGCCGGATCACGCCAGTGGAACAGGTCGTCCATTCCCTCGATGGGGCGCAGCCCGTGCCGGATGGCGTGGGAGATGTACAGCTCCGGCAGATCCTCGTCGGCAGGCGCGGGCCAGTTCGTCCGGCGCCGTCCCTGATCCTCCCAGAAGGTCCCGTCCGGCAGTGCTTCTCCACGGCTTTCGGCACCGGAATCGGGAGCCGTGTTGTACAATGCGGCCGCTCGATGGGCGGGTACCCGTCCACCGGAGGCGGCGGCGACGTCGGCTGGAGACGCTCCCGTATCCAGCCTCGCCAGCACCCACCGGTCCACGTCCTCTGGGGTCGCACCCTCCGGCAGCCGGCTCGTGTCCGCGGCTTGGTCGGTCCCCAGGCCGGCCGGCCCGGTGCTCGTTTCGGCGCGAACTCCGGCGAAGCCCGCGTCCGTGCTGGTGGTCAGGCGGCGCTTGGAACGGCCGACGGCATCCTCGGCGCTCCGCTTCTCGCCCGCCACCGGCTCCCGGGCCGGTGGCGGGCGGTACGCCATGGTCAGGCCGGCGGAACCCGCCGGTGCAACGTCCTCGCTCTCGCTGTGGCGTTGCCCGGCCTCGGTCGCGTCATCGCCATGCCGGTCACCCCCGGGCTCGGGCGCCTCCGCCTCGATCGAGGCGAGCACGCTCGTGATCATCTCGGGTGTCGCGTAGACCCGGCCGGCTTGCAGCGCTCCGGCGATCTCCGGCACCGCGCGGACCCCGTTGCGCACCAGCTGCTCGACCACGCCCCGCAGCACGTGCTCCGGCACCTGCTCGAACTCGGTGCTCGCCCAGGCCTCTCCGCTGGACAGCTGGGTACGTGCCCGGGCCGGCCAAACCCGGTGGATCGCCGCATCGATCCGGAAAGCTCCCGTGGTGACGCCCGCCTGGCGCACCGCATCCGCGACGTCCTGCACGCGCTCGGTGCCCAGGGGCATCAAGCCTCGCACGATCTCCTCCAGTTCCGCGTCGCTCACCGTGTGCCGCGGCCGCGGCTGCGTCCCCTGCACCCGGTGCTTCGATTCCATGAGCCGGGTACTCGAGAACTTGATCCCCTTCTGCCGCAACGCTTCGGCGATAACCTTGCGCGATGTGGTTTTCCTCTCGCTGATCACTCGCCGCACTTCGTCATCCAGTGCCTGGTCGTCCGGCTTGGCCCGCTCTTCGCTGCTCGACGCGGCGGGATACGCGACCGCGTCGTTCACGGAAGCCGTGGTTCTCCTGCTCGGCTCGGTACCCTGGACCCGATGGATCATGGCCTGGATTCGCGCGTCGTCGGCGGAAACTCCCAGCGCTCGCACGGCGGACGTGATGTCGTACGTCTTCATGTTCGGCGCGATGACTCGTCGTACCGCGGCCTCCAAAGTCGCGTCGTCCGTCCCCCACTTGCCGGGCTTCGTGCCGCGCACCCGGTGCACGACGTCGCGGATCCGCCCCTCATTGGAGACGCCTTCGGCTCGCACCGCGGCCACGATGTCGCCGATCTTCGTCATGCCCAGGCCCAGTACGCGGACCACGGCGGCCTCGACCGACACGTCGTCCACCGTGGTCCGGGGAACCAGCCTCGGCGTCGTACCGCGGACTTGGTGCACTATGTCGCGGATTCGCGCGTCGTCGGCGCCGACGTTGCGGGAGCGAACCGCAGCGATGATCTCGGTGACGGTCTTCTTGTCCTCTTCCTCGACAGCGCGTCGTACCGCGGCTTCCAGGTCGGCGTCGTTCGCCGTCGGATTCCTCTTGCGCCGGGTGGCCGCCCGAGGCGTCGAGCCGGTTTCCGGTGTCGTCGAGGGAGACCCTGGAGCGAGAAACAGCGCGGTGGCCGAGGAGATGTCGACGTCGCGGCCGAGCGGGCCGCCCGCAGTCAGGTCTTCGGGAGCCGCCGGGCGCTCCTCGGCCGGAGCCAGCTTGGCGAAGGCCGTGAACATTTGCTCGGTATCTCCCGAGTCGATCGCCGCGCCGCCCAGTTCCCGGTGCGGGAGCGTGACGTCGATCCGTGCCGAGATCCCGGCTTCCGGAGCGACATCGGCCGTCGTCACCTTGATGGCGGGCTCGCCCGGCGAGGGGAGGCCGTAACGGCTCAGCCGGGCGGCTTCGGCCAGGTATTCCGTGCGGTACGCGTCCTCAACGGCGACCGGCTCCGCGGCATCGGAACCGTGAGCGATGATCTCGGCACTTGCCCGGGGAGCGCCGTTGAGGAGCCGCCAGGAGTCGGCCCTGGCTGCCTGCCGGGCGGCCCTGGCCACCTCGGCCAAGTGGTCGCCAGGCCCGGCTGCCGACCGGACCCGTGCGACCGGGATGTGGTTCGCGGCGAGGTCTCGCAGCGGCACCGGTTCGCCGCCGAGATCGTCTCCTCGCGCGATGTGACCGCCGTCGTCGAGCCTCATCACCCCGCCGTAGTCCCACAGCCGTCCGAGCACGCTCGTCGGCGCAACGAAGTGTCCGGGGAGTCCTTCCGGCCGCTCGGTCCGGGCCTGCATCATCCGCACCTGGCTGACCGGCTCCGCCGCACCGAGCCTGCACGCGTGCAAGAAGGTGCTCGCGGCCGGCAAAGCCGGATTCCGCTCCGGCAGGATCGAATCCAGGGCCGGGCCGGCGATCGTCAGCCGGTCCCCGGAGGTCATCGGGTCCTCGGTGCCCAGCGCGACGCCCACGCCCGTCGGCGAGCCATGAGCCACGATCAGCGAAGTCGGCGAAGGCGCCGGAACGAGATAGGGGGCCCACGTGCCGTCGGGTTGCCCCGGTGACGATTCCCTGGTGAGGTAGATCCGAAGCCGGATCGCGCGGTCGGCAAGAGCGGGTACGGCCATCGCGGAGGAGTCGAACGCCAGCGACGGGTACGCCCGCCCGAACGTGCCGAAGCGGCTGGAGGCGAGAGGGAACCCGAACAGCCGGCTTTCCCGCAGGGCAGCCGGAGCGGCCTCGTCGAACCCTCCGGGCACGACCAGCCCTCGTTCGTCGTCGACGAGCCGCGCCGGTCCTCGCGGCGCGTAGACCGTCCGCTGGTAACCCCCGCGGGCGAAGCTCTCCTGGAACTCCCGGACCGAGACAGCCACGCCGCCGACGGAGTGCACCAGGACAGCCGGGGGGACGAACTCCGGGTCGTCCTGGTGCCCGAAGCCCGAGGTGCCGAGCACCTCCCGGAGTTCCGCACTGTGCCGGAGGGCCTGCCCGAGTTCGTGATCCGAAAGAGTCACGGATTCATGGTCCGAGCGCACAGCCAGCGTCCCGGCAGCCGTGCGCTTCACCACGACCAACGCCGGGAGAGGCGCCTCCTTGCCTGGCGTCACCGCAGAGGTGAAGCCCGTGAAGTGCTGAGCGCCGGGCGTCCGCGCCCACCGCGTGAGCTCGTCCAGCAGGGCATCGTCGTCCGGAGAACGGACCAGGTGCAGGACCCCGCCGCCGTCCTCGTCCCTGATCGTCGTCACCCGGACGTCTCCCGCGTGCAAGCCCGACACCGAACGGAACACCGCATCCGACGGCTCGCCGTTCACCGGCCCCACGAGTGCCACGACGTCGTTGAAGTGGCCGCGCTGCCGCAGCTGACGCCCCACCTCGAAACCGAATTCGCGGTAGCCCACCACCGAGCCCGCGAAGTCCGAGACCACGACCACCCGGCGCCCGGGGTCCGCCAGCGCCGCCGGCAAGCCGGGATGCTCCAGCAGCAGCGGCACAGCCTCATCCGCGCCCAGGTCGACCGAACCGCCCCGCACCCCGACCCGTACGTGCGTCCGGCCACCCGACGCGGCGAACAGCACCACCGGGTTCCGGCCGCCGGCGCCGGACACCGCGGCCAGGACCCGGGCCCGCGCGGCGTCCCCAGCGGGGTCGTCGCTTGGGAAGCCGAACGCGACACCATCTCCGTGGTGACGGGTTTGCCGCAGGCTCAGCAGCGGGGCCTTGACGAACGTCTCGTCGTCGACCTGCAGGACGCCGTCAAGCTCCCGCGGAGCAAGTGTTCCCCACCGGGAGAACTCCGGCCGGGGACCGGTGATGTCCTCCAGGTGCTTCAGGAACGCACCGACCAACTTGTCGTCACGCTTGCCGTCGTGAGCCGTGTGGAACACCACCAGCGGCCGGTGCACCGCCGGATCGGCCGCCCAGAGCGTCGCGGCCACCCGGGCGGCGAGCGTTTCCGCCGGCACCGATCCGGTGGCCGCAGGCAGGCGGAAGCGTCCCCCCTCGGTCTCCAGGGCCAGGGTGATCGGCCGCGCCCGGCCTTCGGCCAGCCAGTCGGCCCATGGCGCTACCGTCTCCTGGAACCCGCCGCCGCGCTGCCTGACGGCCAGCAGCTGCCGGCTGCGGGCGGTCACCCGCTGTTCCCACAGGTTCCGGACGGACCGGGCGCTGTCGGCATCCGTGGTCAGGTTGATCAGGCTGACCTGCCCGTCGGTGTCCGTCACGACCGTGTCAGGGAGCTCGTCGAGCGACGCCGCGGCCGGTTCACCCCAGAGCAGCATCGCTTCGAGGTCGTCGGCCCCCGCCTCGGCCAAGCGGTCGAACGGGTCGGGCAAGGCTCGGTACCGGGCGGCGAGGTCCACCGGCCGATCGGGGAGCAACCCGGCGAACGCCTGTGGGTACGCCGCGAGGTCGTCCTCGGCCAGGGCAGTCCCGCCGAGTTCGGCGAACGGGACCGAGAACGCGATCCGCGCCGCGTCGTCCTGGCCGCCGGAAGCGCGTCGTGTTTCGATCACGGGCTCACCCGGAGCCGGGAGACCGAACCGGTCGAGCCGGCGTCCCTCCTCGAGATAAGCCTGCCGGTAGGCCTCCTGCGCGTGATGATAGGCACCGAACTCGTCGTTGCCCCCGACGAAGATTTGCGCGCTCACCCGCTGGACGTCGTGCCGCCGGCGCCAGGAGTCCGCTCTCGCCGCACGGCGGGCGGCCAGCCGGACCTCGTCGAGCCGCGACCCGGTTCCCCCCGGCCCGGACGTCACCCGCGCCGGGGGGATGGCGTTCGCGGCCAGGTCGCCGAGCGGGATCGGTTCGGTACCGGTCTCGTCAGCGCGGACGACGTGCCCTCCGCGGAGCACGCGGACGAAACCGTGCTCCGGTTCACGACCCACCTCCCGCGTGGGCCCGACCAGGTCCGCCAGCGGGCTTCCGGCGGCCAACGCCCGAAGATGCATGAGCTGCAACGGACTCTGCGCATGAACTGCGTCGGTGTAAGCGGCCCAGCACGCCTCGAGCATCCGGTGTTCGGGACGGTCGGCGAGCCTCGGCAGGTGGGCCCGATCCAGGAGAACGGCGTCCGCCGCGGCTCCGGTCAGCCTGACCCGGTCGCCGGCCAGCGCTGGATCCTCCGTCCGCAGCGAGAAGTCGAACCCTCCTTCGGTGGAACCGTGGACCCGGTCGACGTCGGTCAGCGGGCCCGACGGCACGAGGTACGGCGTCCACTTGCTCCGCTCCTGCCCCGCCGCGTCTCGTTCCTTGGTCTCCGAAAAGTAGAGCCGCCGGTTCAACGGCCGGTCTCGCAGCAGCGACGCCACGCCACCGGCCAGGTCGAACGCCCGCGACGGGAAAATGCGGCCGTAGCCGCCCAGCCCGGGCATCGCGAACTCGAACCGGCGGACGCGCTCCGGGCCGGGTGCGGTCGCCAGGACGGGCTTGAGCCACCCGTCGACGGCCTCGAAACCGCCGTGATCACCGAGGTTCTTGACGCCCCCGGCCGGGGTGTAAACGTCCCGGGCGTAGCCACCCCGGGCGAAACTCGCGGCGAATTCCTCGATCCCGGTCGCTTCGCCGCCGGGAGTGATCAGGAGCACCGGCGCCCGGTCTCGCCGATGGAGACCGGACATCGGGTGGTCCAGCATCCGCCGCAGGTGCTCGTCGTGCCGGATCACCTGCCCCAGTCCTGCCGGGGGCAAGAACCGAGCTTCGCCGTCGGACCGGGTGACCAGGTGGCTGCCCCCGGTCTGCAGGGAGATCACGACGACCGGCCGGACCCTGGTGCCGTTGACCGACATCGCCCCGGCCATGGTGGTCATCTGCTGGGCTTCCGACGTCCGTGCCCAGCGGCGCACGGACTCCAGTATCGCCGCGTCGCCGGGGAAGCGAACGAAGTAGATGAACTCGACATCCGACGAGTCGGCGATGCGGGCCACCTGCACGTCACCCGCGTGCAGCCCCGAGACCAACCGGAACCCGCCGCCCGCCGCCGGGCCCGTGGGGGCGTACACGTCGTTGAAGATGTGTTTTTGCCGCAGCGCCCGCGCGAAGTCGAACCCGAAGTCCCCGTATCCCGTTCCGGAACCCGCGAAGTCGGAGGCCACCACGATCGGTCGTGCCGGATCCGTCACGGCGTCGCGGAAGTTCCGGTCCTCGAACAGCAGCCGTACCGCGTCGTGGCCTTCTACGTCGTTCGTGCCGTTCACCACCCCGGCTCGTGTATGCCCCGGTCCACCGGCCGTCGAGACGAACACCACCGGGTCCGCCACGCCCACCTCGGCCGCGGCGGAGGCGGCGACGCGGGCGAGGTCGTCTGGTTCGGTTTCGCCGGGAAAGCCGAAAACGCTCTCTCGTGAGTGGTAGCGGACATCCTCGAGCTCGAGCTCCGGCCCGCGGAAAACGTCCGCTCCGGCCGGCAACCAGAACGTCCCGTCCCGCCGGACCCCGAACGCACCCTGGTACCCGAAGGTGGGAACCGGGCCGGTCAGGGCGACCAGTTCCTCGAGCAGCGTCGCGGTAAGCCGGTCGTTCGTCGCGGGATCGGTGTCGCGGGTCAGCACGACGAGGGGTCCACGAGGTCCGGCCGGACTCGTCCGGGCGAGCACCCCGGCCAGCAGCCGCGGGGTCATCAGCTGCGCTTCTTGTCCAGGCCGGGGCACGACGAACCGGTTCCCCCGCGCCTCCAGCAGCACGAAGTCCGCGGGCATCCGGCCGGTCGCCAGCGAACGCCCCCAGGGCGCCGGGACTTCCCGGTGGAACCGGCGGAGGCCCCCGATCTCCGTGACTTCGGCGTAGGTCCGCTGCGCGGCGGCAGTGCTCTGGTGCCAGGCCAGGTTCACCTGCCGGGCGGAGCCCGGATCGGCGATCAGGTTCACCAGGTTCCGCCGGTTCTCCGCGTCGGTGACCCACCTCGCCGCCAGCTCGACGAGGGAGAATCCCGGTCCCGCACCGGCGCGAACCGGCGCGGCCGGGCCGGCATCCGCCGGCACGGACTCGGCGTCGGACTCGTCCTCGTCGGACCAGAGCCGGTCGACACCGGCCTCTTCCGCCCGCGCGCTCGAGCCTTCGGGCGCTTTCGTGACCGCACTGGAACCGGGGTCGACCGGGCGACCGGGCAACCGGGCCGTCCCCGTGTCGTCCCCGCCGTCACCGCTCGGTCCGGCGGCCGCGGTGGCCGGCCGTGCACGATCACCGCGCGCAACCGGGGCCGGCACCGGTTCGTCCCGGCCCGCCGGAGCCGACCCGCGCGAGGAACTGGTCGCGTCGCGCGATTCGTGGTAGCCGGACGCCGTACCCCGGCCCGTACTCACCAGCCGGTCGGTCGCAGCCGCCTGTCCGGACAGCGGAACTTCGCTTCCGGTCCGAAGCCGCGGCGCGGTCTCGGTGCGCGGCGGCCCGTCCGCCGCAGCCGGCACGTGCGGCCGGTCCGGCGCCGCCGTTTCGGCCCGGCCCCCGCCGGCAAACGCCGGCGATTCCGGACCGCGAGCACCACGGACCGGAGCGGCGGCCAGGCGACCACCCGCCGCAGCGTCGCGTGAAGTTTCGGGGGAAGAAGCGCCGTCCACAGCCGCGAGGGTGACTACCGCCGCCCCGGTATGCCGATCGATCGGTGTTTCCCCGGGTGCGCGCTCCCCCGCCGCGGCCGCTCCGGCGTCCGGTGAATCCAGTCCGGATGGTTCAGCCGAACCGAACACCACACCGAACGTCCGGACGTCGGATGCCGGAGCATCGAGTACTCCGCTCTCCAACTCGGGCGACCGGCTCGAGTAAGGAGGAGGCGGGTCCGAGGAAGTACCCTCGCCGTCCGGCGAAAACAGCTTGTCACCCTTGCTGCCGGCGTCGGAGTGGCCGCCGGGCTCGTCCTTGTCCGTCACATCGGGGACGGTGATCGACGGCGGGCGCAGATGCGCCGCCTTCTCCAGCAGCCCATCCAACGACGACGACACTCCAGTGCCGCCACCGTGACGCCCGCCGCGACCCATCGCGCCCAACGCGCCCAGCGCCCCCAGATACGACGCCGCCTGCGGCGACCCCGTCGCCGCATTCACCGCCGGCGCCGTCACCACCACCGTCGCCACCTGCGCACCGCCGTACAACGCGTGCGCCACCGCCCGCACATATCCCGGGGACTTCTCGCTCAGCCTCAGCGCCGTATCCCGCACGAACAGGCCGCCCGCGTGCACCACCCCGGCGAACGCACCCCCCAACGCCCCGCCCACCACCGACCCCAGCACCGACCGCCCGTCCAGGCCCTCTCTCGCCCCGAACGCGATCTGCCCGACCTGAAACCCCAGGTCCAAGCCTCCCATCAGCCCCGCGCCCAGCACTGCGAACTTCCCCGCCTGCACCCCCACCTGTCTCAGTCCCCGCGCCGCAGCCGAGAACGTCAAGCCCCGGATCCGCGCGACCATCGCCGCCACCACCGCCCGCACCGCCGCCAGCGCCCCCAGTTCCACCGCCGGGACAAGCAGTGCCCCGATCACCGTCGAGAGCAGCTCCGCGATCGTCAGCAGCGCGAACAACGCCATCGCCGACATCAGGAAGATCGTCTTCACCACATCCGCGCCCGCGTTCCGCGTCAGCTTCGACGACTCCCGCGCCCCCGACACCAACGCCCGCAGGCCCTCCGGCGCCTGCCTCTCCAACCACTGCCCCGTAGCCCGGCCGACCATGCCCACCAGCGCCGCGTCCACGCCCGCCCCGCCGACTTCCACCGCATCGATCAGGTCGCCCAGAGCGTCCGCCAGGTCGTCCCAGTCGTCCGCCATCGCATAAAGTCCCGGTACCGATCCTTCTGGTATCGCGATGCCCAGCACCACCTCCAGGAAGTGCTGCGCCGCCGCCGGGACGTGGACCCCATCACTCACCCGTTCGCTCCCTCCGCGAAAATACTTCACTCGTCATCGGAAGAAAGGCGCGGCATAACGCTAACCGGGCGCGATCCGCCGGTCACCCGTCTCGAGCTCCAGCGCTCCGAACAGGGGAAGTTCACTCACCGGACGTCGGGAACGCGGCCTGCGCAGTCCTTTGTGGAGGGTTTTCCTCTTTCCGCCCCCCGCGGTCGCCCGCCGCGACGATCCGTCATCCGTGCCTGGTTTCGTCGTGTACGTGCTCCCACGACGAAACCCCGCAGGCCTTCCAGGTACCCCTGCCGCGCACGTGCTCCGGCTGGCCGATCCCGTGGTCACCTTGGGCGACGTCGTTCTCGACATCGAGACCGGCGCCGGGAACCACGACGGCCGGCCGGTGCGCCTGAGCGCGGCGGAGCTGGTCATGCTGCGCATGCTGCTGTGGCACCGCGGCGACATGGTGAGTTGGAGGGTCCTGGCGAACGAGCTCGAAAGCACCGGTGTCATGTACAGCCGCGACCGGGTGCGATGGCGGATCGCCGTGCTTCGCAAGAAGCTGGACGACCAAGCAGGCCACGTCATCCAGACCGTCCAGTGGAAGGGATACCGGCTCGGCTGACGCCGTCGGCCGACCGTCTCAGCGTGACAGCTCGTCGCGGACGATCCGGTCGATCCGGCCGGCCGCCTCGCGTACGCGCGTGACGACCGCCGGCACGAGCGCGATACACCCCCCGACGATGCCGGTCACGATCCAATACCCGGAACCTCGCAGGATTCCGATCACCAGTAGAACGCCGGCCACGAAGACCACCGGCAAAAGGGCGCACCGGAGCAGGTGTTGCGCACGCCCGGCACGACGCGGCCGCAAGTTCGTCATCGTCAGCACCGATCTTCTCGCCCCCGGTTCTTCGTCCGAGGATCCGCCGATGCGCACCCCGCGCGTGGAGCACCGCGTCGATCCGTCCAGGAATCCCGCCCTTTGGGGAAGGCGCGCCATCGCGTCGTCACCGGCGGCGACGACGTCCACAAGGGACGTCATCGTCCTTCCACACAACAGTTCTCGCACGAAGTGACCGGCCCCACGTGTGATCGGGCAGCAGTACTGGACAAGACGACGACGGCATTTGCCCGGGCCACCCCCTCCACTTAATCTTGAACCAGTCCAGAGAAAGCACGCTCCAGTCTCGTTTCCCGGGAAACAGACCTTTCCCGACGAGTTCTGCCGATGCCACATTGGAGACAAGACGATGACCGATCAGACGCCCAGTCCGACTCGCAAGCGTGGCCGCGCCGTACTACTGGGTGCCGCCGCAGGAGCCGTTGTGGTGGCCGCTGCCGTGGTCACGTCGATCGTGGTGGTGAGCAAAGGAAACGACACGCCCGCGGCTGCGCCCGCAAGCCCGGTGCCCACGGTCACAGTGAAGGATGTCGCGGCGGCCAAGGAAGCCACCCCGACGGGGCCCACCGTCTACTTCAGCGCGAAGCTCAGCGGCGCGGAAGAAGTTCCGACACCCGGCGGCCCCGCGTCGGGCTCCCCGGTCGGGACCGGAACCGCGCTCGTCGCGGTCGCCGGCGACCGGGTCATCTTCCAGCTGGGCTGGGACGGCATTTCCGCACCCACGATGGGCCACATCCACGAAGGCGCGAGCGGCGTCAACGGCCCGGTCGTGGTTCCTCTGTTCGGCACGGCGATGCCGGCCACGGTCGACGCGGCGGCGGGCGCGATCGACCTCACCGACGCCGGCCTCGCCGACCGGCTGCGAAAGAACCCGGGCTCCTTCTACGTGAATCTCCACACGACCGAGTTCCCCGGCGGCGCGCTGCGCGGGCAGCTCGCGCCGGCGGCCGGAGACCAGCACGACATGCTGGCCTTCGGCTGGAACGCCCAGCTGAAGTCCCAGAACAACGGCGCCAACGAGGTACCCGACCCGGCCGGCCCGAAGTCCGGCGACCCGGACGGCCGCGCGGATTCCTCCGTGAAGTTCGTCGACGACACCCTCGACTACTCCTTCACCTGGACGGGCATCGCCGAGCCCACGATGGGCCACGTCCACTGGGGCCCCGCGGGGCAGAACGGCGAAGTGCGGGTCCCGTTGTTCGGATCAGCGGTTCCGGAAAACATCTTCGCCGTCTCCGGCTCGGTCTCCGGCCTCGACGATTCCCTGCTGAAATCGATCAAAGCCAAGCCCGAGACCTTCTACACCAACCTCCACACCGCCGAATTCCCCGGCGGCGCGGTGCGTGGCCAGCTGCAACGCTGACCTCACGTCACACGACCATCGCATGTGGACCGTCCGGTCGGACGGTCCACATGCGACTGTGCCGACCGGTCACCGACCCCGTACATGTGATGGATATCGCGCCGACGTACCCGCTTCGCTCGCCGGTGGGTTCGAACGTCCAGATCGACTGCCCATTGGTCGGCAAACCCCGCGTACGCTCTTGGCCGCCGTCCACGATTCTGGTGAGCTTCATCCCGGAAGGGTCGCCGTGGGGTTGGTCGTTCACCCACGGGTTCACCGCAAGCACCGTGGCAGTGCCTTCGTGGCCGCCCCGCACCGGACAATGACGTTGGCCGGGTCTCGCCTCCAAGTCCCTGGTTCGGTCGATCGCACGGCGCCGTTCCGGCCAAGTCCGGGAATTCGCCCGAGTTCCCCTTCGGGTACGGGAGGACGTCGTTCAATGCCCACTCTCAGCGAAGCACATTCCCTTGATGAAGAATCGTGTGTCCGGCACGTCTTCGCCGGCACGCGCACGCTGCCCCGGGAAACCTGCGCGGAGGTCCTGACACCGGTTCCACTGGACACGGAACACGCGGGCTGGGTCTGCGTGCTGCCGGCCGGGCATCTGACCGACCGCGACCACCGAGCCCAGGACGGCATGACGTGGTGACCATGCGGACCAGAATCGGCTACCGCGTGACCGCGGACGACTCCGTGCGGGCCCTGCCGTTCAGCGAAGAGTTCTACTCACGGAAACCGGACGTCATGGCCAGCGGGCGGCTGGTCGCGATGTGCGAATGGCCGTGCATGGACCTGCTGCGCACCCGGATCACTCCCCTCGAGTGCTCCCTCGGCGTCTGGCAGCGGATGGAACACCTCGCCCCGATCGTCATCGGCGCCGAGCTCGTCATCGAAGCGACCTGCACGCTGCTGCGCCGCCGCTACAGCGAATGGGACGTCACCGTGCACGACGAGGCCGAACGGGTCGGCGCGGCCCAGCTGGGGTTCGTGACGGTGGACCAGGGCGAGTTCGAGAGCACCCGGCTGCGGCGCAAGCCCAGCCCGGCTGCCGTCGTCCTCGCCGAACCGGCGACGATCACCCGCTGAAGACGGCTGGGAACGGGGTCTCCGGAACCTTCCGGAGACCCCGTTCCCAGCCGGAGCCGTACGGGTCAGGCGGGGGTCATCGCAATGCCCTCGATCTCCACCAGCAGATCCGACCGGCAGATGTCGGTGGTGAAGTACGCGACGGCACAGTCCGGCGCCAGCGCCTCGGCACAGATCTCCCGCACCTGCGCCAAATCCGCGTGCTCGCGGACGTAGACCTTGACGTTGCGCAGGTCGCGCGGCGTCCGGCCGTCCGTCAGGCCGTGCGCGGCAAGGTTCTCGGCGCCGATCACGTGCGCGATGTTGGCCAGCGCCTCGCGACACTGACGGTCGACGCGGCCGGGGTGGACCGTCCGGTGCCCGACGATGCTCGCCGTGCCCGAGACGTAGATGTGCCCCGAGTCGGACAACCAGGTCGCCCGGGCGAAGCCGGGAGGGCGCGGCCCGTACCGGCGCGGGTACCGGTACGCCGGAACCTGGCGGGTGTTTTCGATGTTGAGACTGTGGCCGGATCGGGTCGCCAGGAAGCAGAACGCGATGCCCCCGCCGAGGGAGCCGACGCCGGTGGCCGCCGGAAGGTCACCGGCGCCCAGGCCGGCGCGGTCGAACGCGATCGCCCGGCCGAGGCAGAAATCCCGGTAGATTTCCAGGCCCTCGGCGTTCCGGCCGTTGATCCGGTGGAGGTAGTTCCAGACGCGGAACATCCGGTGGTAGCCGTGGGACCGGGCCAGGTCCAGCGCGGTCAGGTACGCCGTGGCGATCGCGTCGGTGTAACCACGGGCTTCGCGAACGTGCCCGGCGGCGAAGAAGTGCTCGCCGTCGTGGGCGTAGACCACCCCGTCACGGCTCCCGCGCTCGACCTCGCCGCTGGTGTGCCACACCTCGGTGAAGGCGTCGGCGTCGTCGCGTACCAGCTGCACGGTCAGTTCGGGGTACCCCGCGTCGTCGTGCGGTTCCCGGTGCCGCCCGGCGTACCGGATGGCACCGAGCACAGTGGACGCCGACGCCACACCGAAGGCGGGCGTCAGCACGGGCAGGGCGTACGTACTGGCGGTTTCAGCGGACATCGGGCGCAGCCCAGCCGAGACCGTCCTTCGCCGTCGTCAGCCCGCCGGCCGGGTCGGTCCCGGCACCGAACCGGGCCTCGTCCTGCAACCTCTTGCCCTCGTGGAAGGTCGCGCCGACCACCTGGGAGGTGTAGAGCGGATTGACCTCGTCGCCCGCCGTCGCCAGCGCGTCGACCGCGTGGCCGAAGTCGGCAGCGGCGGCGGACAGATCGGTCAGATCGGCGTCGGCGGAAGCCAGGCCCGCCACCAGTTCCGCGAACGCCGCGGTCTCGTCGGTCGCGACGTCGGTCAGCTTCTTCGCCGACCAGAAGTAGGACTTCTCGTCGCGGTGCATGTCGTAGAAGGAGATCAGGAAGCGGTAGAACAGGCTGTACTCCCGCCGGTACCGCGTCTCGAACTCCGCGAAGCTCTGCTCTTCGGCCATGCCGTCCAGGCAGCTGTTGACCGATCGCGCGGCGAGCAGGGCGCCGTAAGTGGCCAGGTGCACCCCGGAAGACAGCACCGGGTCCACGAAACAGGCGGCGTCGCCGACGAGCGAGATTCCCGGCGCCCAGAACTTCTCCTTCCAGTACGAGTAGTCCTTGCGGACCCGGACCTGGTCGTACGGGGCCTCGGTCGCGGCCGGTACCCCGTCGAGTTTCTCGGCGACTTCGGGGCAGGCGGCGATCAGCTCGGTCCACGCCGTGCGCGGGTCCTGCTGGATCAGCGCCCGGTGCTCGGGCGCGACGACCGCGCCCACGCTGGTCAGGTCGTCGCGCAGCGGGATGTACCAGAGCCAGCCCGCGTCGAAGGCGGCGCAGAAGATGTTGCCCCGCTGGGGTTCCGGCAGCCGGGCGCCGCCGGCGAAGTAGCCGAACACCGCGAGGTTGCGGAAGAAATCGGACTGGATCCGCTCGCCGAGCTGCCGGTGGAGGCGGCTGGTGTTGCCGGAGGCATCGACGACGAAGCGCGCGTGGGCGGTCCGCGCGGTCCCGCCGGCGTCGGTGTACTCGACCCCGCGCACCCGGTCCCCGTCGGAGACGACCGCGCGCACCGCGCAGCCTTCCCGGACTTCGACCCCGTTGTCAACGGCGTTGCGCAGCAGGATTTCGTCGAACCGGGACCGCTCGACCTGGAACGCGGTCGACGTCGGCTCGGGC
This sequence comes from Amycolatopsis sp. WQ 127309, assembly GCF_023023025.1. Classification (NCBI taxonomy): domain Bacteria; kingdom Bacillati; phylum Actinomycetota; class Actinomycetes; order Pseudonocardiales; family Pseudonocardiaceae; genus Amycolatopsis; species Amycolatopsis sp. WQ 127309. Next base: position 410,711 of record NZ_CP095481.1, read on the forward strand.
ACCCGCGGTGACATGGCGAAGGAGAATTGCCACGGCTTCGCGTTGCGGCCCCAGCGGAAGGTTCCGCCGCGTTTGAGCGTGAAACCGGCCCGGGACACCTCGTCGTCGACGCCCAGCAGGCGGCACAGGCCGTGCACGGTCGACGGGAGCAGCGATTCTCCGATCTGGTAACGGGGGAAGTGCTCCTTTTCGAGGAGCAGCACGCGGTGCCCGCGCATCGCGACGACCGTCGCCGCGGTCGAACCCGCCGGCCCGCCGCCCACGACGATGACGTCGTAACTGAGGTTTTCCATGGGCGCCCCGTCCCCCGCGTGCTGTCCGTCCGACGAAGCTAGGACCGTAACGCACCACGGCGAGCCGCCCGCAGCGCAGCAACGTGCTTTCGTCCGTCGCGTCCGCCCGGAAGAGCACATTTCCCGGAAGAGCCGACACGGCGGCCCGGGCTCGGCGACAATCAGAGGCAAATGCGCCGACCCCGGGGCCGCAGCTGGGAGACCACCATGGACGATCGGACCGCACTTCGTCTCGTTCCCCGCCTGCTGGGCGACAACGCACGGCGCTACGGCGGCAAGGAAGCGTTCGGGGACGGCCGGCGGTCCGTGACGTGGGCCGAGCTGGCGGACCGGACGGCGCGGCTCGCCGCCGGGCTCGGGGTCGAGCGGGGTGAGCACGTCGCGTTCCTGCTCGACGATCGCCTGGAGCTGGTCGAAGGGGTGCTGGCCGCGACCCGGGCGGCCGCGGTCGGGGTGCTGCTGAGCCCGCAGAGCACCGCCGCCGAAGTGGCCGCCCTGCTCGCCGACTGCGCGCCGGCCGTGGTGGTGACCGACCAGCGCCACGTCTCTTCCGTGACGGCCGCGGCCGCCTGCCCGCGGCGGGTGATCGTCGTCGGCGACGAGTTCGAGGACCTGGCCGCCGGCGACGCGGGAGCGCCGCGGGACGACCTCGGGCCCGACGAGCCGGCGTGGATGATCTACACCTCCGGGACCAGCGGGACGCCGAAAGCGGCGGTGTCGACGCAGCGCGCGGCGCTGTGGTCCCCCTCGGCCTGCTACACCGCGCTGCTCGGGTTGTCCGCGGACGACCGGCTGCTGTGGCCATTGCCGATGTCGCACAGTTTCGCGCACTCGTTCTGCCTGCTCGGGGTGACGGTCGCCGGGGCGTCCGCGCGGCTGTGCCCCGAGCGGGACCCGGCGGCGGTGGCCGGACAGCTGCTCCGGTACCGCCCGACCGTGCTGGCGGGGGTGCCCGCGACCTACCGCCGGCTGCTGGACACCGGCCTGGCGCCGGTTCCGTCGCTGCGGATCTGCGTGACCGCGGGCGCACCCGGCGACGCGGCGCTGCGGTCGGCCGTCGAAGCGGCGCTCGGCGCACCGCTGCTCGACTGCTACGGCAGCACGGAGACCTGCGGGATGATCTCGGTCGAACCGGCCACCGGCCCGAGGGTGCCCGGCACGAGCGGCCCGCCGGTGCCGGGCGTCCGGGTGCGCGTGGTCGCCCCCGACACCGGCGAAGACGTGCCGCCGGGAACCGAAGGCGAGATCCGGGTGCAGAGCCCCGGCCTGATCTCCGGCTACCACGACGCCGCCTCGCGGGAGGTCCGGCCGCTGCCCGGCGGCTGGTACCACACCGGCGACCTGGGCCGGCTCGACGAGCACGGGCACGTCGTCGTCGCCGGGCGGGTGAGCGACCGGATCGTGCGTGGCGGCCACAAGATCGACCCGGCGGAGGTCGAGCAGGTGCTGCTCGGCCTGCCCGGCGTGGCTGACGCGGCGGTGGCCGGCCGGCCACACCGGCTGACCGGTGAGGCGCCGGTCGCGTTCGTGGTGCCGAGCGGGGCACCGCCCGAGCCCGCCACGCTGCTGCGAGCCTGCGCGGAAGCGCTCTCCGAGTACAAGGTGCCCGAAGAGATCCGGTTCACCACCGTGCTCCCCCGCACCGGTTCGGGAAAGCTCCGGCGACGCTCACTGCGTGACGCGCTGGCCGCGGAGACGCAGGCGGCGCCGGTCCGGCGCTGGGCCGCGCTGCCGCCGGGCGAACGGTTCCCGGCCGTGCTGGACCTCGTCCTGACCGAGGCCGCGGCGATTCGCGGGCAGCGGGTGGATCCGGCGACGGCCTTCGCCGACTCGGGGATGACCTCGATCGAGGCGGGCACGTTCTGGCAGCGGCTCAGCGTGCTGACCGGGCTGAAGCTCGCGGCCACGCTGGTCTGGGACCACCCGACGCCGAGCGCGCTGGCCGGCCACCTCGACCGGCTCCTCGCCGGGAAGCCCGCGGACCGGGCGGCGAGCCCAGCGCGGCTCGCGGACGACCCGGCGGAGCCGGTGGCGATCGTCGGGGTGGGCTGCCGGCTCCCGGGTGGCGTGTCCTCACCCGAGGACCTGTGGCGGCTGGTGCACGACGGGATCGACGCGACCGGTGACTTCCCGGCGGACCGGGGCTGGGACCTGGGTTCCCTCTACGACCCCGAGCCCGGGCGCGACGGCACGAGCTACACCCGCCGCGGCGGCTTCCTCGACGACGTCGCGGGCTTCGACCCGGCGTTCTTCGGGATAGCACCCCGGGAGGCCCTGGCGATGGACCCCCAGCAGCGCCTGCTGCTGGAGGTCTCGTGGGAGGCCCTGGAACGCGCGGGCGTCGCGCCGTCGTCCCTGCGCGGCAGCGACACCGCCGTGTTCGTCGGGCTGATGAACAACGGCTACGGCTCCGGCGAAGCACCGGAAATGGAGTCGCACCTGCTGCTCGGTTCGTCGGGCGCGGTCGCGTCCGGCCGGATCTCCTACGTGCTCGGCCTGCGCGGCCCGACGATGACCATCGACACGGCCTGTTCGTCGTCACTGGTCGCGATGCACCTGGCCGCCCGGTCGCTGCGGGCGGGCGAGTGTTCGCTGGCGCTGGCCGGCGGGGTGACGGTGCTCGCCACGCCTCGCCCGTTCATCGCGTTCAGCCAGCAGCGCGCGCTGTCGGCGGACGGGCGGTGCCGCTCGTACTCCGCCGGCGCGGACGGCACCGGCTGGGCCGAAGGCGCCGCGGTGGTCGCGCTGGAACGCCTGTCGGACGCCCGCCGCCACGGACACCGGGTCCTGGCCGTGCTGCGCGGATCCGCCGTGAACTCCGACGGCGCGTCCAACGGCCTCACCGCGCCGAGCAGCGAGGCCCAGCGGGAGGTCATCCGCCTCGCGCTCGCCGACGCCCGCCTCGATCCGTCCGAAGTGGATGTCGTCGAAGGGCACGGCACCGGCACGAAGCTCGGCGATCCGGTCGAGGTGACCGCGCTGCTGGCCGCCTACGGCGGCCCTCGCGACCATCCGCTGTGGCTCGGCTCGGTCAAGTCGAACATCGGGCACACCCAGGCCGCGGCCGGTGCCGCCGGGGTGGTCAAGCTGATCTGGGCGATGCGCCACGGCGAACTGCCGAAGTCGTTGTACGCCGACGAACCCACCCCGTACGCCGACTGGGAATCCGGCGCGGTGCGCCTGCTCGCCGACCCGGCGCCGTGGCCGAAAGGACAGCGGCCGCGGCGCGCGGCGGTCTCGTCGTTCGGCATCGGCGGCACCAACGCGCACGTGATCATCGAAGAGCCGCCCGAGCCCGAGACTCCGCCGGCGCCGCGGGATCAGGGGCCGACCACGGCACCGTGGGTCCTTGGCGGCGCCGACGAAACCGGGTTGCGCGCCCACGCCGCGCGGCTCGCCGACTCGCTCACCGACGAATCCGTCGTGGACGTCGCGCGGGCCCTCGCGACCACCAGGGCACCGCTGCACCGCCGCGCGGCCGTGCTCGCCGGTGACCGGGCCGAAATGCTCGGCGGGTTGCGGGCCCTGGCCGACGGCGTGGCGCACCCGGGAGTCCGGAAGGCGACCGCGGCGACCGAGCCCGGTCCGGTCTTCCTGTTCACCGGCCAAGGTTCCCAGCGCGCCGGCATGGGATTGGCCTTGGCCGAGGCGTTTCCCGTGTTCGGAGCGGCCTACCAGGCCGTGTGCACGGAGTTCGACGCCTTTCTCGACACGCCGTTGCTCGAAGTACCGGCGGACCTGCTGGACCGGACCGACTACGCGCAGCCCGCGCTCTTCGCGTTCGAAGTGGCCATGTGCTCGCTGCTCGAGGCGGCGGGGATCCGGCCGGGCCGGGTCGTCGGCCACTCGGTCGGCGAACTCGCCGCGGCGCACGTCGCGGGGGTCCTCTCGCTCACCGACGCGGTCCGGCTGGTCGCGGCCCGCGGCCGGGCCATGGCCGCGATGCGTCCCGGCGGGGTCATGGTCGCCGTGCGCGCGTCCGAGCAGGACGTCCGGCGGCACCTGTCCGCCGAAGTGTCCGTCGCCGCGGTCAACGGGCCCGAAGCGGTGGTGCTCTCCGGTGAACGGGCGGCCGTCGCCGAAGTGGTGACGCGCGTCGGCCGGCCGCACCGGCGGCTGCGCGGCGACTACGCGTTCCATTCGGCGCTCCTGGACCCGGTTCTCGACGAGTTCCGGGCCGTGGCCGAAACGGTCCGCTACCGGCATCCCGAGGTGCCGTTCGTGTCGACGCTGACCGGCGAGGTCGAGTCGGAGGCGCTCACCGCCCCGGGCTACTGGGTGCGGCAGGCGCGGGAAGCGGTCCGGTTCGCCGACGCGGTCGGCGGGCTCGGCACGGACGGGCTGTTCGTCGAAGTCGGGCCGTCCACCGCACTCACCGTGCTCGGCGAGGCGTGCACGAAGGGCACCTTCGTGCCGGTTTCGGGCGGGGAAGCGGAACCGGTGGCGTTCCTCGACGCGCTGGCCACCCTGCACGTCCACGGCGCCGACGTCGGCTGGCGCGCGGTCTACGGCTCCGCCGCGACGATCGACCTGCCGACTTACCCGTTCGAGCACCAGCGCTACTGGCGCGGCGGTTCCCGGGCGCGGTCTTCGTTCCTGGGCGAAGCGCAGCCGGCGGCGGACGGACCCGAGGTCCGGCACACGAGCGTGCTGTCCGCGGAAACCGTTCCGTGGCTGGGAGATCACCGGATCGGGGACGACGTCGTCGTGCCGGCGGCCGCGTTCGTGGACCTCGCGTTCCAGGCCGGCGGCACCGGGCGGCTCGAGGAACTGATCGTGCACGAGCCGCTGATCCTGCCGGAGAAGGGCGAGACACAGGTTCAGGTGGTCGCCGGTACGGCCGACGTGACGATCTGGGCCCGGACCGGCGACGAGTGGACCAAGCACGTCACCGTGAAGACGGCGCCCGCGGGAGCGGTCCCCGCCGCTGAGCCGGGCGGGCCCTGGCCGCCGGCGGGTGCGGAGCGGGTGCCGGTCAGCTACGGCAAGCTGGCCAGGCGCGGGCACCGCTACGGTCCCGCCTTCCGCGGGGTCACCGCCCTGTGGCGACGGGACGAGGAGCTCTTCGCCGAGGTCGAACTGCCTCGCCGGGAAACCCCCGGCGACCACGCCCTGCACCCGTGCCTGCTCGACGCGGCGCTGCACGCGTCCCTGCTGGCCGGCGGACCGGATCAGGACACGATCCGCGTCCCGTTCGCGTTCACCGGCGTCGAACTGCACCGCACGGGCGCGGACGCCGTCCGCGTGCGGATCAGGCGCGTCAGCGCCGACGAAGTCGCCGTGCGGCTCACCGACTCCTCGGGCCGGCTGGTGGCCTCGGTCGACTCCCTGGTGACCCGGCAGCTCGACGAGCGCACACGCGCGGACGCCGTCGCCCGGCGGGCCGTGCAGCACGTCAGCTGGCTGCCCGTCACCCCGGGGACCACGACCGGCCGGCACGCCGTGTTCGACACGGCCGGCGCGGACGGCGCGGGCAGCCCGCCGGAGCGCGCGCGGCGGCTGCTGGCCGCCACCCTCGCGCGGTTGCAGGCATCGCCTGGGGAGCTGCTGGCCGTCGTCACCCACAACGCCACCGGTCCCGACCCGGACCCCGCCGCCGCCGCGGTGTGGGGGCTGGTCGGCAGCGCGCAGCGGGAACAGCCCGGCACCGTCGTGCTGGTCGACCTGTGCGGCCACCCGGATTCGGCCGCCGCGCTCGACCGGGCCGTCGCCGCCGGCGTCCCCCAGGTGGCCGTGCGCGGCGGCCGGCTCCTCCAGCCGCGGCTGGTGCCGGCGCCCGCCCCCGACCGGGAACCCCCCGTGCTGGATCCCGGCGGGAGCGTCCTGATCACCGGTGGTGGCGGCGCGCTCGGCGCCCTGCTCGCCCGGCACCTCGTGGGCCGGCACGGAGTCCGGCACCTGGTACTCGCCGGGCGCCGCGGTGAACGGCCGTCCTGGGCGGACGACCTGGCCGCCCGGGTCACCGTCGTGGCCTGCGACGTGCGCAGCCGGCCGGCCGTCGACGAGCTGGTCGCGTCCTGCGAGCCGCCGCTGACCGCGGTGTTCCACCTCGCGGGCGTGCTCGACGACGGCGTGCTCTCCTCGCAGACGCCGGACCGCATCGCCGGCGTGCTGGCCCCGAAGGCGGACGCAGCCTGGCACCTGCACGAAGCCACCGAGGGGCTGGCCGCCTTCGTGCTCTACTCCTCGGCCGCGGGCGTCCTGGGCCGGCCCGGGCAGGCGAACTACGCGGCCGCCAACAGCTTCCTCGACGCGCTCGCCCGGTACCGCACCGCGCGCGGACTGCCCGCCCAGTCGCTGGCCTGGGGGCTGTGGGACGCGGGCATGACCGGGCAGACGACCACGGCGTCCGACACGGTCCTGCCCTTCGACGCCGAGACCGGCATGGCGGCGTTCGAGCGGGCGTTGCGGACGTCCGACCCCGTTCCGGTGCCCCTGCTGCTGCGGCGGGAAAGCCGGAACCCGGACACCCCGGCGATCCTGCACGAGCTGCTGCCCCCGGCCGCGGACTCCGCCGGGACCGGCGATGCGGCGGCCTGGCCCGACCTGCTGGCGCAGGCGGCGCCGGGCGAGCGCAGCGCCGTGCTCGCCGAGCTGGTGCGCGCCGAACTCGCGGACGTCCTCGGGTTCACGGACGCGCGGGCGCTGCCCGAGGACAAGGAGTTCACCGCCGTCGGCTTCGATTCCTTGATGGCGCTGCAGCTGCGCAACCGGATCGCCGCGCACACGGGCCTCCGGCTGGCGCCGACCGTCGGCCTGGACCACCCGACGCCGGCGGAGCTCACCGCGCACCTCGAAGAACTGCTCGGCGCGGCCCCGCCGGAGCCCCCGGCCGAAGCTCCGGCTCCGGGGTCGCCGTACGGGATCGCCGCGCTGCACCGCCGGGTGTTCGCCGAGTGGGGACCGTACGAGGCTATGAAACTCCAAGTGATCGCGTCACAGGCGCTGCCGTCGTTCTCGGCCGCCGAGGCGGGCGAGCACGCCCTGCCGCCAATGCGGATCGCCGCGGGCTCCCAGGACCCGGTGCTGTTCTTCCTGCCTAGCTACCTGCGCTGGGACGACCCGGTCCCGGTCCGGCTGAAGCAGTCCTTCGGCGACCGCTACGACCTCTTCATGCTCCAGTACCCCGGATTCGGCGCGGACAAGGCGATCCCCCGGGATCGGGAGACCCTGGTGGAGACGTTCGCAGGGCAGGTGCGCGCGCTCGCGGGCGACCGCCCGGTCGTCCTGCTCGGCTACTGCTCCGGCGGCCTGCCCGCGCACGCGCTGGCGGCGCACCTGGCCGCGACCGGCCCCGCCCCGGCCGGGGTCGCGCTGATCGAGTCCGACATCGGCCTCACCGACGGCACCGACCCGCGCACGATCGCCCTGATGACAGGCGCCCCCACCATGCCGGCCGGGCTCGCGGAAGCCGGCCACTTCGGCGACGCGTGGGCGCTCACCGTCGGCGGGTACGTGCGCCTCTTCGACCGCTGGAGCCCCGAACCGTCGCACGTACCGACCTTGCTGCTCGGCGGCCGGCCGACGCCGGGGATGCTGGAGGCCGATCCGGACCGTGATTGGCGGCCGCGGTGGCCGTTGCCGCACGACGCGGTGGACGTCCCGGGCGACCACGACACGGTCCTCACTGACGACGCTGAGACCACGGTTACGGCGCTGAGCACGTGGATCAAGGCGACGCTGACCAGCTGATCCGACGTCGCAGTTCCGTTACGACGCGGCTTGGAGCACTTCGGCGTTTTCCGGCTCAGGCAGCAAGAGATCGAGCGCTTCTTCGACATCGTCGCTGATCTGGATCCTCGACTTGTCCGGCGGACTCAGGAACTCCTGGTCGACCAGGTCGTCGAGGAACTCCGTCAGTTTGCCGAAAACCCGACGGATCGACGAGGACGAGCGGCTTGCGGTGCAAGCCGAGCTTGTTCCACGTCGCGACTTCCATGAGCTCGTCCAAGGTGCCCAGCCTGCCGGGCAGCACCGCGAACGCGTCGGACAGGTAGTACATCAGGGCCTTGCGCTTGTGCATGGACGGCACGACAACGGTTTCGCCCCCGCTCCGGCCGGCGTCTTCGGAGTCGTACAGGTGAGTGGGGACGACGCCGGTGACGAGCGCGCCCGCGGCCAGGGCCGCCCCGGAGACCGCCCCCATCAAGCCGACCGCGCCGCCGCCGTACACGACACTCGCGCCGCGCCCCGCGAGCGCGGTGCCGAACTGCCGCGCGGTCTCCATGTGCTGCGGCTGCCCGCCGGTGCGAGCGCCGCAGAACACCCCGATGCGGCGCACGGCTTGCCAGTTGTCGGTCATGACATCTCCACCTCTTGAGGACGGAATATCGCTTCAGTCCGGCAAACACCGTCAACGATCACCAGGTTTCGTTCCTGGTTGGCGAAAAACGGGCTCGGCGGATGGACAGAAGGGGCCGGCTGCCGTGCTTCCGTCCACTGCCGATGCCCGAACGGACACGCTGACGTTGGTGAATGGAATCCCCCCGTCTCCTCCGTCCCACAGATCGCGGCCAGGAAGACCGTTTGGCCGACTTTAAGATGGCGGCCGGAGGCGAAGGTGACGGAGGAGTGGGCATGGCGAAAACCAGCTACGACCCGGAAGGGCTCCGGAAACTGGCCGACAACATCGGTGACCTCCTGGACGACATGGACCCGTTCAACGCCATCAAAGGCCAGCACCCGGACGCAGGCACCTTCGCCACCGCTCAGTGGCTCGAACGGATCGTGGACGACCGCCGCAACGGCCTGGTCTCGCACGCCGAGCACCTCAAGACCATCTTCAAGGAGCTGAAGAGCTCCCTCAAGTCGATGGCTGACGCCCTTGAAGACGCCGATCAGGGCAACGCGGAGAAGATCGCCAAGAGCATCGAGGGCGACGTCATCGGCACGATCACCGCGGACGACGAGAAGACGGAAAAGAATCAGCACAACTTCTCCGGCGGCAAGAGCAAGCCCGACGACGGCGACGGCTACGACGACTCCTTCGACGGGAAATAGGGACGACGATGACGAATTCGGACGACAAGTTCCTCGTCGGCGCCCACACCGAACCGGCACCGGACTTCGACGCCGGACTTTACCCCTCCGTGTCCAAGATGGAGGATGTCCTGGAAAAGCTGATCAACAACTCCAAGAAGGATATCTCCGGTTATTCCTACACGAAGGGCCACGCGAGCCTGGAGCACAGCAGCGCCGCCGAGTCCTGGTACAAACTCGAGAAGGACTTCAACGCGGCGGTCCAGCACCTCGGTGACGTGAACGAGAAGTTCGCCAAGGAGATCAAGGGGATTCCGGACGCCATCTCCGGCGAGACCGCGAAAGCCCTCCAGACGTTTACATCGGGAATCCACAAACAAAGCGACGATCTCTTCGGCAAGCTCACGCAAAGGCAGTACGGCGCCACGATCGGGAACATCGGCCACTCGATCCAGTCCTTCGCGGCAACCTGGTGGGAGACCAAGGCCCACTCTTCGGACAAGAAGAAGTCGGACGAAGAAAAGATCAAAGCCGATTCGAAGGCACGGGTCGATGCCGCCGCGGACCTGTTCGAAGTCGGGCGCATCAACGAACAGACGAAAAAAGACCTCGCCTCAGTGAAGACCACCGCAGAGGACGACCTGCTACGGGATCTCCAGGACCTGTTCAACTCCCTCGCCCGGCAGTACGGGACCCGGGTGGACGACCTGGCGCCGATCGACATCGTGGACGGCCGCGCCAACGTCGGCGCCCCAGAGCCACCTCCGGCTCCGGCGGCTCCGGCGGCGCCGCCGCCGGCGGAACCCACCGCACCGGCGGACACCGCACCACCTGCCGACACCACACCACCAGCCGACACCACACCTACCGACACCACACCACCAGCCGACACCACACCAGCGGACACCACGGCCCCCGCTGACCCGGCCGGGTCAGCGGAGACCTCGCAGCCGGCCACCATCACGGCCGCCCCGGCGCCGGCCCCGTCCACCGCACCCGCGCCGACGAACACCGCACCTGCCAGCACCGCGACACCGGCCACGACCGCACCCTCCGGCTCGGGGGCCAGCAGTGGAGGTCAGGGCAGCCAGTCGACACCGGCCACGCCCACCCCTTCCCCCACGACCACCGGGTCGGGTGGGGGCGGGTCCAGCCCGGCATCCGGTGGCGCTCAGCCGGATTCCGGCGCTTCGCACTCGCCCGGCGACCACCGTGGCCACCGGCCGATGTCCGGCCAGAACCCTGACGGCACCACGCCGGCCACACATTCCAAGGGTCCCCGAGACACTTCGGCCGGCCCGGCCCAGGAGAAGGAAGCCGCCACGAGGGCGATCGACAGCGTGACCGCCCCCGGCAGCACCCCCACCCAGCAAGCGGCCATCGAGCAAGCCTCTCGCGCTGCCGGCGACGCAATCGACGCAGCCGGCGCACAAGGCGTCACCGACCCATCGGCCTTCGCCGACTCAGCGGGCAAAGCGATCGACGCCCTCGCCGCACAGACCACCGACCCGGCCGCGCAGCAAGCACTGGCCGAAGCGAAGCAGCGGGTTGTGCACGCTCTGGAGAACCCCGGACACTACCATCACGGGCACGACTCGGTGGCGAGCTTCCTCGGCGCCGGCGAGCACTCGGGTGACCAGTTCGCGGGGCACGAGGCACGGCACCACCACGAGCACCAGGCATCTCAGTCCGTTTGACCCGCCCGGCCGGTACCTCACCCTCGTCGTCGGCCTTGGTCAGAACGGGCCGCGCCGGTATCCGGCTCGGCCCGGTCAGATACCTGCTGAGGGGTCGGAAGGACGCGGCAACAAGCCGAGTTGCCGAAGGCCCAGGCCACCACATTCCCGGCGGGCTGTGCGGCGTCGTCGGTCGACCGGTGGGCCTGCGTCCATTTGTTTCTTCGAGTGGACCAGGTAACGACGGTGGCGCAGCACGTCGGAATACGCCGCGACTCGCGTGAGATCCACCTCTGTTCACGCGCCGTCTTGATCCGCCGACGTAGATCCTTTGTTTCCGGCGGCGGTCGACCTCGGCGGGATCCCGGCGTCATGCGTCCGGGCACTGCCCGATCGGCGTCGTAGCAGTCCTCGACCCGCCTGCGACCGGCGGGGACATCCCCAATCGCGTCCACACCGGACGCGATGAGGTGCCAAACTCACCAGATCGTTGATACCGGCCGGAAACCGGCAGCCGATGCAGACTATGGTGGCCGGCTCCGCGGGCGCCACGGCCTTCGGCGGCTCCGCCCGAACGGGCAGGGAAATCCGCGTTCCGGCACATGGAACGCCACGCCCCAGGGTCTGCCGGGCGAGCTACGTTTGCCCAACACGACAACGGCGCAGACGAACGGCAGGTTCTCCATGCGGCTGAGCCGAATGGGCATCCGGGGAATAGGGGCGGTTTCCGGCTACGGCTGGGGCATCGACGATCTGTGGAAAGGCGTCATCTCGGGCGAAACAGCCGCACGAGTCCACTCGGGACTCGGATATCGGTTCCCCGATCCGTGCTGGTTGGCCAGGATTCCGGATGACGGTACCCCCGCAAACGGCCTGAGCCGATATGCGCGGGCCTACGTGAGCGCGGCCGACGAAGCCATCCGCGACGCATACTCACGCGGCTGGCAACCGGGACGCCGGGTCGCGGTTCTCACGGCTACCACCCGAGCGGACCAAGAACTGTTGCGGCACCTCACCGCTCACTTCGACGAGGCCGAGATCCGCCGGCGCGCGTACGTACAGCTCACCTGGACGACCCCCGCCTACGAAGTCATGAAGAAGCACGACTTCCACGGTCCGGCTCTGGTGATCAGCGCGGCCTGTACGTCAGGTCTGCACGCGATGGCGACCGCTCAGCGGCTGATCACCCTGGGAGACGCCACGGACGTGGTCGTGGTCGGACTCGACTCCGGCTACAACGCGGAGACCATGCGGTCGTTCCACGAGCTCGGCCCGTTGCACTTCGACACGCACCCTGCTGACGTTTGTCGCCCCTTCCAGGACGGCAGCCGGGGATTCGTGATCGGGGAGGCAGCGGCGGCAGTCGTCCTGTCCGCGTCGGTCGAAGACAGCTACCTCTCCGTGTCGAGCACGGCATTCAGCAGCGAGGCCTACCACGCGGTGGGGATCGATCCCACGCATCGCATGATCAAGAGCACGGTCGACGACGCACTCACGGACGCGGAGATCACCGCGACCGACGTCGAGACCTACATCGCCCACGCGACCGGAACGCCGGGGTGCGCGCGGGCGGACGAAGCCGTGGTCGCCCACCTGGGCACCCAGGTCCGCGCGTTCGGCACCAAACCCCTCTTCGGCCACTGCATGGCCGCGGCCAACCTGCTCGACACGGTGCTACTGGCTCGGGGCCACGAGGAAGGCTTCATACCGGTCCCGCCGCCGTACCCAGGCGCAGTCCGTCATCCACAGCTGGCCACGGCGCCGCTCGGGCCCGCCGCACACACGGTGCAGGTCGGCATCGGTTTCGGCGGGAACATCGGCGTGGCCGTCTACCGGGCCCACCAGGGCTGACCGTACCCGGAGGGACACCGACATGCTCTCACTGACAGACCCTCCCCCCGACGCGTCGTCAAGTGGCCGCGCCGATCCCGACGAGTACGTCCGCGCCGCGATGCAGTGGCACTTCGGGCCGGACACGGGATCTCCTTACTGGCTGGCCCGAGCCGCAACGCTGGGCTTCGACCCCATCCAGGACGTCAAGGGGCAGGGCGATCTCCGGCGTTTTCCCAACATCGCCGACGAGCTCCGGGACATCCGCGCTCTGGACCTGATCCCCCGTGGTTACGGATCCACCGCGCCGATCGCGGCGGTTTACGAAAGCGGAGGGACAACTGGGCCACCCAAGCGAATCGTCTTCCTGGACGACTGGCTTGAACTGCTGCTGGACCATCGAGCCCGTTCTCTGGCGGAATGGAATTGTCCTCGTGATGCCGCCTGGCTGACGGTCACGCCCAGCGGCCCGCACCTGATCGGCTCCATCGTCGCCCGTGAGGCCCGGAAGAGCGGCGGAGTCGCCTTCTCCGTCGATCTGGACCCACGCTGGGTCAAGAAGCTGATATCGGCTGGAAAGCGCGAAGAAGCCGCCGCGTACATCGATCATCTGGCCGACCAAGCCGCGTCGATCCTGCGTGGCGAAGACATCAGGGTGCTGATGACCACCCCGCCGATGCTGGAACGGCTCGCCCAGGACGACGAGCTGCGGTCCCTGATCAACGAGAAGGTCGAGGTCATCATGTGGGGCGGGGCGCACATGCCCTCGGAAACCCGCGCCGTGCTCAAGTCGGAAAGCTACCCAGGCATTCCGATCATCGGTGTGTACGGGAGTACGACCCTGCTCGGCGGGGTCAACGAAAGACCCGGCGGCGGGGTCGGCGATCCGTGCGTCTTCGATCCCTTCTCGCCCTATATGACGTTTTCCGTGGTCGACCCGGTCACCCGCGAGCCGGTGCGGTACGGCGAGCGCGGCCAGGTGGTCATGAACCACGTGAGCAAGGCCATGTTCCTCCCCAACAACCTGGAACGCGACACCGCGATCCGGCTGCGGCCGTCCGAGGGCGCCATGGGTGATGCCGTCGCCGACATTGAACCCCTCAAGACCTTCTCGGACATCAAGGTGGTCGAAGGAGTCTATTGATCACCCCGGCCTGCCGCTACCGGCGGGACGATTCCAAGGGCCGCGCTTTGAGAGCGAGCAACAGCGCCGCGGCAGCCAAAGCGACGACGGCCGCGATGACGAACACCGTGCTCATCGACTCCGCCAGGCCCGCCACCACCGGGCGCTGAATCACCGCCGGCAGCGCGTGCAGGACCGCGGTGTCGGACTGCGCCGCAGCCAACCGCTCCGCCAGTTCCGGCGGCGGCGCCGAGCCGAGCTGCCGCACGATATCGCCCGGCAGCACGGAAAACATCACGGCCAGGAGCACCGTCACCCCAATGACCCCACCCAGTGTGCGAAAGAACGTCGCGGCCGAACTCGAAACGCCCAGATCGGCCGGATCCGCGGCGGCCTGCACCGCTATCACCAGTGTCTGCATGGCGAAGCCCAGTCCGCATCCGATCACCGCCGACGCGGCGAGCGGCAGCCACAGGCCGGTGCCGGGATCGGACTGGGCGAACCACAGCGAGCCGGCCCCGGCGAGGAGGCTGCCCAGGACCGCGAACAGCTTGTACCGGCCCGTCCTCTCGACCGCCCGGGCGCTGATCACCGAGCCCGAGACGATGCCGAAAACGACCGGCAGAGCGAGCGCTCCGGCCGCACCGGGGGTGATGTCGCGGACGACCTGGAAGTACTGGGGCATCAGTATCAGCGTACCGAACAGCGTTGCCCCGAACAGCACACTTCCGAGCACGCCGAGTCCCAGCGCCGGCCGCCGGAACAGCCGCAACGGCAGCAGTGCGGCCTCGCCGCGGAGCCGTTCGTTGACCACGAACACCACGGCGCACGCCAGGCCCAAGCCGTAACAAAGCATCGCCTGCCCCGAGCGCCAGCCCCACTCCCGGCCCTGTTCCGCCACGATCAGCAGCGGGACCAGGGTCGCCAGCAACGCGAGCCCACCGGACCAGTCGAACCGCTGCCGGTTCCGCTGGTGCGGGGTGTGCAGCCACCGAGCCGCCACGTAGAGGGCGGCGAGGCCGATCGGCACGTTGATCAGGAACACCAGCCGCCAGCCCGCGAGCCCCAAGAACGCGTCGATGTCGGCGAACACCCCGCCGAGCACCGGGCCGAGCACGGTGGAGAGGCCGAACGCCGCATAGAACAGGCTCTAGAAACGGGGCCGTTCCCGAGGTGGGAGGACGTCGCCGAGCACGACCAGCGCCAGCGACATGAGCCCGCCCGCGCCGAACCCCTGCACAGCGCGAAACGCGGCCAACGCCGGGATGCTCGAGGCGAACGTCGCCAAGGCCGAGCCGACCAGGAACAGCACCACGGAGAGCAGGTACACCGGACGGCGACCGAAGTTGTCCGACAGCCGGCCGGCGCTCAGCCCGGACGTCATCGCGGTGATCAGGTAGGCACTGGTGATCCAAGCCTGGTACTCGTACCCGCCCAGATCACTGGTCATCCGCACGATCGCCGTCGCGATCACGGTCTGGTCGAGCGACGCCACGAACACCCCGGCGACCAGGCATCCCAGGAGGGCCCGCAACCCAGGCACGGTCTTCGCGGTCGGGTGTTCCCGTGTGGTCATGGCGGTCGCTCCTTCAGCGGACGGCGCGGAACCGGATCGGAAGCTCCGCTAGGCCGCGGAGCGTGACGTGCGGGCGGTACCGGAGCCGGTCGGTGCGCAGCTCGGGAGCGATCACACGCTCGGCGAAGGCGTGGACCACTGTGGTGACCTCCATCCGGGCGAGCCCGGCGCCGAGGCAGAAGTGCGGCCCGGCGCCGAATCCGAGGTGCGTCTTGTCCGGGCGCACCACGTCGTACTCGTCCGGTCGCAGGTGGACTTCCGGGTCCCGCCCGGTGGCTCCGAGGAGCACCATCAGGCGGGTGCCTTCGGCGATCGGCACGCCGCGTACTTCGAGATCACGGGTGCTCGTCCGGTAGAGCAGGTGCAGCGGGGGGTCGTACCGGAGGGTCTCCTCCACCGCGTCCGGCACCAAGTCCAGGTCGGACCGGAGCAGCTCCAGCTGAGCGGGATTGCGCATCAGGGCCAGGCACGTGCTGCTGATCAGGTTGACCGTCGTCTCCATGCCCGCCACGGCGATCAGCTTGAGCGTCTGCGCGAGCTGCTTGGCGACGACAGGGTCGTCGATGTCGGAGTTCGCGGCCATCCGCGACAGCAGATCGGTGCCCGGCTCGCGGCGGCGGAGCCGCAGCAGCTCGATGAAGTAGTCGTCGACCTCGGTGTTGACCCGCGCGCTTTCGGCGATGTCCGCGGGCCGGAGGCCGAACACGTCGATGTACCGGCCCAGCTCGAAGACCCAGGCCTGGACCTTCGGCCGATCGCCCTCCGGAATGCCCAGCAGGTGAAAAGCGAGGCGCATGGGAATCTGCAGTGCCAGGTCCTGGACGAGGTCCATCTCGCCGCGGCCGGCGGCGCGCTCCAAGCACTCTTCGGTGGTCTCCCGGATGAGTTCTTGCCACCGCCCGACGGCGGCCCGGCCGAAAGCGTCGGCGACGGCACGACGCTGGGTTGTGTGCTCGGCACCGTCCTGGTACAGAAATGAGTACGGCTTGGGTGGCCGTACCCCGTCCGGCACGATCTTTCCGTGGTCACTGCTGCTTGTCCGGTCTCGCAGCACGACCTCACAATCGGCGTAGCGGGCGAGAACGACGGTGGATCCGTCGACGACGAACGGGGACTGCTCGCGAAGCTCGGCGAGCAACGGGTACGGGTTCGGGCGGGTCGACTTCACGAAGAACCGGGTGAACGAAGGACGTCCAGGTTTTGTTGCTGTCATGCGAAGTCCGCCTTTCGCGCGATGAGTGCAGATCGTGGGTGGTCGAGCGAGCGCCCTCAGGGGCAAGTGACCACTTGGCCCGCGTAGGTCAGGCCCGCACCGAAACCGAACAGCAGAACCCGGTCCCCGCGGACGATCGACTGCTTCTCGATCAGCTTCGACAGCGCGAGCGGGATGCTGGCGGCCGAGGTGTTGCCGGACTCGACCAGGTCGGTCGCCACCACGGCGTCCGGCGCTCCGATGCCTCGGGCCAGTGCGCGGATGATCCGCAGGTTGGCCTGGTGGGTGACAACACCGTTCAGCTCCGCCGGATCCACGCCCGCGCGCCGGCACGCCTCTCGGGCGACCGGCGCGAGCTCCGTGGTCGCCCAGCGGAACACGGCCGGTCCTTGCTGCCGGAACAGGGCGGGCAGGACGTTCGGTTTGTCCGTCTCCAAGGTGATGAGAGACCCCTTCTCCGGCGCGGATCCCCAGACCACGGGACCGATGCCCCCCGGTTCTCCCGGCGGCGCCGCCTCGACGACGGCCGCTGCGGCGCCGTCTCCGAAAATGACGCAGGTCGTGCGATCGGCCCAGTCGACGAAGTCACTCATCTTGTCGGCCCCGACGACGATCGCGCGCCGGGCGGAGCCGGCCCGGATGGCGTGGTCCGCCGTCGCGAGGGCGCAGGAGAATCCGGAGCACGCGGCATTCAAGTCGAAGGCTGCCGGAGCCGTGATGGACAGCCGTTCGGCGACGCGGCACGCAATGTTGGGCATCCGCTCGAAGGCCGTACAGGTCGCGACGACGACCAGATCGACGTCCTCGGCCGCGAGCCCGGAGCGAGCAAGTGCGGCCGTCGCAGCTGCGGCGGCCAAGTCGGCCACCGTGTCTCCCGGATCGGCGATCCGCCGGGCTTCGATCCCGATGCGTTCTTCGATCCACTCCGGCGAAGTGGCCAGCTGAGCACCGAGCTGGTCATTGGTCACGGTCCGGCCCGGCTGGGCGTGCCCGAGCGAGACGAGCCGGGAAACCGTTTGCTGGTCGTTCATCGCACTCCGATCACCGTCCGGACCAGAACCTAAGGACGATCGTCGAAGGAGGCCAATACGGTTCCAGACGACGGAACGTTCCGCCCGTTCGCGCAGTATCCGTTCGCCGTGCGAACAACAAAGGCAGCCCGGCGGAGACCCCGCTGTTACCGTCGGCGCGGTCCGGGCGAACCCGGGCTCCGCCGCTTCGGGAGGCGAACAGTGAACACCGAGACCGCCGGCCACGGCGAAACGCTCTGGCCGATGACCCGCGCACTCGCCGAGGCAAAACGGCTGCACGACCGCGTCTTCGATCACCTCGCCGAGCTGATCGACGAAGAATCCGACCTCGATGTGCTGTCCCTCGATTCGGTCCGGCAGATGGAACTCGTCGCCGAAGTGCTCCACAGGATGCGAAACGAGCTGGCAGCGATCGCGCCGGGTCAGGATTTCGGTGCAGTGCAAAGGATCCACGATATCGTCCACCGCGTCGTCGCGGCCGACGCCGGCGCCGAGCCGGAGTTCACCCCGTGACGGCGCCCGGGCCTGCCGCCCGGCTCTGGGCACCGGGCCACCAGGCAGGCGTGCTCGCCTTCATGGAACGCGCAGCCGAATCGTGGACGGCGGACTGGTGCGGCGGGGCTCCGGCCACGTTCGCGCCTCCGGACGGTGACGTCGAGTTCCGGACTTCCGGCAGTACCGGGCAGCCGCGGACGTGGTGGCGGACCTACTCGCAGATGTGGGCCGAAGCCGGGCTGATCGCCGATCTGCTGACGCCCGCGCGACCCGTGGAGATCGTCTCCTTCGCTCCCCCCTCCCACCTCTACGGAGCGCTCTCCACGGGGCTGCTCGGGGCTCGGCTCGGTGTCAGGACGCGTTATGTCGCACCGGGACGGCCGATAGATGCGCTGCCGGTCGGCGCGAACCTGCTCGTCGTCGCGATCCCCTCGACGTTCACGCTCCTGCGCGCCCATACCGAGCAGCTGGCCGCCGCGCCCCGCCTGACCTTTCTCCACAGCACGGCAATGCTGCCCACGGCGGCGGAAGAACTGCTCGGCGCGCTCGACCCGACACGAGCGCGGCTGATCGAGATCTTCGGCTCGACGGAGACCGGGGGCATCGCGACCCGTACCCGAGGTGACGAGGCCGGCCGGTGGACGCTGATGCCCGACGTGTCCTTCGCCGACGCAGCTGTCGCCGAAGACCACACGGACGAGGATCCGCGGCTCACTGTTCGCAGCCCGCGACTGGCCCGGCCCGCCGGCGGTGTGTTCCCCATTCGATGGACCACCGACGACCATGTCCGCCGGCTCGGTGAACGCCAGTTCGCCTTTGCCGGGCGGCGAGACCGGCTGGTCAAGGTGAACGGCCGGCGGATCGACCTCGACCACCTCACGGCCACACTCGTCGCACGCGTGAGCTGCGCCGACCTCGCGTGCGTTCCGGTTCGCGACGCCGTGCGGGGTGAAGGGTTCGACATCCACGTCGCGGAGCCCGGCAGCGAGGTCCACCAGCAGATCGCGGCCGTCGTCCAGGAGTTCGGTGTGTTGCCACGGGCGATCCGCCGGGTCTCGAAGATCGCGCGGTCGGCCACCGGCAAGACCCTCGGCGGGATGCGCGGGTGAGCCGTCTCGCTGCCCCACCCGACACGGCGACCTGGTGCCTGGGCATGCCGTTCCCCGGCTCGCTGAACCGGATCTCCTACCAGGAGCACAACCGTGGCACGAACCCGTTGCGGCCGCACGAGATCCGGGTCGAGGTCCGGGCGGCGGCACTCAACTTCCGGGACCTGCTCACGGCGGTGGGCCGGATACCACCGGCCGCGGGGAGCTTGACGCTCGGTTTCGAAGGTGCCGGCGTGGTGACCGAAACCGGCTGCGCCGTCGCCGGGTTCGGCGTCGGCGACCGGGTGTTCGGACTCCTGCCCGCCGCGTTCTCCCGATTCAGCGTGACCGACCACCGGCACGTGGCGGAAGTTCCGTCGACGTTGTCGTTCCCGGTCGCGGCGACACTGGCGGTCGCCTTCCTCACCGCTTGGCACACCCTGGTCGACGTCGCCGGAATCCGAGCGGGCCAGCGGGTGCTGGTGCACGCGTCAGCCGGTGGTGTCGGAACGGCGGCGGTCCAGCTCGCCCGGCTCTGCGGCGCCGAGGTGTACGGCACAGCGCACCCCGCCAAATGGCATCGGCTCGCGCAGCTGGGTCTCGCCGCGAACCGGCTGTCGTCCTCTCGGGATCCGTCCTTCGCGCGCCGACTCTCAGCGCAGCTGGGCAGCGCGCCTCTCGACGTGGTGCTGAACTGCCTGACCGGACGTTTTGTCGATGCTTCACTGGACCTGCTCGGCCCGGGTGGAACGTTCGTGGAGATCGGCAAGACCGACGTGCGATCGGCCACCGGCCGACCGGACGTGCGCTACCGGGTCGCCGACATCGACGACCTCGGGCCCCGGACCGGCGAGATCCTCGGGCTGGTGACGGACCACATCGAGCGCGGCGAGCTGACTCCGCTGCCCTTCACGGAGTTCGCCGTGGAGGAGGCTCGCAAGGCCTTCCGCCTGATGGCCTCGGCCGGGCACTTCGGCAAGATCGTGCTGGCGCTGCCGAGCCACTGAGCCCGGCGGCCTTCACCCGACGTCGGGCGTGCGTTCCCAGCGCAGCGGGATCTCTTCGAAGCCGTCGACGATGTGGCCGCCCCGCACCGGCAGCTCGTGCACCGGGACGGCGAGCCGCAATCCGGGCAGGCTCAGCAACGCGCCGATCGCGGCGTGAAGCTGCATCCGGCCCAGCTGCGCGCCGACACAGGAATGTGCACCCCAGCCGAAGGTCAGGTCCGGCTGGACGCGTACCCGGCCGGGCCGCAGTTCGTCCGGCGCCTCGAAGACCGTCGTATCGCGGTTTGCCGTGGCGATCAGCGGCACCACGGTAGCGCCTGCCGGGATCACGGTGCCGCACAGCTCGACCTCTGCCGTGGTGGTGCGCGCGAAGCCCATCAGACCCGGCGGGTAGAGCCGCAGCAGCTCGTCGAGAACGGGACCGAGCCGATCCGGTTCCGCCAGCACCCGGTGCACGAGCGCGGGATCGGACAACAGCGCGACTGCTGTCGTGCACAACGACGTTGCCGGGTTCTCCACCGCCGCGACGACCAGCATCACCAGCAAGTGCGCGATGCGCGTCCGTGCCGGGCGATCGGTGCCGAGCGTGGCGAGCAGGCGCGGCACGAGACCGGACGCGTCCGGGTCCGGCCGGGCTCGGAGGACCGCACGCAGCGCGGCTCCGCTGATGCCGGCCACCGCGGCCTGAACCTGGTCGTCGGGGACGTCCTCCACCGAAACCAGGACGTCGATCCACGTTCGCAGCTGCGCCGGGTCCGGGAGCGTGACGCCGTAGACCATCGCGGCCACCTGCACCGCGAGCGGGACCGCGAGCCCGGAGACGAGATCACCCGGCTGGCCGGCGCGGCTCAGTTCCTCGACGAGTCCGTGAGCCAGGTCGGTCACTGCGGCTTCGACGCGTGCGACCGCCGAGGTGGTCAGCACAGCCGACACCTGACGGCGGATCAAGCGGTGCGCCGCACCTTCGACTCCCTCGGTACCCCACGCGCTCATGTTGCCGTTCAGCCGCGCCGCAGCACCGGCGAAGCTCTCACGACGGCTGAATCGTGCGTCCGTGTAGACGGTCTTCGCGGCCTCGTGGGACAGCGCGAGATGAACTTTCCCGAACGGCGGAAGGTCGGCGACCGCCACGTCGGCTCCGGAAGACGGACACGCCGCTCGGAGCAGCCGGTGCCCCACTCGGCCCTCTGCCGCCGTCACGGTGTGCCCGGTCCGAGGAAGTCCGCTATCGCGGTGCGGATCATCCGCCGATAGGCGGCGAAGCTGCGACATTCACCGATCTCGTAGTAGGTCCCCCTTGGCAGGATCCCGGCCATGTCCCAGGCCAGCTCCCGCGGGTGGAGCCGGTCGTCGGACTGGCCGACCACCAGCGTCGGCACCTCGATCCCGGCCAGCCGGTCGAGCTGAAAATCGACGTCGCGCTCGGCGAGGGTGATGACCGAGGCCGCGAGTTGCGGGCGGCGCAGCAAGGGTTCGGCGACACCGCGCGCCAGGAGGGAGCGTGGATCCTGCCGGTTCATCCACGACGGCAACGCCGCGGTCAGGCCGGCGACCAGCTGGCGGGGGTCGCCGGAGCCGATCTCACGCAGGTGCTCGAACAGGAGGTCGCGGTGCGCCCGCGAGTGATCTCCGAACATCGCCGGTGGCAGGACGAACACCAGCCGCTCGAACCTGCCGGGATCCGCCAGGGCGAGCGTCGCCAGTGTGCGGCAGGACAGAGACACCGCGACCGCCCTGGTGGCGGCGGTGCGCTCCGCCAGCGTCCGCAATTCGTCGGCCAGCCCGTCGAACGTCCAGTCACCCCCCGGATCGGGCGAACCGCCGTGCCCTCGGAAGTGCAGAAATGCCCTCGTGCCGGAAACATCGTTGACGAACGGCCGGGTGTCGGGAATCGTCCGCGTGAGGCCGTGACCCACCACGGTGACCGGGCCGCCTTCGCCTTCGATCAAGTACTCGAGTGCTCCATCGGGGCCCCGCAGCAAGCCGGACCTCGGCGCGGCAACCGTCATGCCGGCTCCTCATCGTCCACGTGCGACTGCACGCTACCGACCTTGACGGCTGCATCCCGGCGGAGTCAACCGAGCCGCGAAAAAGGGCAATTACCCTCGCTTGATCGACCATTGTCCGTCCTGGTGGTTGTTGTCGCCGGTACCGCGTGCGAAGTTCGGCACGCGGACCACTAGGCGATTCCGGAGGTCGACATGACGGCATCCACATCGGACACCGAGGGCTGGGTGAGCCACCGGATCCACGCTCGCTGCCCCGCCGACACGGGAACCGGTTTGGACGTCACCGCCGTGCACGACCCCGACTTCGGACCACTCCTGCTCGCTGTCTCCTTTGCAGCGTCCAGCCAGGCGTTCCGGGACGAGCGGCTCAGCCGAGCGGCCAGCGGGCAGTGCGCCGCCCGTCGGCTCAACGGCCGGATGGGCCCCGACAGCTGGCCGATGCTGGAGGACGTGGAACGGGCCCGTGTGAGGCAGCTTCTGGGACCGTCGCTCAGCCAGGCCGAGGCGCACCGTCTACGTCCCGCAGTGCGCGAGATCGCCGATGAACTGGCCGACACGATGGCGAGCGCCGGGCCGCCCGCCGACCTGGTCCGGCACTGGGCACGACCACTGCCGGCCCGGGTGGCGGCCCTGATCCTCGGGCTCGACGAGTCGGATTCGACCGAAATGACAACCTGGGCCGAGGCCATTCTCGC
Source organism: Amycolatopsis sp. WQ 127309 (assembly GCF_023023025.1). Taxonomy (NCBI): domain Bacteria; kingdom Bacillati; phylum Actinomycetota; class Actinomycetes; order Pseudonocardiales; family Pseudonocardiaceae; genus Amycolatopsis; species Amycolatopsis sp. WQ 127309. The sequence continues at coordinate 433,726 of NZ_CP095481.1, forward strand.
CGTCGACGCCGACGACGCCGACCAGGTAGCGGCCGCGGTCCGGGGAATCGCCAAGGTGTCGATGAAACTGTGGCACGCAGAACGGCGTCACCCCCGCCCGGACACGTTCACCGGCCGTCTGCGGAGCGCGTACGGTGACAGCTCCGACGCTCGCCGGGATTTCGTGAAGCGCGTCACGGACATCATCGTGGGCGCCTGCGAAAACAGCATGGTCTTCATCCAGACCGGCGTGGTGGGCCTGCTTTCCGCCGACGTGGACGGTCTTCCGTTGCTCCACGAACACCCCGAACTCGTACCGTCGGCGGTCGAAGAGCTGTTGCGCGTCCATCCACCCGGCAAGGTGGGGCTGCTGCGCACTGCCGTGGCCGACACGGAGATCAGGGGCCACCCGGTCGCGGCGGGCACTGCCGTGCTGCCGATGGTCAGCACCGCGAACGTGGACCCCGCCATGGGGCCCGACGCCGGCGCGCTGAATCTTCACGCGCCACCCCGCAGGCACCTCACCTTCGGGGCCGGTTCGCACTACTGCCCGGGAGCGTCGATCGCCCGGATGGAGATGCGGATCGTCCTCGAGGTCCTGGCCGAGCGGTGGCCCACGCTGGCGCTGGCCATGCCCCTGGACGAGCTCGAACACCGCCCGGGGCACATCGTCGACGGGTACACCGAGGTCCCGCTGGTCTGGTGAGGGGAAACGCATGACCGCGATCGACGAAGAGCAGGTTTCCTTCGAGGGCGAAGGAAACCTGAAGCTGCACGGGTGGTTCAGCAAGCCCTGCACCACCAGTACGCAGGTGCCGGCTTTGGTTCTGCAAGGAACCGTGGCCGGCACGGCTGAACACCTCAGGCCGGTCGCCCGGCGGTTCGCGAAGGCCGGGTTCGGGGTCTTGTGTTACGACCACCGCAACTTCGGGAACAGCGAGGGGACTCCGCGTCAGGAGGCCGACCCTTGGCTGCAGACGAAAGATCTTCGTCGCGCCATGACCTACCTCGAGAGCCGGCCGGACGTCGACGGTGAACGTCTCGGCCTGTGGGGGCTGAGCTACGGCGGTGCGAACGCTCTCTTCGTCACCTCGCTCGACATCCGCGTCCGCGCGGTGGCGGGCATAGCGCCTCCGGTGAGCGGCTACGCGGCAGCACGTGCACACCGCTCCCGGACCCAGATGCGGCGGGTTGCCGAAGCAACCGCTGAGGAACGGCGCGATCGGTGGCTCGGCCACCACCCGAAGATGATCCCCCTGTTCGGCACCGGTTCGCCGAACGAGCTCAGTTTGTTCGATCCGCTGTCGACCGAGGTCGCCGGCGGACGCGGGACCGAGCTGACCCTGCTGTCGCTGGACCTCTTGCTCCAACTGGAGCTCCTGCCTTACGCACCACGGATCGAGGTGCCGGCGTTCCTGGTCAAGGCGGCGCACGACACCGTCTGCCTGCCCTCGTTGATCGACGACTTCGCCGCGCACTTACCCGGCACGAAAGAGCTGCTGAGCCTCGACTGCACGCATTTCGACGTGCTGACAAGGCAGTTACCGCGCATTGTCGGCGCCTCCGCGAAGTTCTTCACCGAAGCCTTGAGCCCCACCGTCCACGGCGTGTCCCCGGACTGACCGACCCCAGGAGATTCCATGGCGACCACAATCTCAGGCAACGCCCGCCGTCTGCTCGAAGTGGACGGAGATACGCTGACGACAGCTGTACTCACTGCGGCCGCGAGGGTTCCCGGGTCCGTGCGACCGGTGCTCGCCGCGCACGCGCGGAAGAACTGCACCGCGTCGGCCGAACTCCGGGAATCCATTGTGGCCGGCGCTGAACCGGTCTACGGCGTGACCACGGGGTTCGGCGACTCCGCTTCCCGGCAGGTCTCGCCAGAGCGAGCCGCGGCGCTGCAACGCAACCTGGTGCGCTACCACCTCAACGGCACCGGGCCCGCCGCAGCCCCCGACGTGGTCCGCGCGACCATGCTCGTCCGGGCCAACTGCCTCGCCAAGGGCGTTTCGGGGGTGCGGCCCGTCATCGTCGACAACCTGCTGCGGCTGCTCGATGCTGACGTCCTGCCGATCATCCCCGAACGCGGTTCGGTCGGCGCGAGCGGTGATCTCGTTCCTCTGTGTTACCTCGCGACCGTCCTCCAGGGGGAAGGGCAGGTCCGCCACGCCGGGACCGAGCGGTCCGCCGCCGAGGCACATCGGCAGCTCGGCCTGGCTCCGGTCACGCTGGAGGCGAAAGAGGGCTTGGCCCTGATCAACGGAACCTCGTTCATGTCGGGCTTCGCCGTCCTGGCCGCGGCTGACGCGGCCGAGCTCGCCTTCGCGGCGGAAGTGTGTTCGGCTTTGGCCGTGGAAGTCCTGCGGGGGAACCGCGGTCACTACGCGCCGTTCCTCCATGACCAGAAGGCGCATCCGGGCCAGGTCGCCAGCGCCGGGGCGATGGCGACGTACCTGGCGGACTCCTCGCTGGCCCTGGACCACGCCGAGATCGTCGACCGCTACGACGCCCTGTCCGATCGGAAGTACCAACAGCTGCCCAGACGAGTACAGGACTCTTATTCGGTACGGTGCGCACCCCACGTCATCGGCGTCCTGCGGGACACGCTCGCCTGGGTGGATCCGTGGCTCACCGTCGAAATCAACTCGGCCAACGACAACCCGTTGTTCGACGTCGAAGCCGGGGTGGTGCGCAGTGGCGGCAACTTCTACGGCGGCCATGTCGGGCAGGCGATGGACTCCCTGAAGGTCGCCGTCGCGAGCGTCGCCGACCTGCTCGACCGGCAACTGGAGCTCATGGTCGACGAGAAGTTCAACAACGGCCTCACCCCCAATCTGATCTCGTTCAGCGCAGCGGCGGAAGAGCCCGGTCTGCACCACGGTTACAAGGGCATGCAGATCGCGTGCTCGGCACTGACCGCCGAAGCCCTGAAACAGGCTGGTCCGGCGACGGTGTTCTCCCGCTCGACCGAGGCCCACAACCAGGACAAGGTCAGCATGGCCACGATCGCCGCCCGGGACGCGCGCACGGTCGGCGAACTGGCCCTTGAGGTGCTCGCGATCCACCTGCATGCCGCCTGCCAAGGCCTCGACCTGCGCGAGACGAAGTTGCGCAGCACTGTCGCGCGGCGGGTGTACGAGGCGGTACGGGAGTTCGTGGCGCCCTTGGACCGGGACCGGCAGATGGACGGTGAAATCCAGGACCTGGCCGAGTTCATCCGGTCCGGACGGCTCCGCGAAGTCGTCACCGGCGGGTGATCTCGGCGATGTCGACCGGCCCGCCCGGCAGCGCGATCACATCGGCAGCCGAGGAGTACCGTCCGGCTCCTCGGCCCACCGTCCGGCCAACGCCCGTTCCGCGGACGCGGTCCCCGCACTACCCCACGCCGGCCTCGCCACTCGTGCCGGCACCTCGAGCTCACCTGCTCGTCGGAACCCGCACGTGGTCCGCCGAACGCCCGGAGAACACCTGCGACGATCTCGACGTGTCGTAGACGTGCTCCCGGATGTCGGGGTTTCGCAGGTTGCGTTCGGCCCGGCGGACGTCCTCGTCGGCGTGCGTGGTGAGCAGATCGATCAGGGACTGCCGGTCTTCGGCCAGCAGCGAGTCCGGGTCCAGCCCCGTCCACTCGGCGATGGGGCCGTCCGGGTTCCGCTCCGCGGACGAACCGGCCGCTTCACTCCGGGACCATCCACAGTGGCGTTCCGGAGGATGGAACGTGCCGCGCGAAGGCACTCCGCGGGGAGTTACCGTGCGGTAGCGACGGCGAGTCCCGGTCAAGGGACCTGCTCCCGAACCGCGGCGAAAGCCGAAGATTCCCTCACGAAGAAGCCCGTCTCGACTCCGAAACGAGGTGCCTCCCGTGTCCGGTCTGCTGCTCGGATCACCCACCCACCGGCCGTTCCCGGCGGTGCGGTCCCGGCTGTTCGCCCACTTCCAGACGTGGCGTCCGTACACCGTCTGGTACCCGGGGCTGATCGCCGTGGCCGGCGGCGCCACGGCCGCGCGATCGGACGTCTCGGCCGGCCCGATCGTCCTGGCCTGGGCCAGCGCCACCGCGGCCTGGCTCGGCGCCCACTACCTCGGCGATTACCTCGACCGGGACCTCGACGCGATCGCCAAGCCCCAGCGGCCCATCCCGTCCGGCAGGCTGGCCGCGAGGGAAGCGCTTTCCTGCGGTGCGCTCCTGCTGATCGCCGGCGTGGTGTTCGCCGGGCTCGCCGCGCCCGCGGCGGGCGTGCTGGCGGTGGCGATCTGCGCGGGCATCTGGTCCTACAGCGCGCTCTTCAAGAGCCGGGGCATCCTCGGGAACCTGGTGCGGGGCCTGCTTTCCGCGCTGGCCTGCGCACTCGGCGCCACAGCGGTCACCGGCGGACTTTCCTTCCCCGCGGCGGTGCTCGGGCTCGCGGCCGCGTTCTGCCTGCACGACACCGCCTCGAACCTGGTCGGAGCGATGCGGGACGTGGTCGGGGACAGCACCGGCGGTTACGGAACCGTACCCGTCCGCCACGGGCTCGAGGTCGCCACGGGCACGGCAGCGGTGCTCTACACGGCCGGCGCCGCCCTGGTCGTCACGGTCGGCTGGACAGCCGGGGGCGACCCCGGTTACTGGGTGCTCGGCGGTATCGCCCTCTCCCTGGGGTTCGTGGCCTTGAGCGGGCTCCGCGGGATAGCGAACCGGTCCGCGCGGAAGACCGCGTTGCGCTCCCACGCCGTCCTGGTCGTGGCCAGACTCGCCTTCGCGGCCGCACCCTGCACGCTCGGTTTTCCCACGTCGGCGGTGCTCGCGGTGGCCCTCGTCCTGGTTCTCGCCACCGTCGTCACCCAGCACCTGATGCGACAGCGTCACGAAACCCCCGCCCGAAGCGACTCCGAGGACCGCCTGTGAACACTCAGCTTCCGGCCACGTCGTGTGGCAACAGCCCGGCGAACTTCGTCAACATCGTCGATACGGCGTGCGTTCCGTACTCGTCGCTGCAGATCGGCTTGTTCGCCGCCGGTTGTGTGCTCTGGGGGCTGGCCTACCTGCTCCTGCTGCGGAACAGCTTGCGCAACCGGTTCGTCGAGATGCCGCTCGTCGCCGCCTGCAGCAACATCGCCTGGGAATTCGTCTGGGCCTGGCTCTTCGCCGTCGACCTCGGCTCGGTGTTCACCTGGGCGATCCGCGGCTGGTTCCTGCTCGACCTGGTCATCTTCGCCTTGGTGCTGCGCCACGGCCGCAAGCAGCTGCGCGACCCCCGCGGCCGCCGGTCGGTCGCCGTCCAGCTGGCGACCACCGCGGTGGTGTTCGCGGTGCTGTACGCGACGTTCGTCGGACAGGGGCTCGACACCCCGGCCGGCGCGATCTCGGCCTACATCGCGCAGCTGTTCATCTCCGTTCTCTACTACACGCTGGCGCTGCGGCCGGACATGCCGGCCCGGCTGTTCTCCCTCACGTTCGCCTGGCTGCGCACCGCCGGCAGCGGCGTGATGACCGTCTTCATGCTGCTGCACTACCCGGACAACCACTTCCTCATCGGCATGGCCGTGCTCTCCGCGGCACTGGACGTCGGCTACCTCGTCCTCTTCACCCGCAAGAAGAACGCGGAAAGCCGGTCGGGGCAGCTCGCTACCCGTGCGTTGCCGAACCCGCAGCCGGTCGGCTGATCCCGAAAGGAATTCTCGTGCCGGAGAATGTCGAGTTCATCGGTGAAGGCGGCGTCCGGCTGCGCGGGAGGCTGTTCCTCCCGGAGCAGGCCGGTCCCGCTCCGGTCGTGGTGTTGCAGCCGGGCATGGGCGATCTGGCCCGGATGTGCTGGCCGCTGGCGCCGTGGTTCACCGCGGCCGGCCTGGGCGTGCTCGGGTACGACCACCGCAATTTCGGGCACAGCGATGGAGAACCCCGCCTCGATGTCGATCCATGGCTACAGGCCCAGGATCTCCGGCACGTGCTCACCGCCTTGGAAGGCCGCGACGACGTCGACGGTGGCCGCATCGGCCTCTGGGGCATGAGCATCGGGGCCGTCAACTGCCTGCACGCCGCGGCGTTCGACTGGCGCGTCGGCGCGGTGGTCGCCATCGCGCCCCCGGTGAGCGGCCTGGCCCTGCGGTCGTCGCTCTACACCGGAGACGCGCGCGTAGACCTGCTGCGACGCCTGCACGACGACCGGCTGGCGCGGGCGAAGGGCGAAGCGGCGGCCCGGATCCCGCTGGCGGCACCAGGCGGTTCGGCGGAGATCGCCGGTTTCCGCGACGACCGGGTCCTCGCCACCGTGACCCACCTCGCGGAAATCGTGCCCGGCTACCGCAACGAGATCACCTTGTCCTCATTGGACAAGGTGATCGCCACCGAAGTGGCCGCCCACGCTCCGCGGATCACCGCACCGACCATGCTGGCACTGACCGACGCGGACGAGCTGTGCCTGCTCGATGACGCCCGCGCGATGTTCGACGCCCTGCCCGGTGTCAAGGAAAAGCACGAATACCCGGGTACCCACCACGACGCACTCACCACCCACCTGCCCGCGATCGGTGCCCAGGCCGTCGAATTCCTCGGCAAGCACCTAGCAGCCGACCCGGGCGACCGCGAGCAGCGGATAGCCGGCTGGCTCGGCTGACGCGGGTCAGTCCGGCAGCCGGCTGCGGCGGAAGCCCGGCGGCACCCGGTCCGGCAGGTGCACGGTCGCGACCGGGTCCCCGAGGAGGCCGGAGCCGTGGTGGATTGCGCAGCGGCTGGTGCCGGCGGCGAGATCGGTGACGTACGTGAGCACCCAGCCATCGTCCTCCACGCCGCAGTCTAGGAGCACCATTCGGCCGGACTGTGGGCCGTTCGGAGTTGATCCGCGGCAGGTCTTCGTAGCGGTCGCTCAGCTGCTGGTGCCGGACGGTCCCACCCGCGAGGTCGAGCGTCCGCCGCCGGAGGTGTCCCGCGGGCGAGACCGATCGCCGAGCGTCTGGTCCGGCAAACCCTCGTCGCGGATGCCGTTCCGCACTCGTGGGCGTTGACGTTGTGCAGGAGGAAGCAGGGATCGGTCTCGAACCAGCGGACGGCCGAAACCGGCTGCGCCGCGCCGGAGGACACCCAGCCGCGTCGGGCGGTTCCACTTCCACGTGCAGACCCGCCCGGTCGCCGGGCTGAGCGATCCGGTCGCCCGGGCGGGGTTGTCGAACAGGATCACGTGGTTCGGCGTGAGCGCCATGTCGTGCATCACCGGGGTCGCCGCGACGGCCAGGTGCAGGAACATCCCCGGCCGCACGAACCGCTCGACGGCTTCGGGCAGCGTCATGACCTTCGACACGGACAATCCCTTCACGCCGCGAGGATGACGAGCTTCGGCGACACCAGAGCCTCGATCGCGTACTTCACGCCCTCGCGGCCGTGGCCGGACTCCTTCACCCCGTGGTAGGGCATGTGGTCCGCGCGGAACGCGGGCGGCACGTTGACCAGCACCGACCCCGCCTCCGTGCGACGGCTGAAGGCCAGCGCGTGGGCCAGGTCGTTGGTGAAGATCGCGGCGTTGAGGCCGAAGCGGGAGTCGTTCGCCGCCGCGATGCCGTCGCCGACGCTCTTCACCGGCACCACCGTGACGACCGGGCCGAACACCTCGGCGCACAGCAGGTCGGCGTCTCCCGGGACGTCGGTCACCACGGTCGGCTCCAGCACGCCGGAGCGTTCACCGCCGCCGGCGACCACCCGAGCGCCGTCGCGCACCGCGTCCCGGACCCACGCCAGGACCCGGTCCTTGGCCTCGGGGCTGACCAGCGGACCGACCACCGTGTCCTCGTTCCCGGGGTCGCCGACCGCCAGGTCCTGGACGGCGGCGGCGAGCCGGGTGAGCACTTCGTCCACAACGGACTCGTGGACGTACAGCCGTTGCAGGGAAACGCAGGCCTGGCCGGAGAAGCCGTACCCGGACGCCACCGCGGCCGCGACGGCCCGGCCGAGGTCGGCGTGCGCGTCGATCACCATCGCGGTGTTGGAGCCCAGCTCCAGGATGTGCTGCTTGCGCGGTGAGCCGGCCTTGATCTGCCAGCCCACCGCGGCCGAGCCGGTGAAGGAGATGACGGCGACGCGCTCGTCGCTCTGTCACGCGGGCACGATCACGCCCGGGTCGCCGGTGACGAGGTTGAGCCAGCCCGCCGACAGCCCGGCCTCGGTGAGCACCTCGACGAGCAGACCCGCGGTGAGCGGTGTCCGTTCCGACGGTTTGAGCACCACCGGGCAGCCGGCCGCGAGCGCCGGGCCGACCTTGTGCGCCACCAGGTTCAGCGGGAAGTTGAACGGCGTGATCGCCGCGACGACGCCGAGCGGCTCGGCGACGGTGAACGCCAGCATGCCCTCGCCCGCGGGGTAAGCGTCCATCTGCACGGCTTCGCCAGGCAGTCGACGCGCTTCTTCGGCCGACAGCCGCAGCGTCGTCACCGCGCACTGGACTTCCTGGCGGGCCGCAGTGATCGGCTTGCCCGCCTCGGCACGCAGCATCCCGGCGAACTCGTCCGCCCGGCGCGCCACCCCGTCGGCCGCCGCCGTGAGGATCTCGGCCCGGCGGTGCGGCGGCAGCCCCTCGGCGAGCGCTCGGCGTGCGGCGGTGACGGCGGCGGCCGCGTCGTCGGCGTCGCCGATCGCATAGGTGCCGGTGAGGCTGCCGTCCCACGGGTCGCGCACCTCCGCGGTCGCCGGGCGGGTGAGCCACTCGCCGTCGATGTGCAAAGCCTGGTCACGCATGCGCGTCCTCTCTTCGGTTCCGGTGGTCATGCCAGGCGCTCGGCGACGCCGTCGGTGAACTTCTCGGTCGACGCGGTGCCGCCGAGGTCACGGGTGCGCAAGCCGTCGGCGAGGCACGCTTCGAACGCGGCCATCAGCTCGCGGGCCGCGGCGGGTTCGCCGAGGTGGTCCAGCATCATCGCGCCGGCCCAGAGCTGACCGATCGGATTGGCGACGCCGAGCCCGGCGATGTCCGGTGCCGAACCGTGCACCGGCTCGAACATCGACGGGTGCTTCTTCTCCGGGTTCAGGTTGCCGCTGGGCGCGACGCCGATGGACCCGGCGAGCGCGCCGGCGAGGTCGGACAGGACGTCGCCGAAGAGGTTCGAGGCGACGATCACGTCGAACCCGCCGAGGTCGAGCACGAGCCCAAATGACCCGGTCTGCGGGTCGTCCGAGCGAGACGACGAGGATTTGGAAGCTGCGCCCGCGCCAGCGACATCGACGCGTTCGGCGAACTGGTCGAGCGCTAACGCCTATGCCGTGTACTACATGATCCACCGCAGGGTCTGCGACCCCTTTCGAGACCAAACGCCTGCTGATCGAGGTGTTCAGTGCCATCTGGCGTTATTTGCAGCACCCACGACGCCGACGCCGTAGCTTTCTTGTGATACTCAGCCACGCCGTCGCCGTTTTCAGCCAGTCAATGTGATGGCCGCACCTCGCGCTAAAGAGAGTAAAGCCTAGCCGGCTCGGTCTTTTTGTCGCCCGTTCACCGGATCGGGCTATCTCGGTGTTCTTTCAGGTGACACTGCATCAAGAATCGGGATGCTTCACGTCGAAGCTTGCCGCCACATTCTGGCCGGCCGCGGTGTGGCCTTCGACGGCCCCGCTGTCCCCGGAAAGGAAGTGCTCCAGCGTCTGCTCGGCAACTGAACCTCCAGCGCCGCCACGGTAGCCAGCCGTGAGACCGGCGGGCGAGGGACCGCCAGAGTCCGATGAGGAGAGCCCGGATCCGCCATCGGCGATGGCGGCGCTCTTGCTGACGGACTCCTGGATACTGGGTACGACGGTAGCACTTGCCGCCACCTCGGAACTGCCGGACGATGACGCTTTCATCCTGTTAATTTCGGTGAACAGGGCGGCGACAAATATCGCTTCACTCCTTTTGTCAGCATCCAGGAAAAAGGAGAGTACACTGCGTAGCGGTTTCAGGTCTGCCGTGGCAAAATGTGAGTCTGCTGGGAGACTGAACGCGTCCAAGAATTCGTCTGTCGCTGCTTTGATATGCTCAGTGTCCAATATCCATCCGCCGCGCCCACTCTCTTGTCCAATGTCTGCCGACAGTTGACCTAGCCATCGCTTCGCTGCCCCGTGGTCGAGCATGGGCGCGTGGCGGTTCTTGTGACCTCCTGACGGTTGACCGTACAGGACCGCCTGAAGCTCTCGAATATTGGTGTCACCATAGGAGCGGTTTGATTCCGCGATAATTCTCTTACCGAGATCCCCGGCAACAAAGTCGGCGACATCTGCCGCAGCCAAGCGAACTGTATTCAGGTACCTTTGAAGCTTCCGTTGTGATTCGTCAATGACGTGAACAACTCTTGACCGCGTAGTCTTTGGCGTCAAGTCAAGAGAGTCGGTGAAGACTCTGGCAGCCACCGAGGCGGCCTCGTTGCCAAAATCAAGGTAGGCGGCTGCCACGAACTGCTCCACTATTCCTGCGCCATATTTGACGTCAGCATTTACTGCATACCAACGAATGTTCTTGTCTTCCGATATTCGAGGAGGGGCGCCGGACATTATTTCAATGTAAGGCTCGATCCGCTGATGCGCAACAATTGCATTGGCTTTAGAGACCGCGCGATGCCAGTCGTCTTCCTTATATGCCGCTACTATGTCAGGTAGGCGATCTTGAAGGAGTTTTAGCGCATCGGTCTCTTGATGCGCATACGGCGACCGTTCGAGTGCCAAAGTCAAAACCGAGTGGATGAAGACTCTGCGCTCTTCGGCTCCGGGCCACGATTTTTTGCCGAGCAATGAGTAAAAAGACTTCCAGTTCGATTTCGGATTCGAGTCGATGCGGATCCGGTGGATACCTCCGAACCTGGGCGCGTCATCAAGTGCGGCGCCGTGAGTGTAGTACTTTTTTCTTGGGACATTTACGCCAGGGTTTCGCCTGTCGTTCCTCAAGAGAAAATGAGCCATGGATTCCGCAGCATAGACATGTCCGCGCGAGACCAGATCTTCCATGACGACACTCAGGTCTGCGAGGTCAACGTTTCCCCTTGGCGTCGCGGGTGCGAAAACGAAAGCACCGGGAGTTGGACTGGCGACAGGCACCATCAAGTGATTCTGGAGAATCTCGTAATGTGATTTTATTGGATGCGCGTCGCTTGACTGGTCCACGTTGCTGCGAAGTCGGTCCCTGGCCGACGTAGCTTCGGTTGCCAGCCAGCCTCCGATCGCGCCGGGATTCGTCTCTAGTAGGTCGTTCAGATCGTGGAGCACATCTACAGGAGGCCTCGGAGACAACGTGGAGATACCTTCGGCGTATTGCGCGAATTCGTGTGCGTCCGAGGGATATCCACTGTCGTCGAAGCCGAGGCTGAGAGCGCCGGGTGGCGCCGGAGGCAGTGTCGTGCCGTGGGCGGTGCTGCCGTCGAGGTGAATGCGGGTTTGACCGTGCAAGTGACGCGCGGCGACGGTGATGTGAGATAGAACTGGAATGGAGGTAACGGCATGTTGAATCGCGGTCATCGAGTGCGGCGTGAGGTCGCAGGCGTAGAGGACGACGTCGGTGACCGCGCTCCAGGTGACCAGCGAAGCAGGGAGGCCGGCGAGGGTGCCGGCGAATTCGGTGTAGGTGTGCGGTATGTCTCGGCCGGAGTTGTCGGGGAGCTGGAAGGCATTGGCACGGTGATGGGCGGCCACCGCGAAGGTGCCGGCTCCGTGGTTTCTGAAGGCTTGGGTGATGTTGGGGGTGTAACGGGGGTCGACGAACGCGACACCTGCGTTGTGCGGCAACACCAGGACTGTCGATTCGCTGCCGCCGACCACCGGCGGCGAGCCGAGCACCTCCGCGGCGATCGCGGTCACCGAGTCCGGGACATCCTCGCCAAGGGGTGCGGTCCCCGAATAGGATCCGGTGCTCCGGTGACGGTGTGCCGAAGTGTTCAGCTGATCGGTTTTCTCTTCCCCAGCGAGGGAACCGTGGGTAAATACCGGGCTCTCCACCGGGAGATTGAGGGGCCGTCGTGTCTCGCCCGGCCCACCTTCGTCCCCAGTGCTCCGAATCGATACCGTCGTGAACTCGCGAGGTTCGTGCTCGGAGGAGAACGGTGCGGTCATCCGGCGTACGTAGCCTCTGGGTCGCTCCGCGCCGGAGCCTGCCACCACATCCGAGCCGCCTGCAGTGTGGCCTTCGATGGCCCCGACGTCTCCTTCCACCGGGACGCGACCAGGAACCGTAGCAGTGTGATCCGGAACACCGACATCGCCGTGCGCCTGTTGCGATGGTTCGGAAGGAAATTGCTCAAGCGCTTGAGGTGAAGCTGCGCCACTGTCAACTGGCCCTGCTTCTCCTGCGAAGATTGGTATTCCGACCGAGGGTGCGGTCGCTTGTGGCTCAACCGGGAACAGTGCACCACCTGTTTTGCCGGAACCCACAGGCACACTCGCCATTGCCGTTCGTCCTGGCAATACGTTCGAGCTGTAAGATGGCGGAGAGTCCAGCCCACCAATCACTGCCTTCGACGACACTGTGCCTGAGCGCCTGCCGAGAACGTGCTCGGACGGACGGACTGCGGCGGTAGAACCATCCGACGGTGACGAGGCATAGCCGGCCTGGCCCACACCGGTCGTCGTGGCATTCTCAAGTGCGCCAGATGCCGTCAAAGGCTCGGCAGCACCTGCCGCAGCCGCCAGCGGGGTGCGATCGGCTCCAGCTTGGCCGAACATCGTCCCCAGCTCCCGGCCACCCACAACAACCGCCTGACTGTCCTCATAAGACAGCGGGACAACGTCCCCAGCTTGCTCGACCTCTGGCACGACCGAATACGGAGGCGGTGCCTCCACACCCTCCACGCTGCCGAAAGCACCCGACTTGACCCCACCACCGGCCCCGGCCTTCTCGCTACCCTTGGCCTCGCCCGAAATCAACGGGATCGGTCGCACCTGATCCACTGCAGCAAACGCCGCGTCCAGCGTCGCCCTATCGCCGCCAGTGGACTCGCTACCACCATGACGGCCACCCCCGAAACGACTCAATGCCCCAAGTACACCCGCCGTCAACGCACCCGGAGAATTCGTCACCAGATTGACCAACGGCGCCGATGCGATCGCCACCCCCACCTGCCCACCGCCATACAGCACATCCCCCACCGCCGAGACGTAACGCGGGACCTTCTCATCCGACGCCTTTCCGCCCACAGCCTCCCCGCCCACAGCCTTCCTGCCCGCCGCCCCCTCAGTCGCAGCCGTCACGGCCTTCCTGCCCACCTCCGCCATGTCCAACGCGACAGCATGGAACAACCCGCCAGCGGCACCTCCCACGAAACCACCCACCGCCGCCAACAAAGCCGACTTGACGTCCACCTCATCCCGTAGATTCAACGCGACCTGACCCACCTCAATACCAAGATCCATACCACCCATCAACCCAGCACCGACAGCACCGAACTTCAACGCCGTCTTCCCCGCAGCCAGCGCAGCATCGCGGACGCCTCCCCATGTCACCGACCCCAGGTCCGTCACAGTCGCTTTCGCACCCACCTTGACCGCGTTCGACGCCCCTGCCAACGCAGCCTCGGCCGACATCGACCCCAGCTTCGCCAGCAATTCACGAAACAACGCCCACAGTCCCAATCGCGCCGCCGCCTCCACCAACGGAACAAAAAACGCGCCCCACAACGACGACAACAACGACGCAATTGCCGCCAGCGCCATCAGCGTCATCAACACCATCTCGGCCTGGCCCTTCACCGTGTCCGCTGCACCCCGTTTCAGCATCTTCGACAGTTCCCGGCCGGCTGCGATCAAACCCTGCAACCCCGACACCGCGTCCTCGCGCAGCCACCCCTCAAAAAAGTTTCCCAGCTCACCGACCAACCCGGCCGCGACCTCAGGCGAGAGCTCTTTCACCAGAGCGAGCAGGTCCTCCAACCACCGCACACTCGCATCCCACGAATCCCGCATCGAATACATGCGATCGCCGTTGCCCTCAGGCCACGGCGCACCCAGCACCTTCAGGAAACTCTGCACACCGTCCGATAGATCAGCGACACCGGAACCATGCATCACATGAACCCGGCCGAGCACCTCCGCGTCCAGCATCCAGTCCGACAACTACGCCACCTCCCTCGGCAAGCGAGCGTGACACCATCGCGCACCTGACATGCCGCGGTCGCAACCCGGTCCCGCGTCGATCCGATCATTCAGCCTCGTTGGCGCCATCACCCCCTCCTCCGGGTGGGATGGGCCTGTTTGCAGTACATCGTTCACACGCACACCGGCACCGGCTACCACCGTCGCCCAAACCCGCCTGATCAGCCGGACTTCCCTCACGAACAGACCCTCTCGACAGTGGTCAGGAATCGTTCACTGCACACCGGGTGTATCCGAACAGCCAGGTCGCGACTGTCTCAAGATCGGTGTTCCGGTCCGACACGCCGGGCTGAGGTCCGGCGGGATGGGCACCGTGAGTGATGACATCGGACCTTGTGAGTCCACGTAAGAGGCCCGCAGGCTGGCGTTGACCGTTCCGGGCGGATTGTCGCCATCGACCTGCGGATCGTCGCGGCACTCGCCGGCGTAGCAGTGTGCGGATGGGTCGAATTGTGGCTGACGTTCATCGTGTGAGGCGCATCCGCCGCTACGAGTGCGGGTGATGTCGCATGCAGGTGACATGCAAGACGGTGCTGCGCCGCGGTTGAGTAGAGGCTACGGATAGGTCGACGGCCCTGGCATCTCGCCGGGGTCGTCGTCGCGAGTGGCTAGCGCGGTCGGAAAGTGGCGCGGACGAACTCGTCCCAGCGGTCGTTCACGCCGTCTTCGACTGATGGCTGATCCATCGTCTCCATGACTGACCCCCAGCACCCTGCTCGCGGCGACGGATCGAACGTCGCCGTCGGCAGCAGGTCGAACCGAACCCGGAAGCGGAGGTGGTGGGAACGAATGTGTCGGTGGAGGACGAAGACCGCGATCAGGATCGCGACCACGCTGGTGATCACCCCACCAGAACGCGCCGCTCGCGACGAGGTCGCCCGGACGGAGCGCCTTCGGCGCGCTGCGTTCCAGCGTGACCTGGCGGCCACGCGTGCCGGGGAACATGTCGGCATTCGGAGCAAGGCCGAAAACTGCTTCCTGACCTGGCGGAATCCGCCACTGAACGTCGAGAGCCAACGCACCGCCGACGTAACTGCCAATAACCGAACCCGAGATCAGAGCGAGCCGGTCTCCTGCCGGTAGAGCAACTGGTACAAATGCGCACCCTTGATCAACACCGAAGCCTCGACAGGCCGCTCCCCCGTCGCTGTAGACCGTCCGCAACTGCCGGATGATTGACCAGACGTCTCGTTACCAGAGCCGACGGTCTCGGAGCCAATCTCGCGAGATCGCTGCGTCAACGCGCAGTTCAGCAGCTCGACCAGCGACGGTCACGCCGCAACCATCACCAAGGCCGACTCTGAGCAGATGTTCGCCACCAACGGTCGGCAGATACCGGACACGAACGCCAGCCACGCCACCCACCGGCCCGACCCGCGAACCACCGCGATGGGTCTTCCACAGCTCGACGGTCGCGTTCGTCAGCCGACCATCGACCAAGAACGAGCAGATCGACGTCGCCATCGTGTCCGCAACGAAGCGGGGCGCGAACTCATGTCCGTGAGCCCGGCCGAAACTGGCACCTGACCTGGCGAGATCCACTCTTGAAGGTCAGCAGCGAACGCACGGCCAAAGTAACCGCCAACGATCCGACTCCGACAACAGAACGAGCCGATCTGCGTACCCTTGATCAACACCAAAGCCGACAGGCCGCCACCGCCCCTCCGGCAACTCGATCGCCTCAGCCACCTCGCCCGTCGGCAGTGGCGCCGAAGCTACGGTCAGCAACGTTCGCTGCGGCAGACCGGACTCACCCATGGCTCGAGACGCTCGTCGTGGACCTTGACCGACATCTCCAGGTCAGTACCCGCTGCCCCTACCTCCCTCGCCGCGGCGCACAATAAGCAGTGTGGACCCGCCACCTCTGCAGGCAGTGGGCCGCGAACACAAATTCAATTCGGTACGTCGAGAGTCAGCCGGCGCCGTCTCGGCGTGACGCGGACAGCACACGCCAAGCCGCCGCGATGACCGGCTCGAGCTCCCACAAGCCGTCTTGCGGGCGCTCCACCAGCACGTCCAAATTCCGCAAAACACCCATGGTCGCCGCACCGCCGTGTTCGTCGAAGAGGGCCAGAAGATCGTCAGCCGTCAGCGAGTCGTCATAGTTCACGAACTCGTCGAACGCATCCGCCCAGGCGGGCATCGCTGTCACTCCGACCTGGTCAACCAGCTCCGCTGCGCCTTCCGGCCCAGCGAGCTGCTGGCGGATCCTTTCGCAGACCAAGCGGGCACTTCGCGCCTCTCCGGCGGCCAGCCTCGCGGCTTGGTTCAGGAGGCTCGTCCAGCCTCCTGTGATCTTGAGCAGCTCTCCCTGGCTGACCGCGTCGCTGAACGACGTCGTCAGGTTGTCGGCGCCGAACCACGAGCGGAGCCCGTCCGCCGAGACACGGCGCAACGGGACGACGAGGTCGGCGAGATCAGGACGCTCGGAGTCGCAGATCGCGGAGAAGACCTCGCTCGCGTCGGCGCTGGCTAGGGCGACCACGGTACGGGTCACTCCCGCCTCAGGGAAAAGCTCGAGTGCCTGGTCGATGGCCGTCCAGGCACTGACGACCTTCATCGTGCCCAGGTCGCAGAACACGATCCGGTGCGGGTCACCGGGCTTGCCACCGCGCAGCTCGCGTCGATAGCTCTCCGGAGACGTCGACTTCACCAGCGTGCACCGGGCACCGATCCGCCCGTGCTCCTCCTGGAGCAGCTGCCGCACGTGGTCGATACCCGTCGCCCGGCTGCCCAGTACCAGCCGTATGCGGTTGCTGCGTTCGATCAAGGTGGCGAACTGCTTCTCGGTGAGCGGGGCGGCCAAACCGTCGGCGACCGTCCGGCGGGCGTTTTCGGCGGCGAGCCTGGTCGGCGGCAGCCACTCCGAACCGAACAGCTCGTCCTCGATGTCCTGTGCCGAGCCCAGCAGCCGCAGGACATTGCTCGAGCGCAGCCGCCAGCCGCCGTCCGCGGCGGCGAGCACGCCGAGCCCGCTCATCTCTTCCAGAAGCGACCGGAACTCGTCGGCTCCCTGCCCGGTGAAGCCCTCCGACCACCAGGCAAGACATTCGTCGCGCAGCTTGCCCGTCGTCACTGTCTGGTCGGCACCACGCTCCAGCGCGGACAGGGCCACCACCAGGGCGATGAGCTTGTAGCGCGAGTCGAGGTTCAGGGTCAGGTGCACGGCTTCGCGCACCTTCTGCCGGACCGCTTCGGAGCCGATGACCCGTTCGAGCTCGTCGTCGCCGATCACGTACCGCGGATTGTCCTCCCGCCGCTCGTGCGCGGACCGCACGAGCGCTTCCCCGACGAGCTGCAAGAGCTTGGGCTGGTAGTTGCAGTAGGCCAGCACACGGTGGATGAGCTCGTCCGAGGCGAACGAGATGCCCAGCGTTTCCATCGGCGTGAACATCAGCTGGTAAGCGGGTTCCGGGGCCAGCGGGCCGATCGCCAGCGCGTCACCGAAGTGGGCGGCGGCGAGCGGCTGGTTGGGCAGCTGCGCGAACCGCTGAACCTGGTGCAGACCCGCGAAGACCGGCTTGAACCGGCGATCGGTCGAGTTCATCAGGTCACGCAGCCGAGTGGTCGTCGCGAACCCGGTTGTGGCGTCCGCGTCGAAGAACAGATCGCTCTCGTCGAGCAGCAGCACCAACCGTCGCTGGGCGTCCGCCGCCAGCCAAGTCTTCACCACCCGTTCGGCGTGCTTGGCGGCGTCCCTTCCTCGCTGTTTCGGGGCGGTGATCCCGCGTTCGGCGAGCCCGGCGACGATCATGTCCCACAGCGCGTCAGGCTTCCGGGTCACGCCGAAGGCGGGCAGGGAGAGGTATACCGCGACGTTTTCCAGGGTGACCTCGAACCGGCGTGCGGCGGCTTGGAGCACCGCCGACTTGCCGAGCTGCCGACCGCCGTAGAGCAGGCTGGCCCCGTGCCGATCGAGGATGGCGGAACGCTCCTCGTACCGGCCTTTGAACATCTCGCTCGGCACGTTGCCCGTCGCGTGCGGATAGTACGGGTTGGTCGTCGCGAAGGGGAGGAGAATCCGTTCCGTGGCCGCGAACCGCCCACCGCCGTAGGCGGCGAGGTAGACCAGTGCCATGTCGTCGAGCATGATCACCGGCTTCTCCGGCCGGCCCGCGGTGACCTTGCTCAGCGCTCGCCGCTGCCCCGCGGACAACGTTCCGAAAACGGCCACCAGGACGGGTGAGTCACTCGTGTCCTGGGCCACCCAGGCGAAGAGCGTCCGGACATCGGGCGCGTTCCAGCACAGCATGAGCCGCAGCTGATCACCGGCAAGCGAACCGAACGCCGGGATCAGGGCGTCGCCGACCCGTTTCACACCACTCAGCTCGACCCAGCGCCGGCTCGGCCCGTCAGACAGCCCGGCCGGGCGCTCGGCGATGAACTCGAGGCCGGCAAGCCGCAGCGCCTGGGCCAGCGCAGGCCGGAACGCCCGGTGCCGCTGGTCTCCGGCGAGGTCGAGCCATGCGTGCAGCCCATCGGCCGCCGCGGTCCGTTCCGCCGGGGACAACGGTCCGAAGTCCAGGCAGTCCGCGAGAACGGAGCCGTTTTCAGCGGCTTTCACCGCGTCACGCGCCACCGTGACAGGGAGCGTGTCGAGTGCGGCAAGGAAGCGATGCAAGTCGGTGGATCCCGAAGTGCTCGGAGGTTCCTCACCGCCGAGCGCGATGAGCAGATACTCCTCCGCCGTGGCGAGATCGCCGGCGTCGATCCGCGCGCGAATGTCTGCCGCGGCGTTTTCCGGGACGCGCTGCCCGGCCCGGTTCAGCTCGAAGGTCACCCGCTCCCAAAGTTCCTCCTTCGCCTTCGCCGCGTACTCGGGCAGACGGCGATCGATCTCGGCGAGGAGCCGGCGCACCTGGTCCAGGTCGTCACGATCGGGGCGGGCGGCTTCGAGCTGGGCCAGCACGTCGGACCGCGCCGATTCCAGGAGCTGGCCCAGCCGGGCCGCCTTCTGGACCCGCCCTTCGATCTCCGTGGCCAGCACGCGCACCTCGGCCCGCGAGCGAGCGACCGCCTGTTCGAGCTGGTCGAGCAGCGGAGTCATGTCCCGACCGGCTTCTTCGGAGATCGCGTCGACGATCGTCCGGACGGCGACGAAGTCCTCGTTGGCCAGCCGCTCGTCGAACGCGGTCTCCCAGCTGGTGCGGTCGGCGAGCCGGATGTCCTCCAAGGTTGTCGGCCGGTCCGGGACGAGGTCGGCGCTGAGCCGCAGCGCCACACTTCGCAGCAGATCGCGGTTCAGCACCGCGTGCGGGTCGGGCTCGGCACCCTGCAGGCTTTCGCCGTCGAGCATGTCGACGCTCTGCTCGAGCAGGACCAGGCAAGCGGTCGCCGCTGCCGCCAGCAGTGGGTCGGCACTCCCGTGACGCAACGCATCGAGCTCGCCGGCCGCCGCCGTCCGATCCTCACGCACCTGGGAGCGCAGCTCGGCCACCTGTGCGGATGGCGGTTGCGGCCCGCGGGCCGTGCTGGCCTCCGCGCGCACTGCGTCGATCCACGCCCGCACCAGATCGAATGACTCGGTGGCCTGCTCGAGGATCCGGCGACGGGACGCTCCTTCAAGGGGGCGTGAACCCGGGCTGCGCAAGCGGTCGTCGAGGCTTTTGAGCTCGCCGATGAGATCCTGGCGCTTGCCGAGCTTGCGCAGTGTCCCGGCCGCGGTTTCGATGTCTTCCCTCCGATCGGCCGCCGCGATGGCCACCGCGCGGCCGATCAGCCCGGTCGGAGCCCACCACTCCTCCGCGATCTGGTTGGCCCGTGGGAACCGCAGGTTTCTGCTCCGGTCGCGGTCGGCGGCCGCTGCCTCGGCTGCGGCGGAGATGTCGTTGTCCGCGATCGCGATCGGCGCCAGCTCGGCCAGGATGGCTTGGTTGTAGAGCTGCCCGCGCGCCGAGGCAGTGCCTATCGCCGAGGTAAGCGAGACCAGGTGGGGCTGCTGGCTGAAGTGCCCACTCAGCCCTCCGACCAGTTCCCCGGCATGGGGGTCGGCCGTCACGAGCGCGGCGCGGACGGCCGACATCAACAAGGCGAGCTGGGCGGGCTGATGGCCGTCGAAGCGGCGCAGCTCGAGCTTTTCGAGCGATTCCCGCAGCTCCTTGGCGGTGGCACCCTCTTCGGTCCGGACGGCCGTCGCCAACGTGAGCAACCGGATCGCTTCGGCGAGCCGGTCGTCCTCGGAGATGGCCGCGGCGTGGTGGGCCAGCGCGAGCTTGCCGGCGTCCAGCAAGGCCACGGTCAGCTGCCGGGCTTCGGCGTTGTCATCCGGTTCGTCGGCGGGAGGCGGTACTTCGGCAGCGACCGTCTCCTCCTCGGCCGGAGGCGCTACCGTGCGTGGAAGGGGCTGCGGCTCGGGTGCCGGCTCCGCCACGATCAGGTCGCGCGGTTCCGGCCGATCCTCCGCGCGGAAGCCGAGACGGCCCAACAAGGCGATCACGAGCAACGGACGGATGTCGTCGGGCAGTGTCGCCTGCGCAGTCTGGTGGAGTTCGACTGCCGCTCCGGCCTCCCCCGCGGCCGTGGCATCGACCAGGCGGACCAACGCGGTCAAGCTCTCCGCCTGGCTTTGCTGGGCGTCGTCCCAGGCCCCACTGCCGAGTAGCTCTCTCGCGGAATGGCGGACGCTCGCGATCATCTCTCCGTATTCCGGCGGACCCTCCAGGTCCTCGAGACGGTCGAGTTCGGGGTGGCCGGCCGGCCGGCTTGCCCGCTCCGCCGCGGCGTCCAAGCGCGCGGCCAGCACGAGACAGTCCTCGGAACCCTGGCCCGATCCCTGCTCTTCGAGAAGCACCCATGCCGAGTCGGCCAGCTGCTCGAGCGCCGCGATCACCGCGAGGTCCTCCGGGGCCGCCGGCCGGGAATCCGCCAGCCGTGCGGAGACGCCGGCCGCTGCCCGCTGGGCCTCCGCGAGGGCTTCCCGTAGCCGTTCGGCCGTTTTGGCGAAATCGTCCAGCCCGGGTTCGACGTCGGAACAGACCGCTGTCGCGGAGTCACCGCTCAACGCCTCCAGCCGCTGACAGGCTTCGACGACGGTGTCGACGAGCTCGCTCGGCCAGGTGGGCAAAGCGAGCTTGCTGCGCAGGGCGATCCGCAGCGCGGCGACCGAGGCGGCTTCTCGCTGCCAATCGGCGAAGACCGTCAACCGGACGATGTTCGCTTGCGCCGGGTCATTCGTCAGCGCCTGCCGCAGGCCGTCGTCGTCGTGGCTATGGCGCCATTCGGTCAAGGCCGGGGCCAGCGCGCGGCGCACCGGAGACACGAGACGCTGCACGGCGTGTGTGCGCCGCTCCCGCGGCCACGTGCGAAGACGGGCAAGCCCGTCGCGTGCTGCCATCGGTGTCGGCCGTTTCGCAGGCGGGACGCGCAGTTCACGCAGGAAGTTCGTCCGATCGGGGTTGGGCAGCCGCCAGACCAGCCGGGAGAACTCCTCGGCCGTCACGAGGTCGAGCGCGGTTTCCACGACGTCGCCGAGCCGGTCCAGCATTCCGGCCAGCTCGGCCTGGGCACGCAGGCGGGCGGCCTTGTCCAGGTCGGTTTCCACCGCAGCCTGTGCCATGAGGTCAGTGGTGTCGAGCGGCCCGCCGAGATGTGTGTCGTGGCGGTGACGCCGGTGTGGAGCGGCCATGTCCGATCGTCCTCTCTCTACCCGGTTCAGTCGGAAGTCGCGTCGAGCCAGACAGGGCCTGGTTCGTCACCGCGACGATGCCCTCGGACGAAGGTGAAACCGGGTGGTAGTTCCACGGATGCCTGCGGTCCCCGTAGTCCGCGGACGTACTTCGCGTAGTTCGCCTTCGCCTGCTCGCTGGCCCGAAACCCGTCCGGGAGCTGACGCATGCCGGGTGGCACCCAGTGCTCTTTGACCCGGCCGGCCAGCCCGCCCGGGCGCCGGGCCTGATCGGGGACACGGGGCGCACCGGCACCGTCGGGCCACCAGACGAAAACGTCCGGCGCGCCCTCGACCGGCTCGCAGGTGAGCTTGTCCGCGGTCACGAGGTCTTCACAGGTGTGGATCACCTGCCAGAGCAGCATTGGGTTGACCGGCTCCGGCCCGAACAGAGCCGTCATGAGCTGTGGACCGGTGAGCTGTCGCGCACCGAACGGTCCCGCCTCGCCATGTCTGCGCAGTGCGTTGACGATGAACCGCCCCAGCGGGTCCACCCCGCGCCCCGGCTTGACACCGCGGGCGGCCGCCGGCGCAGGAGCGGGCGCCTCGGCCAGGCCGAGAGCGGCGGCGACGAGCTTTTCGTCGGCGGCCCACCGGTAGTCGTCGCCGTAGGGCAGGGGCTCGTCGAGGAGCTTCGTCGAGAGCGCCACCCGGCTGGCGCCGCGGGCGGCGGCGACGGTGACCTTGATCCCGGGGTAGAACCCGAACGGCCAGGTGATCCCGGTCAGCCGGTCGTCCCTCAGGACCACGTCTTGGACGCGCATCGCGTCGTCGAGTGGCTCGCCGTCGTGGAACAGGTCGATGATCATGTTCTCGTGTGGGAGGAGCTCTGTGACGTACGAGGGCAGCGGGAGCACGCCGTTGTCGATGTGGGTGGCGCGGAGCGCCACCGTAACGACGGTGAGCGTGCTGTCGAGGTGCTCCACAACGACGTCGTCCGGGATGGGCTCGTCGTCCGGGGCGGAGCACGGCGCGGCGCGCCACACGCCACCCGCCTGCCACGGGTCGTCGAGCCGCACCTCGAACCCGTCGAGCCGGGCGGCCCCGTCGCCGATCGCGAGATTGGCGTGCACGACGGCTTCGACCGCGTCGGCGAAGGCGAGCGGGTCCGGCACGTCCGCGTGATGTGCCCTCGCCAGCAGTGGCCAGACGCCGGTGTAGCGGGTCTGGTCCGTCGGCCGAGTGACGATCCTGACCAGTTCACCCAGGTCGTCTCCGCCGAGAACACCAGGCGAGGAAATACGTTCGTTGAACCGGTCGACGGGGGTGGCGTACAGGCCCCAGCGGCGCAGGATCTCCGACCGGGCGAGGAGCTTGTCGATCGTGGAGAGGGCCGCATCGAGGGCGGCGGCCAGCGCGCCGTCGTCGTGGGGATCGTTCAGAAGGCCGCCGAGCGGGCCGCTGAGCAGCAGGGGTTTCGCGCTGGTCAGCAGCCACTCCGCGTACCGGCCGATGCCGTGCGGTCGCGTCATCGCCGGGTCCGTGCCGAGCGCGTGGCCTCGCGAGTCGAGGACCGTGCCGCGGCGCCGCAGCCGAGCGAGCTCCGCCCGGTCCCGGTGGTTGAGTCCGGTGCCGAATGCCTCGAAGTCGAGGACGGCACGGACCTTGCCGGCGGGCGGACGCTCGTTCCGTCCGGACGTGCTCGTCAGCTCGGGCGGGACCCAGCCGTCGGCCTCGACGCCGTGATGGGCCCCGAACTGCCCGACCGTCTCGGCCCACAGGGTGTGCCCGCCTCGTTCGACGCGTACGAACATACCGACCTCGAGAACCGAGTTCGTCCCGGTGTCGAGGCGAAAGAACAGCTCCGGGTCGAGCAGCTCGCCACGATAGCCCGACCCGTCGGTGCCGAAGCCGAAATGCACGGCGTTGAACGCCGTCGCGACGTGCAGCGGGGTCCGCCGCGTCAGGGCCACCTGTTCCAGGTAGGCCAAGACCCGTTCGTGCGGCGCGTCCGGTTCGACCAGGAGCTCCGCGGTGAACAGCGGGTCGTCCCGCAGCGGCCGCCAGATCTCGATCGCGCTGGCTGTCATGTCGCCACCTCCGCAGCTCGTCCGGCCGTGGTGCGCTCACGGCGTTCGTCGGCTTCCGCGTACCTGCGCAGCCGCCAGAGCCCGCCGTCCGTCCGGACGACCTGCTCCGCGACGGTCAGCCGCTCCAGCGCGGCACGCACGTCCTCGATCCGGACGCCCGGATCACAACCGCGGAGGCGGTGGTACAGCAGCTTCGGCCACAACGGGCGTTGCCGTCCGGTACGCGTCTCCAGGAAGGTCTCGTCGCCGCGGAGCACCCGGTGGATCATCGCGTCGGCCAGTCCACGGTAGTTGTCCCAGAGCAGGCTGCGGACGTTGCGATCAGTCACTGTCCGATACGGCAGGCCGTCCCGCCGGACCGACGGCCGGGGACGTGGCGTGTCGAACGCACGGAGCAGGTCCGGCCGCGGGGCGCGATCCGCGGCCCGTTGCCAGCAGGTCGAGCAACGGCAAGCCGAGGTGGCGCACACGTCCTCGGGCAGGGCGCGCTCCGGCACGCCGAAGTACCCGGCCATCCCGACATTGGCGCAGCGGCGGTCTTCGTTGTACCAGGCACGAAGCTCAGCCAGTTCGCTGTCGCGTCGAGCACGATGTCCGCTGGCTGGGACGACCACTTCTCCCTCGGAGGTCCGCCGGACCGAGATCAGCGTCCGGTAGTTGCCGGCCTGGGACACGTCGACGCAACCCCGGTCGTGCAGCGTCGAAAGGATCGCCCAGGTGCCGGCGACGTCACCGGTCACCTCGCCGTATCCAGGCACCTCCCGCACCAGCCGTTCGTGGAGTTCGGTGGTCACGTACCGGCCCGGATTCGCCGAAGCGATCCGCCGCAACCACGTCGCCGCATCCGCCAGCTCGTCATCGGCCAGAGCGAGCGGTTCGTCGACGGGAGTCAGCATCACGGTCGCCGGAAAGTCGCCGCAGTCGTCCAGGACACCACTGTTCGCCAGGACGGCCACCGACCGGACGACGGCCGTCCGGAAAGCATCCATTGTGGATGAATGGCGCGCCTCAGCAGGCCGCACGCGGCCTGCGGCGACCTCTGCCTGGAGGCAGCTGTCCGCGAGCTCGTCGGGATCCAGCACGCCGCATCGGGAGGCGGTCTCGAGCAGGAACCCTTCGATCCGGTGCTCGGTGGCGGGCGCCATGCCCTGGGCAAGCATCCACTGCAGGGTGCGGAAGCCCCGTCCCGTCCCCAGGGCCAAGCCGTACGACGGAGCGGTGATTTCCCCCGCAGGCTTGCCGGCCTGATCGCGTCCGGCCCGGCCCAACTGCTGGTACAACGCGGCGAGATCAGGCGGCGGCGACACGACGAACACGCATCGGATGTCCACCCGGTTGACACCGAGTCCGAAGGCGCTGGTGGCCACGATGATCAACGGAACGAACCCGGGGTCGCCCTTGGCCGGAGCTTCGCGGAACTCGGTCAGCACAGCCGCCTTCTCCGCTTCGGAGAGCCGGCCGTGGAAGCGCCGGACTTGGCGGATACCGGCCTCTCCCAGAAACTGGCGGAGATGGGCGTGCAGGGCCTCGACCTCTTTCACCGTCAGGCAGTAGAAGATGGCGTGGTCGTCGCACGCGGTCGCGATCTCCTCGGCTAGCCCCGCGACCGTGGCCGGTCCGGCGTTGCGGATCACCCGCCGGTACACGGCCAGCTCGGGCCGTAGGGGGCTGGCCCTCACCGTGACAAGCGGCTCATTCGCGGCGGGCTCTTCCGCCAGGCCGAAGAGCCCGGTCCGCAGGCCGATGTGGACCGACTGGTTCGCGGTGGCGGTCACCGCAGTCACTCGCACCCGATGGTTGTTCCGGAGCTCGGTGATGAGCCGCTCGGCACGGCGGAAGCTCGGGCGGAAATCGTCACCCCACTGCACGAACGTGTGCGCCTCGTCCACCGCGATCCGGCGCAGGATGCCCTTCACCGCAGCGGCGCGCAGCAACTCCTGGAACCGGCGGTTCGCCAGCCGCTCCGGCGAGACGTAGACGAGCCGGATGCCGTGGTCGGCGACGCCGGTCAGCTGTTCGGCGACTTCGGTCTTCCCGCGGCGGCTGTTCGACTCCGGCATCGGGCCGACCAGCGCGCGTACCGCACCGCCGACCGTGGCGTTCAGCTGCAGAGCCTGATCCGCCATCAAGGCGACCAGGGGCGAGACGACGACCGTCACCCCGGAAAGCGCCAGCGCCGGCAGCTGGAAGGCGTACGACTTCCCGAACCCGGTCGGTAGCAGGGCCAAGACGTCGGCGTCCTCGGCGACTGCCCGGATCACCGACTCCTGCTGCTCTCGCAGCCGAAGCGGTTCGTCCGAGAAGCGGAGCAGGCCGGCGATCCGGCTGCACCGCTCGACCAGCAGGTCGCCGAGAGCCCTGGAGGCACGGGCGGCCGCTTCTTCCTCTGGGCCGATGACCGCGTCGAGGATCTCGCGGGTGGCCGGCAGCAAGGTGTGAGCCCGCAGCGCGTCGGACTCGCACAGCTCGACCGCCCGTTCCGGGGTGATGAGCCCGTGGTCACCGAGAAACCGCCAGATCGTCCGCCAGCCCTCGGCCATCGACATCACGTTGCCGCCCGCGGGCTCGCCGGTCGCCTCGTCCGGGACCAGCAGACCTGGATCGAGCGATTCGAGAAACACCCGGCGGTAGCTCCGGCGCTGCGCGGTGCGGCCGGCCAGCCGGCGATCGCTGATCACAACAATGCCCCGGTGCTCGGTGGAACGAACCAGCCTGCCGACGGCCTGCCGGAGATCCATCGCGGCCAACGGCAGGTAGTAGCCCTCGTTCGCGGCGCGCTCGGGGTCGGGATCACCGGCGGCAGCGGCCCGGCGCGCCGCTGCCGCGCGCCGGGCGGCGACGAGCGGGTCGGCGAAAGGAGCGAAGGGCAGCTTGTTGATCCACACGAGCGAAACCCGGTCCGCCGCGAAGTCAACGCCCTGCCACATCCCCCGCGTCGCGACGCAGAAGCCACCGGTTTCGGCGAACGCACGCGCGGCACGCGTGTTACCCAGCAAAGGGGCCACCGTGACCGGCGTTCCCGGGGCTCGCCCGGAGAGCTCACCGATCAGCCCTTCGGCGACGGCGGAAGCCGCCTTCTTCGCGGTCGTCAGGACCAGACCGCCCCCGCGGAACGCTTCGCCGTCACGGCGGATGACCTCCTCCGCGTAGCCGGCCAGCTGGTGCGCCGTCGTCCGCACCGCGCCGTCGGCTTGTTCACCCCAGCTCGGGAAGTCGGAGAGGCAGACCAGACGAGCCTGGCCGGCCAGGTCGAACGGACCGGGCAGCGCGAACGCGTCGACGTCCGCCCCGAGACCGAGCCTCGAGCGGATGTAGGTCCAGCTGCCGGCCACCCGGAGCGTGGCAGAAACGTAGAAGACCCGGCTGAACCGCTGACGCACCTCGGCCCACGTCACCTCGCGGCTGAGCTCGATGGGGGCGGAGGTGACCGCGAACGCGTACCGGCGAGCGGAAACGCTGATCCCCTCGCTTTCCAGCTCGGTGGCGTAGACGACGCGGTTGCCGTCTTCGGGCGGCGGATCATCCGGCCGCCCGTCCAGGATCTGCCGCGCGTCTTCGGTGATCTGGCCGGCCGAGTCCGCGAGCACCTCGACACGCGCTGCCAGTGACGCGGTGCGCTCGTACTCCCACCAGGCATCGGTCGGTGTTCGAGCACCCAGATACCCGGCCAGTGCCCCGGCGACGGCGTTCGACGAACGGGCCAGGCGGTCGAGGCGGCTGAGCAGCTGCCGGGACGGGGCCTCGCCGCCGACTCCGCCGAACGGGCTGGCCAAGGTGATGACGCGAGTACCCACCGTGCCACCGGACCGGTCGAAGACGGCCTGGGCCGCTCGTGGCAGCGTCTCGGTGTCCAGCAGCGACTCCAGATCCGAAACGGCTTCGACCAGCCTGTCGGGAACTTCGCGCGCGCGGGTGCACCAACGGCGCAGCTCGCCGGTGAGGTTCTCCACCGAGCGGTAGTCGACTTCGGCGCTCGCTGCGGCGGTGGCGGCCTGCTCGAGCGAATGCGCCTCGTCGATGACGAGCAGCGTCCTGTCCGAACCCACGTCCGGCTGGCCCAGGAGAAGCGCGTGGTTGGCGACGACGAGCTGGTGCGCGGCGAAAGCTTCACCAGCGGTCTCGGTCATCCGGCCGAGGATCGACGAGGAGCTGCGCCGGTAGTCGCCGGTTTCCTGGCTGAGACCAGCGAGCCAGAGCGAAAGCGGAGCGCGAGCACCCGATTCGAAGTACTCGGCGACGAAGGCGGGGAGATCGGCTGGATCAACACTCCGTGACGACCAACGCTGGTCCAGCGTCCCGGCCTCGCCCAAGCGCCGGAGTAAGTAGATCAGCAGTTCCTGGTAGCACGGGTCGGCGGCGAACCGGATGCGCTGCTCCGGCTGTGCACTGCCGGTGGCGTCGGCCAGAGCGGTGACGAGCGCACGCAGGGAGAGCCTGTTCCGCTTGCCCTTGACCAGAGTGGCGACGTCCTCGATCCCGGGCACAACCGCGACCAGCCTGGTGATGTCCTCGGCGAGCTGGGACTGGAGCTGCTTGGTGTGGGTCGAGAGCACGACCTGCCGGCCCGGAGCGCCGGCGAGCCAGTCGAGGCCGGTGGCGAGGACGGCGAGGCTCTTGCCGGTCCCGGTGGGAGCCTCGCACAGGGCATCCCGTCCGGCCGTCACTTGATCGGCCATCCGGGCGGCCATCTCCTGCTGTGCGGGACGACGCTCCACCCGGCCGGAAGCCGCAGCGATGGCGAGGCGGTGCGGGTCGACCCGGCCCGACTCGTCGCGCAGTTCGGTCGAGACGATCAGGCGAGTGCGCCGGCGGCTCGGTTCCCACGCCGGGAGCAGGTCCGCCAAGACCTGCACGACCGCGGCGTCATCGTGCTCGGGGAGGGTCGGGCCGGCGCCGAGCAACGAGGTCATCACGTCCCAGGCGGCTGTTCCCGCCCCCACGCCCAGCACCAGATCGCGTTCGGCCCGCGGCCACGCGGCCACCGTTTCGGCCGCGCGCCCGAGCAAGCGAGCGGCCAGTACCGCGTCGTCCCCGGCATCGTGCCACCGCATCCCGGAACGGTCGATCCCCAGCTCAGTGGCGAGCTCGGCAAGACGGTGTGAACGCGCGGCCGGCCAGACGGCGTGGGCGAGGTAGAGCGCGTCGACCCGACGGGGGCCGCCGAACCCCTGGATGCCCGCGTCGGCGCTTGCTTCGTCGAGCAAGGGGAAGTCGGCCTGCATACCGTTGTATGCGATCAGGATGTCCGCGTCGGCGCAGAACTGCCGCAGCGCCTCGAACGCTTCCGCCGGACCGACCGCCTCGCGCTCGTAGGACGCGCGGACGCGCTCCGACCTGATGTCGGCTTCCCAGCCTTCGTCCGGCAGCTGGACCCAGGCGGTGAACCGCTCGCCCCGGCTGACCCAGTCCGAGTCGCAGGACAACCGAGCGCCGCCGATCTGATAGATTCGGCGGTCGCCGTCCGGTCGTTCCGAACTGGGGCGTACCACGGATTCGAAATCCACGACGACGGCACGCAGGAAATCGGGATGTCCCTCGTCAGACTGAGGTGCCGTCTTCGGAACGACCGAGAGAATCTCCCCATCGGCCCGAACCAATCCGGCCCGGATCGCCGCCATCACAACCGCGCGCAGGCGCCGCGCTGTCAATAGTGGCCAGCGGCGCTGCGATTCCTCCAAAAGCACGTTTCCGTCGACCGGCCCGATCCGGTCGAGGATCTCGGCGACTTCTTCGGCTTGGCACACTTCTGCGGCCATGAAAACCTCCGACGAAGCCGTTTCAGCCACAGGATCGTGGCGCTTTTTCACCTTTGCCAAGCGAAGGGTGAAACGTCAACACAGGTCGCCGGTACGGCCCTGCGGACGCCTCCTTCCGCCGGACAAGATCGACGATCACCACCACGCATGGTTGATGGATCGGCAGTCGGCCACCGCACGTTACAACTCGAAGTGATGAAGCCATCGGCGGTACCGGCCCACCGGAAGGCCGACACCCGTCATACTTTCGAGTGAATTCTTACAACGTTTCTTACGGGCCAGCATTCCGTCAACCTCGCAACGCGAAATCGCTCACGCGAGCAGGTCATCCAACGCGTAGCACCACGTGGCATTGGTAGTCCCAGCGATCGCCGGCGTGCCCGGCTGGTTCGACGTGGACCCGCTGGCACGCCTTGGCCGAGCTGTCCAGGTCACCGGCGGTTCTTGCGCCGGGCTGTGCCTTGAAGCTTGCGCTTGGACTTCTTCGGATCACCGCCGCCGCTCTTGCCCGCCGACACCTCGCCGCGTTGTACTCGGTTCAACGTGGTCTTGCGCCAGTTTCTCAGGACCTCCGGCAGGTGAGCTCGGCTGTTGAGCCACTTCATCGCGGCACGGGTGTACAGGTCCTCGGTCGCCTCGAACTCCTTCGCGAAACCAGGTACCAGCAGGACCCGCCGCGCGAGAGTCGTGTACATCGGGTCACCAGCGAAGCGCCGCATGCCCTGCACGGTGCTGATCCCAGGACAGAACGCTCCTCCAGCGAACCACGCGGCACCCGCCATCACACTGCCGGAATCTTCACCCTCCTTGATCGTCAGTTCGGTGAGGCGCGTAACGACCTCACGCTCGGTGTCATCGATGATGACCAGCGTGTCGGTCTCCAGCGCTCGTTGATAGGCCTCGATCGCTTCGGCCGAGGTCGACAACGTCAGCCGCTGCTCGACGCCGGTGGTCTCGAAGTGCAGAACGGATTCGGAGGTCTGCAGACCGGAACGTCGACCGAAGACTCGCGCTGTTCGGCGGAAACCGGTCAGGAACGTGACCGCAGGACGCTTCACCCCCTTACGGAGCCCATCGCCGTGTCGGGCGTACGGTGACGAAACGAACGGGCAGACCTGAGCCGCGTACAAGGCACAGATTCCGTGGACCGGCGCCTCGTTCGAAACGAGCGTCGTAGCCTTTGCCATCACCTCGTCGAAGGAAACCTGCCACCGCAGCTCTTCGCCGAACGGAAGCGCACACACCGCACACAGATCGAAGGTGGCCAGAGCGAGCTTTCGCGGCTCCGACAACGCACCGAAGTCGACGTCCCCAGGCTCTTGGCCGGTCGTGGCGATGATCGGGTAGCCGCGAGGGTCCGCACGAAGGTGCTCGAGCCGTTTCGGCTTCGGCACCGAACGGGGACCCTTACCTGCCGGCTCGGGCGAATCACCGAGAGTCATCTCCCCAGCTTATGGCACGGCGTCAAAACGGCGCCTCAGGTCGGGTCACTCCGACGGTCCGTCGTCGTGGACTGCGGGCTCAGATACTCCTCGGCGAGCTTGGCCAGGTGCATCGGCAGGGGCCTCGCAAGGGGTACGTAGTCGTCGTGGAACCTGAGCTGATGGGCGATCGCCGCCCACACCGCCGGTTCGTCCTCCCGGGGACAGCCCAGCACCGTCAGTTCCAGGTACTGCGGGTTCCACGCGCTCACCGTGGACGCGTGGCCTGGGCCTTGCTCTCCGGTGAGTTTGCGGAGTCCACGGGGGACCTTGGGGAAGTTCTTGGGTACGTCCGCCGTGCTGGCAAAAACCCGATTGTCCGGCAAAGCTTCCTGTGACGCCCAAAGTCCGACACCGAAGCCAGGCGTGTCGTTGTCCTTGCCGGGCGCGTACCACTGCGGGACCTCGTCCCGGCTGTTGCGGTCGCGGATCAAGACGACCCGCAGGTCCTCACCGAACGCACCCAGGCGTTGGTCCGGTTCGCCGGCAAAGCCGAGCTTGTCCCGCACCAGGGTTCCGTTGCCCAGCCATCGCCACGAATCCCGGAGGTTGCCGGCGTTCACCAGCAGTAAGGTCGGGCGATCCCGGACCTGGAAGAGGATCGCGCGCACCCGTCGTTCGATGTCGGCCCGTTCGTCCTCGACGGTGAGAAATGGACGAATACCACTCGCCGAGCCGTCCGCGGCGAGGCCACCTGTTGCCAGGGATAGGAGAAAGTCAGCGTACGGGAGCCAGTCCTGCAAACGATCGTCCCAGGCCCGGACCGGGTGTTCGGTGTCGGCGGGCCGCACTCGCACGGCGATGAGCTGCCGGCCTGCTCGCTTGGACTTCGCCGTGGCCTGTTTGCGCACCACCCACAAGGCAACGTACTGAAGATCCGCCGGGAGTCCAGCACCCGCACGATGCGCCGGTGCGGAGACGGCACCGAGCTGACGAAGCCCGTCCCGACACGCGGCTTCGGCGCGGGTCGCCGGATCCGCGGTCTCGTTGTCGGCGACCTGGATAAACTGGGCGACCCGCCGACTGTCGGCGAATCCGAGCCGTAACGCGAGCTTCGGGTCCGTGCCGGGAACCGTGAACCGGTCGGCGCCGGGGATCTCGATCAAGGCCAACCCCGGCCGACCAGCGCGACGCGGGTACCGCGCGGCCACCGCTGCTCTCCGTGCGCGGAGTGCCTCAGCGTCTTCGAGCTGCGCCTCTGACGAGGTTTTCAGTGCCGTGGCCAGGAAACTCGCGTCGGACAGCAGGACGTCGATTTCGAGGCCACCCACGGACCAGCGGCGAAGATCGCCTTCGCCGAGATCGGTGACTCCGAGCAGCAGTGCAAGTTGTCGCAGCAGGTGCTCTCGCGTCTCCGGGTAGGCAGTGACGATGTCGACGTGCAGCGGCTCGCCCGCCAACACGGTGCGCAGCGTTTCTCTCCGAGCCGATACTGCACGCAAATCCACTTCGGCCCGGCGCACCGGGTCGGTCTTCGGCACCTTCGGGAGCAAGACCGGCTTGGTGACGCGGAACGCTCGCTCCAGCGACGGAACTCGGCGCAGCCACGGACGGAGCCCGGCTTCCACCCAGTTGTCGAGATCAGCCCGCTCCCCGGGCATCAGACCGGCGGCGATCTCGTGCCGGCCCATGGCGGTGCTGTGCACCACTGCCGCTCTGACGCCGCCTTGACCGGTCAGCCATGCGCGCGGATCGGCGATGAGGTCTTCCGGTTTCGGGTAACGCCGCACGATGTCGAGCTCGTCGATGATCTCCACCGGGCTGTGTCCTCGCCACGTGCACCGCCCTTCGGCGGCAGAGAACTTCATCGTGTTGCCGACCAGGCGGAGGCGACTCTCGCCACTTTCTTCGTCCCAGGGCACCGGAAGGTCGAACAGCACCGTTGCTCCGCGGCCACCGGGAACCCAGACGGGGGAACGCGTGGACCATCGGCGGATCCCCGACGACACGTGGACGCGAAAAGACGGGGAGAACGGGACGGTGTGCAGGGTGATCCCCAACCGGGCCGAGTACCGGTGGTCCACTCCGTTCTTCCGGAACGTCTCCGGCGGCCAGGAAACCAGCTCCGCCCCGTGTTCGAGCCGGACTGCGCGGAAGCACATGTCGGTGGCTGCCCCTTCGGCTTGGAAGGGCCGCTCCGCCAGACGAAGAGCCAGTAGCTCCGGCAGGAGCGCGTAGAGCCGCCGGTGTGGTGCGGCGGTCCCGCCCGGGGACACATCGGTACCGGACAGCTCCACCGCGCAGGTCGACCACTCCGGTTCGGTTTCGCGGACAGCGTCGAGCACACGGCGCGTGGCGGCGAGGTGTTCGCTCTCCGGCCGGAGAGCAGCGACCCAGCTCAAGAAGGCGGGCAGCACGACATCGGTCGGCAGCGGCTCCCGCGCGTAGAGCCACGGCACCGAACTGTCGGCGGCGGCGCCACGGCCGGTCGCGAGCATCCCCGGCGCCACCGCGCGCAGAAGGCTGTCGAGCTTGCGGACCGGCAGCCCGGCGAAGGGCTCCCGACTGCGCCAGCCGAGCGCGGACAGATCGGTCAGCTCGGTGCGCCACTGCTCGGCGAAGGTCGTCACGTGGAGGTCTTCGACCCACGGGCCATGCTCGGGGTCGGGCTCGTACGCGCAGGGAGTGATCAGGGAGTGCATTCCGGATTCCTGTCCTCGAGAAGGCGGTCAAGGGCCGCCCAGAGCGGCCGGTAAAGCGCGTCGACGATGTAGCGATCGTGAGTCGGCTCCGTCGAATCCATGGTCAAGTACGGCGTCAGGACGGCGTGGATGTTGTGCAAAAGGCTGGTCGCGGTCGTTTCGTCCGCCGGTCGGCCCGCGGCCGTTTCCGGAGCGAACGCGGAGTCGACGAACACGACGCGAGCGGGCACTCCGCCTCGCACCAGGCGGCCGATGACCTGCCAGATGAGCACCAGCAGGTCCCAGGTCACCGTGTCGCGATCGGGGCCGAGCGAGCTCCAGCCGAGTGACCTGGCGAGAGCCCGGTACCACCGGCCTCGCGCTTCCTTGCGGATCGCCGTGGCGCCTTCGTCCAGATCGGCCGCTTCCCCGAGCTGCTCGGTGAAGCCGGCGCTGTCGGCGAACCGGACCAACCAGTCGTTCACGGTGTGGACCGCCAGCCCCAAGTCGTCCGGCCGGGGGTTCGGCCGCGCCAGGAAGAAGACACTCCCGATGGCGGCGACCTTGTCGTCGTTCAAGATGTTGTGCCCACGCTCCACGGCGAGCAGCGGCGCCACGAGGATCTCGGCCGCAGTGTCGCGGAGCGTGTCGACATCACCGCGGCGCAGGACCGGTGCGTGGTGGTCGTCATCGCTCCCGACCGTGACCTCGACATCGTCGGACACGAGCCGTACGACCCGGCCATTCCACCTCGGACTCAAGGTGTGCAAGGTGTCGGCGGCCAGCTCGGCCTCGTCGTAGCTGCCGACCAGCAGGAGGATCCGCCGTCGGGCATCCGGCCACTCACGTAGCTCGCGCTCCAGAATGCTCCCGTCGTGGTCGGGCTCGCCCAGCCGGGTCACCATACGGCGAAGGATCTCCGGGCGTTGATCGAGATCAGCGCCGGAGAGCTTCAGTGGTTCACCCCCGGCTCCACCTCGCAGGAATTCGAACCGCATCTCTGTTCCCTCGACAACGGCTTTGACGGCGTCTTCGGCGGGTAGCAGGATGACGCCGACCGGGACCCGCACGTGGTAGCGGCTGGAGCTGCCCGCCCAGCTGCTCCCCGACATCAAGAGCACGTTCGTCCCTGGGCGGCCGTCCACCCGAGGCAGGTCCGGCATGGCACGAAGCAGTTCTCGCCCGATTCCGCTGCACCGGAAGTACCGCAGCTCACCACTCTGCACACCGTGACGCGGCGGCCCGTCGACGATGAACTGGAAACCGAGTACGTTCCCCATCGGGGCTTCCGGGACGAGCGGGCCGTAGTCCGGCGGCCTTTGGTACATGTCGTTGAAGCCCAGCTTCAGAACCGATTCGACCCGTGGCCACATCGCGTTCATCAGAGCCAGCTTCGGTTCCAGTGCCGACAGAAGGAGGGTGAACTCGAACTGGCGGCGCTTCTCGTCCAGCCAGTCCACCGGATCCGGAGCGGGCTTGTGTCCGCGTTTGGCCGGGCGAGGCCGTGCCTGTTCTTCGTCGAAGGCCAGCTGCAGCTCTTCCAGCTTCGAAGTCAGATCGAACAGCTCGACCAGGAAATCGCTGATCTTCTGGCGGGTCGCCGGTTGGCGCCCGGTCGTGAGCACCTCGTTCACCAGCGTCGTGAGTTCCGGAGTGACCTTTCCGGTGCGGTCACCGAAGGGGTTGTCGCGGAACTCGTCCAGCAATTCGGTGAGGTGCTTGCGCGGCTCCTCCGCATCGGCCAGGTCATCGGGATAGCGCTCCTCGATCAGGCGGAGCTGCAAGGTCCACGCGCTGAAATAGCCGGTGTGCACCCAGTCCCGCAGACCACGGTCGGCGACCAGCATCGCGTACAACCGGTCGGTGGTCGCGGTGATCGTGTTCACCGCCGCCGTCCAGTCTTCGACGTCGTGGTCGGACAGCTGCATCCGGGCGCCTTCGACCAGCTCGCGGTTCTTGTGGCCGACCAGATCGTCCAGCAGTGACCTGCTGCCCGAGCTGCCGACCAAGGTGACCGCGGGCGCGAACATCCGGTCGAGCTGCATCTGCACCCGGTCGGCTTCGTCGACGATGACCAGGTCGCTCCGTCGGC
Organism: Amycolatopsis sp. WQ 127309; assembly: GCF_023023025.1. NCBI lineage: Bacteria > Bacillati > Actinomycetota > Actinomycetes > Pseudonocardiales > Pseudonocardiaceae > Amycolatopsis > Amycolatopsis sp. WQ 127309. Next base: position 469,416 of record NZ_CP095481.1, read on the forward strand.
AGGCGGCTTCGAGATAACGGACCTTCTCGGCGTTCTGCGGGCGTGGTACTGCGGCGTCCACCAGACCGGCCGGAGTCGAAACCCAGATGGTGGCTTGCACCAGCTCGTGTGCGCCACGGTGCCGCGGGCAACCGGCCCAGAAGGGGCAGGCCACCGGCACAGTCGACCACTCCCGTTTGGCGTCGGGCCGCACGGTGCGGCGGTACAGCCGGGTGCACGGGGCCTGGTTGAAGGCGAGGACGTCGTCCTGGTCGCTGAGGAGGGTGTTCAGCGCACACGACGTGCTCAAGTAGCCGAACCCGGGATCCTCGTGGGCAAGGACGTTCGCCACGCCCCGCCCGGCAAGCCTGCGGTGCATCCGTTGCGCATGCCGTTCCTTGCCCGACGCGCCCAGGATCGGCGCCGCCTTGCCACCGGTGTAAATGTTGTAGAGCCTCACCAGTTCGAGGGTTTCGGCGACGTCGCCGACCACGACCGTGATCCGGTAGCCCTGCCGGGCGAGGTGCACGGTCAGCACGTCACGCAAGGTGCTCTTCCCCGCCCCGACGATGCCGAGGAGATGTTCGATCCCCGCTATGGTGAACCCGGGCTCACCGCGGAAGTCCTGCTGCCCACGCGTCCGGAGCCGGACCGAGTCCATCCGCCCCGCCCAGTCGTGGAATTCGATCGTGTCCATGTCCTTGGCCGTCGCGATCAGATCGTCCCGGTTCACGAGGATCGGCTCGCCGCTTTCGGCTGGGGGCAGGTCGATGTCGTGCCCGGCCGGCTTGGGAAGGTGCGCGGTGTCGGGCAGGTCGACGCGGACTGTCGCGCGGCCAGCCTGGAACCGGTGCAGTCCTCGCCGGGCGAACACGGCCGGGCCGCCCTTGAAAGGCGGGGCCGTGGCCAGCAAGCGGTCGTACCGGGTGAAGCGGTCGTCGGCGATACCCTCGGTCGGCAGGCGGACGATCCGGGCGTCCGGGCCCGAGGCGTCGAAGGCCCGGAACTTTCGGTCCAGAGCCTGGTAGGTGGCCAGGGCGTCGTGCCACGTCGCGCGCCGCCGCAAAGTCCACAACGTGAAGCGCGCGGAGCGAAGTGCGGTAGCCGCTTCGTCGCTGGTCACGAGTCCACGGCCGCGGGCGTAGGGGATCCCGCAGAACAAAACCCAAGCTCCGCCGATCGGTTCGCCGGGGTTCAGGCGCTCGTGTAGCAACAGCCCCAGCTCGACATCGCACAGCAGGGCGGCCTGGTCCGTTCGAAGACCAGCATCTTCGAGGGCGTCCAGAACGGACGCCAGCACTACTCCGGAGTCGCGCATCAGGCGTCCTTTCGGTCGTTAGTCGCACCACTGAGCAGTTCGCTTTCAGTCGCGAGAATGACGAGGGATCCGGGTGGCAGCGCGTCGGTGAATTCTTGACGGGCGACCGGTGTGGCCGTCGGGGAACGGTCCGGGACCACCGCGACGTCCACACGATCAGCGGTGGCGTCGCCGGCCAGGGCCGAAGCGACAATCCGGTCGTAACAACGGAAGGTGATCGGTGCGCAGCCGGGAAAACGGACTTCGTGGCGCCGGGTGGCCGGGTCCGAAGTGCGCATCGGCAGTCCTTCGGACACAAGGCCACCGCGAACTCGATCATCCAAGGTGGCCGGCAAGGCGACGAAGAGCCGGAGCGCGGTGTGGAGCAGGAGCGCCCGGCCGGCCTGCAGCCGCGGCCCTGCCCAGGCTCCTGGCGGGCAGGTCTCCCGTTCGCACCGGACGATGACCTCGTCCGCAAGATCATCCAACCGGGCAGGCAGCCCGCACTCGCAAAGAGCAACCCGGCCTCGCACGGCCCATTCGGCCGGAACCGGCCGGTACAGCGCCTTGACGGACTTGAAGATCGACGCGTCCTTCGGGCTCTTCATCAGGAGTTCGCGCGGCGTGCCGGGTCCGACCAAGACGTGCGACTCCAGGAACCGGAGCCGTTCGGCTGCTTCGTCTTCGGAAAGATCGGACAGGGCGTCGGCCATGAGCGCGTCGGCGGTGGCTGCAACTCCCGCCAGCTCGGCGCAGGCCCGGGTCCGGATGCGGTGCACCGGATCGACCAGAGCGACTCCGGGGTGCGCAGGCGGGTGCGGCCACTGCTTCGAGGTGAGGTCCGTGCACCACCGGACCAGCTCGGGCACGCCTGCCGGGGGGGTGCGCTCGTGGTCGAGGCACTCCCGGACGACGAGGTCCAGGGCGTACTGCGTGTCGTCCGGGTATGGCGGAACCGACGGGCTCGAGCTGTCGCGGCTCGACAAAGCGTCGATACCTCGGGCCAGGTGGTGGAGCAAGGTCGTCATGCGTCTCCTTCGGTCGTTTCCCGAGCGGAACACCACCGGGCCACTTCGCAATCGGCGCAGTGTCTGCCCGGAACCGGGACGAACCGGTCGTCGTCATGCCACCGGCCGAAGGACTCGCGCACCACCTTCTCGGCGTGCAGGCGCACCTCCGGGGTCCGCGGGTCGAGCGTGTAAAGGTCAGCGCCCGCGGGCCGGAGCACCTCCAGCTCGACCCGGCCGATTCCCAGTCCGAACTCGTCACGCGCCGCGAGAACGGTGGCCAGGGCGAGCTGGGGGTACTGCTCGAGCCATGGCCTCGTCCCACGGCGCCCCCAGGCCGAGGTCTTCACTTCCCGCCAGACCCACGTGGTGCCGTCGTGGTAGAGGAGATCGGGCTTGGTGAGGACGATCGTGTCGGCGTCGACGTCGTCGAAGACCAGGTTGGGCTCCACCCGGAGGTCGGCCGGCTTCGTCGTGTGCCGCACCGGGCACACGACGGCGTGATGACGCAGGAGCACAGCTCCGAGTGCCCGGTCGTCTTCCGTCAGGTCGAAGCCGGAGGGCACCCAATCCGTCGGGATCCGGGTGTCGCAGGGACAGGTGGCTTCGTGGTGGCGATCCTCGAGGTATCGGTGCACCGCCCGTCCCCGTTCGGCCGCAGGCCCCCGTTCGACCTTCTGGTCGACGGGAAGACGCTGCCGGCGTCCGTAGTCCAGAGCAGGACAGGTGGCGTGATTCCGCGCCGACGTAGCGGACCAGCTCCGGCGCGGTCGCCGCCGGTTACGGACTCCCAGCAATCCCGGCGTCCGGCGCAGCTCAGGGCACACCGCGGCGAACGGGCAGTCGGCGCACACAGCGCCCGGCCGATACTCGAAAGGATCACCAGCGTCCACGAGCTGGGCCAAGGCGTCCCGGCCCGACACCGCGTAGAGATCGAGCGCGGCTTTCCGCGAACCGTCGAACAGGGTGACCGACCGGCCCTCCAGCATGCCGAACTGCCGGATCGTCACCTGCTCCGGGAGCGCGTCCGGGCCTCCCTCGGCCAGGACGAGCGCGGCAACCGCGATCTCGGCGTCAGTGCGCGTCCGGCCTCCGAGGCGGTTCGCCGGCAGCCGCACTTCGCGCACCTTGCCGTCCACGGAGCGGTAGCACCGGCCCCAGGCACTGATCCGGTACTGCCGTGCGCCTCGCTGGTCGGCATTCGCGAGTACGGATTCATAGACCCACCGACCCCGGAACGGCTTCAAGACGCCGTTCAAGCGGGCTGGGAAAGCTTCGAGATACCCGGCAACGGCGTGCTCCGTCCACTGCCTGACGGAGTCGTGCATCGAACGCCGGCTGAGTTTCCCGAGCGCGTCTCCGACCGCGACTCCTCGGTGCTCAACGAGGTCGAGCACGTCCATGAACGCTCCATTCGTGAACGTTTCCAGCACCTCGGGCTTGCGGGGTACCGGGGTATCGGCGCGGTAGCGCGGCCGCGCTACGAGCGCATCGCGCGCCGGGCAGCGATACCTGGCCGGTCCGAGCATCCCGACCGACACCTTGATCAGGCCGGAATCACCGGATACCCCGACCGGAGGGTGCCATGTCGTCATTTCTTCCTTCTTCCGTGAGAGCATTCCAGGGTGTTCCATCCAGGTGAGATCGTCGACGGCCGTTATGTGGTGCGGGAAGCACTCGGCCAAGGGAATTCGGGTGAGGTCTACCGGGTCACTGACCGCGGCACCGGGGCCAGGCTCGTGCTCAAGATCCAGCCGGCCCGGTTCTTCGAGAACACCACCGACTACGAGTACTTCGGCGAGGGAATTCTCCACGAGGCATCGATCGCACAGGAGCTCCGCGAGGTGCCCCGCCTGATCCTCGCTCGCCCTGGTGGCGATCATGTCAAGCGGCAGTACCTGGTAATGCCGGACGTCGACGGCCGGGATCTTGTGGCTTTCTCAGCCGACGAGGCCCCCGTCTCTTCCGAACGAACGGCGGCGATCATCGCCCAACTGTCTAACGCTCTCGGCGAGTTGCACTCTCGCGGTTGGATCCACCGTGATGTCAAGGCCGAGAACGCACTCATTGCCCCGGACGGCCGGGTCTGGCTGATCGATCTCGGCAGCGCAGTTCCCCGGGACGTGGACGCGAGCCCACAGGGCACTCCTGGATACAGCGCGCCCGAGGTCCTGCAGGGAGCCCCGGCTACCGCGGCCTCAGACATCTTTTCGTTGGGCTGTTTGCTGTTCAAGCTGGCGATCATGGGCCTTCCTCACGACAACACGACGGGACTCCCGCCAGTTCCTGGCCCTCCGTTCCCGAACCGGCTGGAGCGTTCGCTTGAAGCGCTTGCCCCGGGGCTGCGCACGGTCGGTCTCCGCATGATCGAATGGGACCCTGCCAATCGGCCGCAGACCATGGGCGACGTGGCCGCAGAACTGGTCCGGCTCCTTCCCGGCCCCGCGGTGCCACCCAGGCGGGGGCGTGTGCCCGACCCAGTGCTCCGGTACTGGCTCGATCGCCACCAAACCGCCTCCTAGACATTCGCCAGCATTTCGTCGACCAGCTCGACGCCACTTGTGTCGCCGAGGTCGTGGTACAGGGCTCGGGCGCTGCGCAATGCCTGCTCACTTTCGTCGGCGCGGGAGTCGCGTCTCAGCACATCGGCGAGCCGCACGAGCGTTTTCGCTTCGTGGCTGCGCCGGGTCAGCGACCGATAATGGGATACCGCGAAGTCGTAGTTCGCCGCAGCTTTCGACAGGTCTCCGCGGTCGGCGTGAACGTCACCCAACAGAACCAAGATAGAGGCTTCGCCGTTCATATCACCGATGTGGGCGAACCGGTCCCGCGCATCTGAACAAGCTCCGACAGCCTCGTCGTGGTCACCCTCGGCGAGCGCGACCCGCGCGAGTCCACCGAGCGCATCGGCCTCACCGAGTTCGTCGCCCAGCTGCTGGAAGAGAGCACGAGCCCGGCCGTACACCGCACTCGCCGTCGAGTGCTCGGCGCGACCGAGGTGAATCGCAGCCATTCCGAAGAGTCCGTACGCAAGACCACGGGTGTCCCCCGCCCCCTCGCTCAGCTGGATGGCTCGCCGCTGCGCCGCTTCGGCCAGCGGGTACACCTTCATGTTCCAGCGGGATCCCCCGAGCATGCGGTAGACCATCGCCTGATCAGCGAGGCCGGCGACGCGTTCGGCCGCCTCAGCTGCGGCACGCAAGTACCGTTCGGCATCGGCAAACCTGCTGCGGCGCCACTGGTATGTAACGAGCGCCATGGCCAGCAGCCAGGTGTGCTGATCGTCACCGGTTTCGGCGGCTTGACGCAGCGCCGCCGTAATCGTCGGATATTCGACGTCCAGCCACTCCATCGCGTCCCGAGCTGTCGGCGGTACCGCCACCTGACCGGCGGAGGCGGCGGGAACGGGCAGCTCGCGACCGGGAACCAGGGCCTGATCGCAGGCCCACACGTGCTGGAGGAGGTACTCGAAGGCGGCCACGATCGCTCCCTCGGCATGGCCCGGAGACAGCCTTAAGGCGAGTTCGAGTCCGTAGTCGCGGACCAGGTCGTGCATCGCGTACCTCCGGTGGATCGGCTCCTCCAGGAGGTGCGCCGCGACGAGTTCATCAATGTCGGCTGCGCAGTCCCGGCCGGCGAGATTCGCCACCGCCGCCAAACTGACGCTGGGCCCCGGGTGCAAGGCGAGCAAGGCCCACAGTTCGGCTGCGGTGCCGGTCAGGCCGCCGTGCGAATACGACAGGGCGACCCGGACGTTCAGGTCTGCCTCACGGCCCGGGGAAAGGGCGTCGAGCCTGGACTTGGTTTCCCTGAGCAAGTCGCGGGTCGCTCGGACCTCTTCGGCGGGATGCCTGTGCAGCCTCGCAGCGACCACCGCCAACGCCAGAGGGAGCCCACCGACCAGCTCGGCGATTTCGTCGACGAAGTGGCCGGTGTGGCGCGTCCGGTGCTCCCCCAGCGAGCCGGTCAGCATGGCGATCGCGTCGGACCGCGCCAACGGTCGCACAGTGAGAGGATGGGCCCCCTCCTGGGCGATGAGGCTCTCCAGGCGAGTCCGGCTGGTGATCACGACGGCGCACCCTGTACCCGGGAGCAGTGGCCGGGCTTGCGCCGCATCCCGTGCGTTGTCGAGCACGACGAGCAATGAACGGCCGGAGGTCGCGGAACGGAACTCCGTGATCAACCCGTCGAGGGTGGTCGTCGGTGGTTCGACGTCGAGGTTCTTGAGGAACCTGGTCAGGATCTCCTCGGGGGATTCTGGAGCGGTCGCGCCGAAGCCGTTGAGGTCCACGTGCAGCGTCCCGCCGGGGAACTCGTCCTCCATCTGGTGCGCCCAGTCGCGAACCAATGCGGTCTTGCCTACTCCGGCCATACCGGTCACCAATGCTATCCGTGCGTCACCGGGCTTGGCGCGTACCAGCACACTGTCCAGCTCTCGCAGTTCGGCGTGCCTCCCGACCAGTTTCGGCCGGAACGCGGGCACCTGCCGCCGCGCCCCGGAGCGAGGTGAAGTCACCGTAGGATGCGGTCCATACAGCGACTGAAGCTCGGCCAACCTGCCTTCGGAATCGCCGTGCTCTTGGCAGTGCCGAGCCAGAAAGGAGCCAGCCGACGACCCTGACTCCGTTTTCGCGATGACGCCGGACACGAGAGTCAGCATCGGAACGTCGTGCGGCCACCGGCCGACGGCGTCGTGCACGGCGATTCGGAACCCTACACGGTCACCGCACTCCGCCGTCGCTTCGAGAAGGTCGAAGGTGGCCGCGCGCCGCAGGCCGTCCAAGTACTCCTGCTCCCGGCACAAATCGAACTTCGCCAAGTCCGCGTCGACGAGCGGCTCGGACCGCCATTCGTCGAGCGCCCTTTGCAGCCGTTCGACCCGAGCATGACCCTCGAGCCGCTTCGCCTCGGTGACCCCACTCGTGAACCGGGCGAAATCGACCGACCAGCCAGAGAGGTCGATCATGCAATGCAGGTTCAGGTTTCTCGGTTTGACTTCCGGCAGCCGTTTCCGGAGAGCTCGCCGCGCCTCTCGGATGCGATCCAGGGGAACACGTTCCCCTGGCCAAAGCCTGGTCACGATCTCCGCGTGCGACATCTTGCGGTTCGGCGCGACGACGAGAAGGGCGAGCAGCCCCTTCGCGAGCGGTGACGAGATATCAACCTCGCCGCCATCCACGCAAACCACCAACGGACCCAAAAGGTGGATTTCCATCAGACCTACTTGACAATCGATGATATTAGCCGGAAGCGAGCTGCGCCCGAACCGATGCCAGATCCTCGCACCCATCGGCACCCGTTGGCCAGTACGCCAACACACGTTCGACCCACGTTCGACCCACGACCGCGGCGAATGATCACCGCCGACCGCCTGCCACGATGGCCTGGCCTGCAAGAATCGTCTGCGGGTAACAACGAGGAACCAAAGATCAAGGAGAACCAGGTGCAGAAGAACCGTCATTTCCGGGAGGCCACGCACCGAGCGGGCAACGGCGGCCGCCGTCCGTCTTGGCCGCCCCGACGCCCCGTTCGCCCGACGACGTCGCCGGCTCGCCCCAGGCCGGCGTCGTCTCACCGGGCTGCCTGACCAGGCCGGAAGCGGCCCCCCGGGGGCCGGCCGCCATTCCAGCGGCCGGCCCCCGGGGCCCGTCAGGTCTCGAACAACCCCAGGCCAGTCGCAGCCATATCACCGAACGACCCCGAATTCGGGACTTCGGGACGCCTGCGATCCCTGATCCGTTCGCGTGGCGTCGGTTCGCAGCGCAAGGTTCGTAACGCCGAAGGACAGCACGCAATCGCTGCTCAGAGTTCTCCGAACTCGGTCGCAAGACCCCGATCGGCTGAACCGGCTTCGAGATCTCATCGCCTGTCTCTGTGCGTGCGTCTTGCTACGAGCTATGTCGGTCTCGCGAGACCACTGTTTCAAACTTTCGTTCAACGGTTCGACTGCCGGCAGCAGGACCAGCGGCCAGCACACCCCGTAGCTGTGATCCTGCAGCTTTCTCAAGGCCGCTGCCGAGCCGACCTTCGCCCCCCAGCGACAGACAAATATCGAACACGAACGCCTGCTAGGCCACCGACCGCCCTGACCGACGGTCGGAGCGGTGGTCTTCACAGTTCGACCGTTGCGATCGACGGCAACCGGTACAGCCGCACTATTCGAACGGGGCAAGGCCTTGAGCAAGCCACGCCTGAGCCACGTCAATATCGCAGGCTCAACTCACGGGCAGCCGGTCTCGCCAAGCGCCCGGCAAACGGATCAAGGGTCGCCGCAGACAAGCTCGGACCAGGCGACACGGCCTGACATTTGCGAGCCCGAGGGGAGCCCGAGAGCGCACGGACGCGACGACAGACCGTGTCAGGGGCCGACACCGCCGCCACCCGACAATCGAAGTAAATGAGCTTGGCCGGCATCACTCGACACCATCGAACCTGTCCAGGTGAGGACTCTTAACCAGCGGGTTCGGGGTTCGAGTCCCTGATGGCGCACCCTCACTCCCCAGGTCGAAGATCTCTTCGGCCTGGGGATTTGTGGTTTCCGGAACTTCTTCTTCCGCTTCTGGACTGTCCACAGTGGTCTCCTGCGAGCCCGAGGGGAACCCGAGAGTGCTGGCGAGAGAAAGCGGCCGTCGAGGGATCGCTCCGGCGAGCTTCCGGGCGGCGTCGTCCAGGACTTCTTTGCCGACGTTCGTGCAGAGGTCCATCGTGACCTTGATCGACGAAGCTTCTGCCGACTGATGTCCACCGGCAAGTCCCGCAGCGCCGCGCGCGGTCCGCGCGACCGGGCGCAGATCGGTGTCGAGTTCGACGTGCAGGTTCTCGACCTCCAGGAGGTAGTTGAGGGCTGTGAGGACTTCGTCGGCGGACTCCCGGTCCTGCTGGTATTCGCGGGGATCGGCCATCCGCTTCAGCACTTGTCCGATCGCGGCGGCGTCATCGCGACGGCTCAGCAGCTGAGCGATCGTCCACGCCTTCCGGCTCTCGCCGTCGTAGCCGCCCACGTCCCAGCCGGCCCGCCGGAAGAACTCGACTAGGGCCTGTGTCGAAGCCGGTTGGAGCCATTCGTTGATCGCGGCGATGTGAACGGTGGCCTCGTGGCGCACCGGCTTGAGCATTAGCCCACAATGCTCACCACTGTGCCAATATATCCGGCCGCCTTGGCGATGTCGTCGACCAGTGCATTGATGATGGCACCCCAGTTCACGGAGGCATCGATCCGCCAACTCGGCTCGCCTCCTTGAGCGGTTAGGGCATTCCATGATGTTGCGATGAGATCGTTGTGCCCGGCAGTCTTCCAGTCGCAGTCTCTGGGGCCCGGCTGGAGTGTTCCGAAGGTATTCCCGGACTGGCGGAACGTGAGGATCTGGCCTGCGGCATCCGGTACCGCCAGAATCAGCGTGTGCTCATACGCAGCGGCTCCGGAGTTGTGCAAATGGCCGGAGAATTCGAAGTTTCCGTCGGGGAACAAGGTGACGAGCGCCCAGCCGCCAAGGGCGGTCCCGCCTGAGAATGTGATTGATTTCGCATGATAAGTGAGCTTGTCCGGCACATCGGGACCGCCGATGAGGAAGTAGTTGAAACTGCCCGCTGGGTCGTGCTCACTGCCGTCGGCTGGACACTTTCCCTTGAAGGGACCGTAAAAGAGCCCCTGACATTTCCTGCATGACCTCCAGTCGCGCTGACCGCCACGGGAGTTCGTCTCGAAGAGTGCGTCGTACGCCCATGACCCGGCCTGCTCATGGGCGCCGCCAGCAGGGCAGGCGCCCTTGAATTCCGGGAAAGCGGCATAGTGCAGCCCCTGACACTTTGCACACGATGCCCACCCTGCCTGTCGTTTGTTGCTGCCCGGCAGATCGTAGAGCATCCGGTACTCCCAGCTTCCAGTCTGCTCGTGCGCTCCGCCGGCAGGGCAGACGCCCTTGAAATCGGGGAACCCTGCGTAGTGCATGCCCTGGCATTTTGCACAGGACGCCCAGTTTGCCTGGATTGCCATGCTGAACACACCTTCCACCTGGGGTGCGCCTCGGAGTGGCGCGCCGGAAAATTTGTCGAATCTCTTCGTCGATTGCAAGACGTCGGATTCCGTAATGCGAGGACGTCTCAGAGGAGGAATGGGGCTCCGGCGACATCGACGCTGCGGCGTCATGGCCGGCGGATAGGGCCGGATTCCCGGCGGTGCAGGAGGCCGCCGACGTGCCGGGGTTGCTGTGGTCTGCGTACCCCGGTTCGCCGGGCCGGCTTCCGTAGTCGTCGGGCAGTTTCGCGGGGTCCCCCGCATGGTCTTCCGGTCAGGTGTGCACGCCCGGCAAGCCGACGCCCATCCCGTCCATGATCACAGCCGAACCGAACACGAGCACCGCGCCTTCCGCCAAGCCGGCTGCCCCCTTCGCCACCGTGGGTATGCCGACCTCGAATGCCGCGTGGCCGACTTCGAGGCCGGATTTCCCGATCTCGACGATCGAACGGAGTGGTTCCAGCCTCGGATCGTCATGGTCGCTCATCGGAATTCCTTTCTTGTTCAACGGTGGTGGTGTCCGCTGGTGATCGCGTCGAAGACTCCCGGACCGAACGCAAGGTAAAGGCCGCCCGCCACCAGGGCGGCGAAGAAAACAAAGGCCGTCAGGTAGGCCACCGTGACGCCGGTGTTCCACTTGTGCGCCCGGATGACCGAGCCCGCGGTCAGGTTCTTCACCGAATTGACGACCACGACCCCGTTGCGCGACTGGTGCCCCCACAGCTCGACCACGTCGCCGTTGCTGATCGAGCCGCCGCGGTAGAACTTGGCCCGCAGTTCGACGGCGACCCGCGGCAGCGGCTGCCCGGTCGGGTCGTGGCGTTCCAGGCGGAAGTCCCAGACCAGGGTTTGCCGTTTGCGGAACACGCCGCCCTCCGCCCGCGGCGTGTAGCCGGACACGCGTCCCTTGTAGTGGCTCATCATCGCCCCTCGTGCTCAGTGGAACAAATGTCCGGCGTCGAGGTGCGGCGCGCCGGGATCGTGCGCGACGTCGTGCGGAACGAACGCCGAGTCGTGCGCCGAGCCCGGAACGGGAAGCGACATCGCCGCGTCGTGCGTCGCATGCTCGGAGCCGGTCGACAGGCTCGGGTCGTGGACGACGTCGGTCCCGGTGAGCGGGGCCGACAGTCCCGGGTCGTGCGCGGAGTTCTGGAGGTTCTGCAGAAAGGCACCGGCCGCGTCGACGGCCAGGCTCGCCTGGAAAGCCAGTTCTTCCAGGGTGTGGCTGTCGATTTCGGCGTGCCCCCGCGACTGCGGCGGCTCCATGTCGCCCGCTCAGCGCATGCTGTTGAGGAAGTGCATGACGAAGTCGATCACGAACGGCGCCGCCAGCGCGAGGATGCCCAGCACGATCAGCGTCGCGACAAGACTGCCGAGGAAGCTCCCCGACCGTCCGCGTGAAACCCGGCGTGACCGTTCGTGGGCGCTCCGGGCGCGCGAGGCAGCGTCGGCGCCTGCTTTGGCGGCGTTCTGGGCTTGCCAAGGGGGCGGGAAACCAGGGCTGCTCATGATTGTTGTGCTCCTTCGCGGCTGCGGGGCACCGGGGTGTTTCCGGCTCCTTCCGACGCTAGGAGGTGCACCTTGCGGACGGATCCGTGGAACCACGTACTCGTGGCACGCATCCTCACCGCTGCCCGGCGGACCAGGCGGCGATCTGCGTCCGATTGGTCAAGCCAAGCTTGGCGAGGATGTGCTGGACGTGGGTTTCGACGGTGCGCTCGGAGATGTGCGCCAGTGCCGCGATCTGCTTGTTGGTCAGGCCCTGGGCGACGTGCCCGGCTACCTCGGCTTCCCGGCGGGTGAGCTCGCCCGGGGCAGCTCCGCCCAAGGTGGCCGCCAGCTCCGCGACACGCCGCCGCAGCGGTTCCATCCCGAGGCCTGCGGTCGTGTCCTCGAGACCGGCGCACAACGCGGCCGCCTCCTCGACGTCGCCGGGACGGCGCCGGCGCGACAGCACCGAAGCCAGGTGCCAGCGGCCGAACGCCGTGTGGGGCACGATGCCGGCCGCGTCGTCGGCGGCGATCCCGAGGCGGATCTGGCGCACCCCGTCGTCGAGGCGTCCGCAAGCGGCTTCCGCGAGGCCGAGGTAGGTGCGCACCGAGCCGGCGTTCACCACGGCGCCCGCCCCGCCGACGACGAACAAGCCGGCATGCGGCCGCAACAAGCCCGCTGTTTCCGCGGCGACCTCCCGTTCGCCGAAGAGCCACGCCAGCTCGGCCCGGACCGCGAGGGCCGCCAGCAGCAGGGTTTGGGGGTAGCTGCCGACGTCGGCGGCGGGGCGGGCGAGCCGGCGGGCACGCGCGAGATCGCCGTGCTGTGCCCAGTAGTGGCCGTACGACGGCAGGAGGGAAGGCGGGAAGTGCTTCTCGAACTCCCGGTGCTGCTCTTCTTTCACCAGATCGCGCCCGGTCAGCCCGTCGAGCATGATCAGGACGAACACCGACATCCCGAACACGGAGCTGTGCGTGCGGCCCTCGACCAGCCGCACGCACTCCCGCAGAACGTCGGCGGCGTCGTCGAAGCGGCCACGGGCGATCTCGACCGCGGCCACGCTGCGCAAGTGGTGCCACGTCGCGAGCGGACGATGCAGGCGTTCGGTCAACTGCCGCATCGGAGGGAGTGTCGCCTCGGCCTCGTCCATGCGGCCCAGCATCATGAAGGCGTCGAAGCGCCACAGCCAGCCCCACAACCGGGTGTCGTCGTCCTGCTCGGCCTCGCCGAGCGCGAACATCCGCTCGGCCAGCTCGAGCCGTTCGTGCACGCCGTCGGGTCCCGAGCGGGCCATCTGCCGCGAGCGCAGCGCCGAACGCAGCACGGACGCGTCCTCGAGCCGTTCCGCCATCGCGAGTGCCTCGGCGGAATACCGCTGGGCGTCCGGGCCACCTGCGAAGCCCGCTTCGCCGCCGACCAGCGCCAGCAGCCGGGCCCGCATCGAGCTGTCCGCTGCCGGCAGCTGGGTCAGTGCCTCGCGGGCCAGCCGGTCGCCGCCGAAGTCGCCCCACGGGTTGGAGACGCCCTCCGTGGCCAGGGCGACCGAGCCGAGCGCGTCCGGATCGTTCGCGGCGCGAGCGGCCTCGGCGGACCGGGTGAGCACCTCGGCGGCGGACCGGAGATCACCGTCGCGGGTCAGCGCGGTGGCGTGCCGCAGCAGCAGCCGGGCGCGGTCGCCCGCGGTCAGCGGCGCGCCGGCGTCCAGCGCCCGCCGGTACTGCTCGGCGGCCTCCTCCCAGGCCAGGCGGTCCAGCGCCTGGTCACCGGCGCGTTCGGCCCACTCGCGGGCCTGACGGGGATCGCCGACGGGTGCCGAAGCCAGCCAGTGGTGGGCGATCTCCGCGGCGCGCTCGGCAGCGTCGGATCGCGTGGCCAGCCAAGCAGCCAGCCGGGCGTGGGCGCCCGCACGGGTCGCGGTGGGCAGGTCGGCTCGTGCGGCTTCCCGGATGAGGTCGTGCCGGAACCGCCGGCCTTCACCGGGGGTCAGCAACCCCGCGGCGGCGGCCTCGTCGAGCGCGCTCAGCACGGTCTCGACGGGGCTTCCGGTCACCGCGGCCAACGGGGGCGCCTCCAGCACGCTGCCCAGCGCGGCCGCGAGCGAGACCAGCTCCCGGCAGACGGGGCTGAGCCGGGCCAGCCGCGCGCGGACGGTGTCGAGTACTCCGTCGGGCAACGTCTCCGCGACGTGGTCGAGGAGTGGCGCGAGCTCGTTCACGAAGAAGGGATTTCCGCCGGTCCGGCGGCTGACCAGGGCGGCGAGCTCGACGGTGACCGGCCGGTCGGCGGTGGCCTCCAGCTGGCGGCGCACGTCCGCGGGTGGCAGCCCGGCCAAGCGGACGCGCACGAGGGCCGGCTCGTGGGAAAGAGCGGCGAACGCGGCCGCCAGCCCGTCCCGGCCGCGGGTCTCGGTGTCCCGGTAGGTGGCGACGAGCAGCAGGCGGGAGCGGGCCAGGTCCCGCGCGATGTGCACGAGCAGTGCCAACGACGCGGCGTCGGCCCACTGGAGATCGTCGAGGACGACAACGAGGCCGGCGCGTCGCGCGTGTTCCCGCAGCTGTTCGCCGAAGGCTTCGAACGCCTGAAAGCGAGCCCCCGCCGAGTCGGTGGTCGTGCCGCCTTCGACCAGAGCAGCCGGCAGTGAATCATCCAAGGCACGAGCGATCTGGCGGAAGAGCCAGTACGGCGGGCTGCCTTCGTCGTCACTGGCCCGTCCCCAGGCGAACGGGGTGTCCGAGACTTCCGCGCGCGACACGACTTCGCGCGCGAGCCGGGTCTTGCCGATGCCGGGCTCGCCGGTGATGAGGACCAGCCGCCCGTTGCCAGATAGCGCGTCCCGGAGCTGACCGGCGAGCAACTCCGATTCTTTCACCCGGCCGACAAAATCACCGTCCATGTCCGAAACGATAAGGCCCGGTGGGTCGATGGTGCGGGATCCTGTCGCCGTGTGCACGAGGAATCGATCCGCCGGTTCCATAACGGTGACTTTCAAGGCGGACGACCCGGGTGAAGCGGCACGCTTCTGGGCGGGTCTGCTCGGCCGGGAGGTCGTCGAGGTCACCGGCGGTGTGCTGCTACCGGACGGAGACGCCCAGCTGGGCCTGCGGTTCGTCCCTGGTGTGGGGCCGGGCGAGCAGACCGCAATCCAGCCACCGCGCGGCGGCACGAAAGTCGCCTGGGACGTGTGGGATGGCACGCCCGTGGCGCCGAACCGGCAGTTTCGAGCTGCTCCCGTCCGACGGCGACCAGCGGGCGGCGGTCGACGCGCTGATCTTCCTCGGCGCCGTTCGGCTCGGCGCCCGCGACGACGGCACCGTCGTACTGGCGGATCCGGACGGGCACCGAGTTCTACGTGCGGCCAGCCGGCTGCCACCCCCGCCAGCAGCATCCGGCCCACTACGCGCGACGCAGGGTGGCGGCACTCCGACCACTCCCGGCGTTGCCGAACATCCGCACAGCAACCGCCGAGCCGGCCGAATCACCTCAATAGGGGCGCCCCGCAGCGACAGATACCGAATTGCCGCCGGCAGCCCGACCACCGACAGATCCACCGCAGGCGCCACCAACGGCGCAACCCAGACCGGCACCCCAGCCGGAGGGCCGACGTCAGCACGTTCCCGAAACCGAACAAAAAGTCAGAGCCACGATGACCCCCACGATCAGCGTCACCGCCGAAAGCACCGGATCACGTACCCCGCTCGGGCTCAACACAGCAACCGCCCTGCCCCACCGTCCACACCACGAACCACAAACGACCGGCAAGAACAGCCCGGCAGAATCCGGCACGGACGAGCCCGAGAAGTGCCCGAAAGGTCTCGCACACGTCTGATGGCGCACCCTCACTCCCCAGGTCGAAGATTACTTCGGCCCGGGGATTTGTGATTTCCGGAGCTTTTCTTCCGCCTCTGAACTGTCCACAATGGTCTCCTGCGAGCCCGTGACCACCGGCGATCTGACCGACGGCATCCACCCCCACGGCCACCGGGTACGACAAGATGGCCGCCACCTGGTTCGGCGCGCTGCATTCCGTGGCCGGGAGCATCGGCACCCAGCTGATCCTCTGGGCCTGCAC
Source organism: Amycolatopsis sp. WQ 127309 (assembly GCF_023023025.1). Lineage (NCBI taxonomy): Bacteria > Bacillati > Actinomycetota > Actinomycetes > Pseudonocardiales > Pseudonocardiaceae > Amycolatopsis > Amycolatopsis sp. WQ 127309. The sequence goes on from NZ_CP095481.1 coordinate 485,273, forward strand.
CGGGCAGGCGAACCAGCGGTGGACGCTGCGCTGAAAGCGCTCATGGACCGATGGGATGAAGACGTCTGTTTGACCGCGGAGATCCCTGGGCACTCCGGGCCCGGGCGAGCGGCCACCACATCCCCGGTGCCCGGCCCTCCGTGAGCAGAAGGAGCTTCCCGACCGTGATCATCCTCGGCGTCATCCTGATCGTCCTCGGCTTTCTCATCGGCATTCCCGTGCTGTACACGATCGGCATCGTCCTGGCGGTCGCCGGTGTCATCCTCGCCGTCCTGGGTGGGACCGGGCGCAAGGTCGGCGGCCGCGGGCACTGGTTCTGAGCGGGAACACCCGCTCGCCGGGTCCGCGGGAACCCGGCGAGCGGGTCGGTCGTCAGGCGCACGCCCTCCCGTCGACCGTGAAAGCCGACGAATCCGGATTGGTCCCCGTGCAACTGCCGTTGAACCCGATCGCGACCGACTGCCCCGGCTCCACCGAGCCGTTCCACGGCATGGCCGCGGCGGTCACGTCGGCGCCGGACTGCGCCCACGTCGCCGACCGCCCCTGCGTCACCTTCTGGTTGCCCGGGAAGGTGCAGCCCAGCTTCCAGCTCGTCCACGCCGTCGTGCCGGTGAACTGCGCGGCAGGTGAGTCCGGGCTCGCCAGGCCCGCGCCGTTGCGCGCTACCACGACCACACGTCGTAGCTCTTGACGCCGCCGTCCGGGTCAGTGTGGCGCCGCCGCTCGACACCGCGGACACGACGGGGGTGCCGGGCGCGGCGGGTGCGGTCGTGTCCACAGTGGACGACGACTTCCCGGCGGTCCAGCCGGCCGGCTCATTCCGAGCGCAGCGTGTCCAACCTGGTCGCTTGCCGCAGCAGCGGCATCGTCAACCCGGTCACCAGCAGCACCGCCGCCACCGTCGTGCCCGCCAGCGCGAGCAGCACCGGGACGTCGACGATCATCGGCCGGTCCGCCAGCGACAGGATCGGCGCGGTCAGCCCCAGCCCCGCCGCGATCGCCAGCACCACGCCGACCACCACCGGAACCGCGGTCTGCCACAGCGCTCCGCGGGCCAGCACGCCGATCGGCACGCCGGCCGCGGACAACGCCGCGAGCGGGCGCCGCCGTTCGCTGATCTGCTCGATCGACAGCATCAGCAGGCTCATCGCGGCCACCGCGAGCACGAACAGTGCCGCCGTGATCAGCACCGAGCGGAAGTTCTCCACCATCTGCTGGTCGCGGGCGTGGAAGTCGTCGAGGTAGCTGCTCTTGCTGACCGTGGCGTTCCACGCGAGCGCGTTGACCGCCCTCGCGACGTTGTCCGTCAGCGCCTGCGGGTCGCCGGTGCCCGACACGTACAGCGCGACCGACGAGGCCGGCACCGTGAGCCCGCCGAGCGCACCCGGTGTGACGAACAACGTCCCCTCCGCCGCCGTCGCCGTGGTGGCCGACGGCACGACCTTGACGCCGCCCGGGACCGTCCACTCCGGACCGTCGACCTCGCTGTCGTGCAGGAAGCTCCGCAGCCGCACCGTTCCCGCCGGGGCGGTACCGCCCCGCGACGGCACGACGTAGAACACGTCGCCGTCGGCGCAGCCGCCGATGTCGGCTTCCACCTTGAGCGCGACGCAATCACCGACCATGCCGTAGGTCGACTCCCGCCCGGACTGGAGCATGATGTTCGTGGCCGGGTGCGTCCCGGTCACCCCGGCCGCCGACGCCGCCCGCTCGGCGGCCTCGGCCTGGTGCGCGGTGGTGGTCTGCACCCGCACCGGGGCCGCGGCCACGCTGTCCGGTGAGACCTGCTGCTCGACGCCGCCGGTCAGGGACGTGAGCACGCCCTGGACCAGGATCGTGCCGGCCAGCACGACGACCAGGCCGGACACGACGCGGCTGGCGGTGCCGCTGTCCAGCTGCAGCCGCCGGATCGCGAGCTGCCACGACGGCGGACCGCCGTGCAGCCGCTCCACCAGCCGCTCGACCAGCCACGGCAGCAGGGCCGCGACGCCCACCAGCAGGAACACGCTCCCCGCCGCGAGTGCCATCCCGGCGGTCGTGTCGCTTGTCCCGCGTCCGAGAGCCAGGCTCGTGGCCAGGAGCAGCACACCCGTCGCGGTGAGCGCCCAGCGCCACCACATCCGCCGGCGCATCGGCTTGCCCTGGCGGACCACGCCGAGGGGTTCCACGATCGTGCGGCGCAGCCCGAACATCGCCGAGCCGACCGCGAGGCCGGGCACCAGCAGCACGATCACCACGACCAGCGGCCAGTCCGGGACGAAGTCCTCCGGGAAGATCCGCAGGCCGAACGGCAGGATGTCCGCGACGAACGTGCGCAGCACGGCGAAGAACCCGATGCCGGCCACGAGCCCGATCACCGCCCCGACCAGTGACTCCGCCGCCGCGACCCGCTTGACCTGCCGCGAGTCGAGGCCGATCAGCCGCAGCGCGGCGAGCCGGCGTTCCCGCTGCGCCGCACCCATCCGCGACGCGGTGGTCACGAAGATCAGCAACGGCAGCAGCAGCACCGCCGCGATCGGCAGGATGATGGCCAGCATGGCCGCCGACAGCCCGAGCCCGGTGTAGGGCTTGCCGAACGCGTAGACCTTGTTGCCCCTGGCGCCTTCGGCCTCGATCTGCGCGGCCGGCACCCCGTAGAACGCGGCGAGATCACCCGCGCCGGAAACGCCGTCCCGCGAGATCTGGCCGGCCACCCGCCCCGGCAGCTGCGCCTTCAGCGAACCGCCGCCCGGTGCGGCCAGCTTCGCGGCGAGCTCCGGCGACACGGCGAGCTCGCCCGGCGCGGGCAGCCGGGTGAGTCCCGGCGGCACCGGCGAGCCGGGCCCGGTCGCCGCGACCGCGGTGACCTTCACGAAGTCGTCGCCGACCGACGGGTACCAGTTGTAGGTCAGCAGCGGGGCGACGCCCGCACGCGGCTCGGTGACCTGGGTGATCGCCGCCTTGCGTTCCGCCTGCGCGCCGGTCAGGTGCTGGACCGCCGCCGCGGGCAGCAGCACGGCGACCGCGAGCGCGATCCCGAAGGCGGTCATCGCGAGGCGCAGCAGCGCCGCGCCGGACATCCGGCCGCCCCCGACGGCCAGCCGGAGCCCCAGCGCCAGATCCCGCATCACGCGACCAGCTCCCGGTCGACCGTCTGCCCGTCGCGCACCACGACCTCCCGGTCCGAATAGGCCGCGACCCGCGGCTCGTGGGTCACCAGCACCACCGCGGCGTGCGTTTCCCGCGCCGCGGTGGTGAGCATCTGCATGACCTTCTCGCCGTTGAGCGAGTCGAGCGCGCCGGTCGGCTCGTCCGCGAAGACCACCTTCGGCTCGGTCACCAGTGCCCGCGCCACCGCGACCCGCTGTGCCTGCCCGCCGGAGACGTCGCCGGGACGGCGCTTCGCCAGTCCGTCGACCTCCAGCCGGGCGAGCCATTCGGCCGCCTTGGTCTCGGCCGGCTTCCGCTTGACGCCGGTGAGCCGCAGCGGGAGCGCGACGTTCTCCAGGCAGGACAGCTCGGGCACGAGCTGGCCGAACTGGAACACGAAGCCGAACTCGGTGCGCCGCAGCGCACTCCGTTCCTTGTCGTCCATCGCGACGAGGTCGGCGCCGCCGTAGCGGATGGTGCCCGAGTCCGGCCGGACGATGCCGGCGAGGCAGTGCAGCAGCGTCGACTTGCCGGAGCCGGACGGGCCCATGATCGCGAGCACCTCCCCCGTCGAGACGGACAGGGCCGCCCCGTCGAGCGCTTGTGTGCGGCCGAACGACTTGTGCAGTCCGTTGCCGACGAGCAACGGCGTTCCGGGCGTGGTCATCAGCGCACCGCCTTCCCGAGTTCGCCGAGGCGCGCGGCGGTCAGCTCCAGCCACCGCAGGTCCGCCTCGAGGTGGAAGAGCGCGTGGTCGCAGATCAGCTGATCGGCGAGGTCGCCCGCGTTCTTGCGTTTGGTCAGCGAACGCATCACGTTCAGGTGCTCGCCGCGCTGGACGTCGAGCACGTCGGCGGCGCTGCGCCCGGACAGCAGCGCGAGCACCACCTTCGTGTAGAGCGTGTTCTGCAGATACGGCTGCGGATTCTCCGGAGTGTGCAACCACGTCTCGACGTCGGTGACCCCGGCGTCGGTGATCGTGTAGCGCTTCCGCTCCGGCCCCTCGCCGCTCTCGACGCCCGCCACCTCGACCATGCCGTTGCGCAGCAATCGCGACAACGTCGAATAGACCTGGCCGTAAGCAAGCGGGCGGTCCTGCCCGAACTGCTCGTCGTACGTCCGCTTGAGGTCGTAGCCGTGCCGCGGGCCCGATTCGAGCAACGCGAGCAAGGTGTGCGAAACCGACATTTCCTACCCCTCCCTACCCGGATGTCCCGAGCAGGGATCACTATACCTGATGCGTATACACGCGGCGTATACACTCGCAGAGTAGGCAGTACCAGCAGGTCACGGCACTTCTTCACGCACAAGCCGCTGCGCCGCACGTCCGATGGCGGTTTCGACCGCGCCCACCCGGTCGGCCAGCAGGCCCACCGCGCCGACCGCGCGGCTCATCGGGTCCTCGTCGTCGCCGCCCAGTGCCTGCGCCCGCAGGTACGCGGCCTTGACGTCGGCCCACCGGCGGGCCTGCTCCTCGGACAGGCGCCCCCTCAGCTCGGCCAGCTTGAGCAAGTTGGCTTCGGCGCCCGAAGTCAGCGTCTGCGCCTCGCCCGCGTAGTGGTCGTCGATCAGGGCCTCGAGTTCCGCGTCGTTCATCGCCGGCACGATCCGCTCGGCCAGCTTGTTCATGTTCCGGTACGAACCCTGCAGCTGGAACGGCGGTTCGGTGCGGGACGCGTCCGCCTGCGCCGCTGAGGCGATGTAGGCCCGGTTGTTCGCCAGCACGGTCCGCTGCACCCGCAGGAGTTTCCGCAGCACCGCGAGGATCTGCTCCAGCTCCGTCGCCGAATACGCCTGGGAAAGCTGGTCGGCGCGCACCGAACCGTCACCGCGCGCCATCCGCACCAGGACGTCCACATCGGACTGTTCGCGGGACACCAAAGGCGCCAGCACGGCGTTCGACGTCAGCGAGTTCTCGACGTAGCTCAGCGCGAAGAGGTCTTCCTTCCCGGACAGCACGTCGCCGAGGTTCCACACGTCCGCGCGGTTGGCGAGCATGTCGGGGATGCGGAACCGCTTGCCCTGCTCGGTGTACGGGTTCCCGGCCATGCACACCGCGAACCGCTTGCCGCGCAGGTCGTAGGTCCGCGTGCGGCCCTCCCACACGCCTTCCATCCGTCGCTGCGCGTCGCACAGGGAGATGAACTTCTGCAGCAGCTCCGGCGACGTGTGCTGGATGTCGTCGAGGTACAGCAGCACGTTGTTGCCCTGCTCCAGCGCGAACGAGATCTTCTCGACCTCCTGCCGCGCGGTCGCGTCGGGCGCGTCTGCCGGGTCGACGGAGGTGACGTCGTGGCCGAGCGCCGGCCCGTTGACCTTCACGAACACCAGCCCGAGCCGGCTGGCCACGTACTCCATGAGCGTCGTCTTGCCGTACCCCGGCGGCGAAATCAGCAGGAGCAGGCCGGACTGGTCGGTGCGCCTGGCGTCCCCGGTCGCACCGAGCTGCTTGGCCAGGTTGTCGCCGATCAGCGGGAGGTAGACCTCGTCCAGCAGCCGGTTGCGCACGAAGGCGCTCATCACCTTCGGCTTGTACTCGTCCAGCCGGAGCCGGTCGCGTTCGGCCGCGACGAGCTCGTTGCGCAGCCGCTGGTAGGCGCGGAACCCCGGCACGCGATCACGCCGGAACCGGTGCGTCCTGGCCAGCACCTCGTCCAGCCGCAGCGTCACCGACCGCCCGGTGATCCGCGGGTGCGAGCCGAGCAGACCGTCCACAGTGGCCGTCAGCGTCGCCGACGAGTCGTACCGCGGGAGGTCGCACAGCTCGATCGCGACGGCCTCCGGCAGCTCGTCGGCCGGCAGCCCGGCGGAGTCCACAAAGGATCGCAGCCAGGCGTCGGCCAGCTGGTACCGGTCCGCCAGGGCGTCGAGGGAACGCAGGTCTTCGGCGAAGCTCCGCCGGTCGAGCCGGAACTTGTCCAGCACCGTGCGCGCGCCGCTGTCGGTGACGAACCCGGGCTGGGCGACGGCGAGTTCTTCGACCAGGTACTCCCCGGCGAACTCGGTCTCGATCGCCAGGCCCGCACCGTCGAGGAAAGCCGTCATCGCGTCCGTGAGTTCCCGCGCCAGCGCGTCGATCGCCGTGGTGTGACCGAACGCCTCCCGCACCCGCCCCAGCGACGCGGCCCGCGTCGTCCACGCGGCCTTGGCCCGTTCGTCGGCGCCGAAGGCCCAGAACAGCTGAGCCGCCGCACGGGCCGCGGGCGGGTAGCGCAACAGACCGGCCGCGGACCGCAGGCGCAGCAAGGCCGCGAGGATCGCGGCCGCGTCGTGGTCGTGCACCCCGCGCGCGTAACCCTCGTCGTAACGCTCCCCGGCCACGCTCCGCACGACGTCGAGCAGGTCGGCTTCGACCAGCTCGGCCACGGGCCGTTCGGCGAGGATCGACGTCGCGAGGTACTCGGCCCGGTACACCTCCGGCGACTCCGAGACCAGCAGCTGGTCCCAGTACGGCCGCGTCGCCTCGAACGCCTCGTCGCGCACCGGCGCCCGGTAGTCGGTGCCGGTGATCGCGAACTTCATCGAGCTCTCGTGTGGCACCAGCGTCAGGTCGATGTCCTGCGTGTTGACGGCGAAGGTGCTGCGTCCGAGGCGGATCGTCTCGCCGCCCTCGCCGTAGAGGTCCAGCCGGTCGCGCAGGCTCCGGCCGGCCTCCTGGCGGGCGGCCTTCACCCGGCCTTCGAGCTCCTCGGCGCGGACCTGGTCACCGAGCGCACGCAGGTCCTCGACGACGCCGCGCAGCTTCGAGACCATCGGATCGGCCGCGAAGTAGGTGTTGATCTCGTCGGCCGAGCCGAGCGAACCGGCCCGGCGGGTCACGCTGCCGAGGATCCGGCCCGCCGAATCGACGAGCCGGTCCGCCCGCCGCGCCCGCTCGTCGAGCAGCGCCTGCTTGCGCGAGGAGAACGCCTCGTAGACGTCGGTGCGCTTCTCCCCGAGCGACGTCAGGAAGTCGTCGAACTCCCCGAACCGCGATTCGAGGTTCTCCAGCTGCAGCAACAGCCTGCCCAGCTGCTCGTCGCAGCGCTCCGGGGTGTCCGCGACCGCGAGCCCGCCCGTGATGGCCTGCGCGAGCAACGCGAACTCGGCGGCGAACTCCGCCCGGCCCTCGGTGTCCAGGAGTTCCCGGCGCCGCGCGTCCAAGGTGGCCCTGGCGCGGTTGACGGCGCCGATCACCTCGCCGACGCGCTCCAGGATCTTCGTGCGGACGACGGCATCGGCGATGTCGAGCCCGCCGACGACGTCGGTGAGCACCTCCAGGCCGGCCGACTGCTCGTCGAGCCGCTCGGCGACCGGGCCGGCCTCGGCGACCGTCGCGATCGCGGCCGCCCCGGCGACCAGCGCGTCCACCTCGGCGTGGTAGCCGGTGAACGCCTCCTCGCCCTGCAGGAACCGCACGGCGCGGTGCGCGGCCTCGGAAAACTCCGTGTCCAGCTCGCCGATCAGCGTGTCGACGCGCGCGGTGTCGGCGTAGCGCAGCTCCCGCACGGTGACGAGGCGCCCCCGCGCCCGGTGCATTTCGGCGAGGCGGCGCACCCACGCGTCCGCTGTGTTCAGGGCCTCGCCGCGGACCCGCCGCACGAGGGACGCGGTGCCGGCCGCCACCGTGTCGACGGCCTCGGCCGCCTGCGCGGTGAGCGAAGTGACCGTCTCGAACTCGTCCAGCACCTGCTCGGCGGTGACCCGGACGTCGGACAGCGGCGAGCGCAGATCACCCAGCTCGGACTCGCCGAGCCAGTGGTAGTGGTCGAAGAGCCGCGCGCACGCGGCGATCAGCGCCTCGAACACCGCCGCCGACGGCGCCATGTCCGCGATCATCGTCGTGATCGAGAGGCAGTCCGAGATCCCGCGGACGAGATCGGCGTTCCCGACGCGCTCCAGCGGCCCGGTCCCGGCGGGCTGTGACGCGGCGTAGGTGTCCGACTGGAACGGCGTGCGCCACACCTGCATCGGGTGCACCCGGCTCGGTTCGCCGGACAGCGCGCGGAACAGGATCATCGTGCCGTCGTCGAACAGCGAATACCCGTGGCACGGGATCGGGTTGGCGACCTCCTTGCGGATCACGTTGTAGGGCAGCAGGAGCGAGCGCCCCTCGGCCCGCGCGTGGAAGACGTACAGCACGTCCTCGCCGTTGGGCGAGCGGATCACGCGCTCGAACTCGAGACCGTCCACCGTGGTGTCGAACGTCTTGCTCACGCCGGTGTCGAGGTAGTAGCCGCCGGGGAAGATGATGCCGTGGTCCTCGGGGAGCCGCTGGCACGCCTGCCCGATGCCGTCGAGCCGCACGACGTCCTGGGTGCGTGTGTTGAAGACCAGGTAGCGGTAGGTGGTTTCCTTGTACGGCAGCATGCGCAGCAGGATCAGCGGGCCGATCCGGGCGTAGGAGACCTCGGCGTCGGCGAGGCTCTGCAACGGCTCGTCGACCGGCTCGGCGTAGACGCCGGCGCCGGTCTCGGTGTTGTTCTCGACCTTGACCGTCAGGTTGCCGCCGACGGTCTCGACGAACACCTCGTCCTCGATCGAGATGTGCGGGTGCCGGCCGAGGACGTGGTTCTCGCGCGTGGTTTCGACCCACTCGAAATCGTGCGACGGCGGGAAGACGTGGTCGCGCTCACCGCGGTTGTCCAGGTAGGACACCGCGCCGTCGGGCGCGACGCCCCACCGCAGCACCCGGATGTCCTCGGTGCGCGGGCCGATCTGGAACACCGCGAGCAGCTTCCCGTCCAGCCGGCGCAGCTGCAGCAGCTTCGCCTGGCGGTAGTACCGGTACAGCTCGCCGAAGTCCCGCCCGAACTGCTCGTCCCGCAGCACCTCGGGCAGGTCCTGCGCGCTCACGTCGTCGAACCGGAACGCGTTTTCGTCGTGGCTGAAGCGCTGCAGCGAGAAGACGTCATCGACCGCCGTCTCGGGCTTGAGCCCGATGAAGACGTTGTAGCCGAACAACATCCGCCCGCCGACCGCGACGATGTCCCGGGGCACGCAGTTGTTCGCGGTGCGGATGCGTTCGGTGCCGATCAGCGCGAGCTGCGCGCTGCCGAAGACCGCCAGCCGGCGCGCGTTGAGCTCGTCCGCGCGTTTGCCCAGCTCGGCCGCCTGGGCGGCCAGCCGGACGCGGAGCACGTCATACGTGCCCGCGTCCAGCTCCGTCTCGGCCGCCGTCACTGCTTCGCGGCGACGACGGTGGCGACCGACGTCTCGGCGAGGCCGAGCCGCTGCGCCGTGGTCATCAGCTCACGGAGCTTGTCCGTGTCCGGGCCGCCCGCCTTCAGCTGCTGCGCCAGGAAGGCCGACAGCGTCAGGTTCTTCACGTCCTCGGTGCTGACCGCGCCGATCAGCTTGGCGAGGTCGTCGGTGAGGCTGGCCGACCCGTCGAGGTAGGGCCGCGCGAGCGACTGGACGACGTCGGAGTGCTGCACGAAGCCGTCGACGCTCTTGCCGAGGCCGATCGAGCCGACGATCCGGTCGAAGAACATGGTCTCGCCGCCGACGATGTCGATGTCGGCCTTCTCCAGCCCGACGCTCAGCACGGTCGCCTGCGCCTCGGCGACGTCACGCTGCACATCGAGCGCGGCCAGCCGGATCTCCTTCTCCGCTTCCAGCCGCAGCCGGTACTCCTCGTGCTCGCGGCTCGCGCTGTCGAGCGCGGCCAGCGCGGCGGCCTTCTCGGTGAGCCCCTCGGCCTCGCCCTTCAGCTTGTCGCGCAGCGCCTCGGCGACCACGATCGCCTTCTCGCGTTCGACGATCGCTTCGGCGCGGCCGACCTTCTCCAGCGCGTCGGCGTCGCGCTCCTTGACCAGCGCCGCGGCGAGGCCGGCGGCGGCCTCCTCGGCCTGGATGCCCTCCGCCAGCCGGATCTTGGCCCGCGTCTCCAGCTCGGCGGTCTGCTGGCGCGCCTCGGCGAGGGTCAGCTCCTCGCGCGCCTTGTGCTTGGCGGCCTGCTCCGAAGCCTCGGCGGCCTTGATGCCCTTGACCAGGTTCTCCTGGGCTTCGGCTTCGGCCCGGATGACGATGGCCTCGCGGGTGCGCTGGGCCTCCTCGACCACGCGCAGCTTCTTGATGTTCTCTTCCTGCTCCGCGACGGTCTTGTCGACGGCGATCCGCTCGCGGATCACCTCGGCGATCGACCGCTTCTCCGTTTCGAGTTCCTTGTCCTTCGAGATCCGGGAAAGCTCGGTCTCGCGCTCGCGGCCGATCACTTCGAGGAGGCGGTCCTTTTCGATCCGCTCGGACTCGATGGCGATGACGCGTTCCCGGTTCTTGCCGGCGACTTCGATTTCGCGCTGCTGGTTCTGCTGCTGGATACCGAGCTGCTCGTCGGTGCGCAGCTGCGCGGCCTGCGACTTGAGCCGTTCCTCGGCCTGCACCTTGAGGATTTCCGCCTCTTCGCGCGCCCGCATGGTCTCGACCTCGCGGCGCTGCTTGATCTCCGCGTCGGCCTGGCGCCGCTCCAGTTCGAGGATCGCCTCGCGGGCGTCGACGTTCTGGCGCGTGATCTCCTTCTCTTCGTGGCGGCGGAACTCGTTGGTGCGCACGTGCTCGATCGCGGTCAGCTCGGTGATCTTGCGGATACCCTGCGCGTCCAGGATGTTCGCCGCGTCCAGCGACGTCATCGGCGTCTGCTCGAGGTAGTCGATCGCCGCGTCCTCGAGGCTGTACCCGTTCAGGTCGGTGCCGATGACGCGGATGATCTGGTCGCGGAACTCGTTGCGCTTGGTGTAGAGGTCGACGAAGTCGAGCTGCTTGCCGACGGTTTTCAGCGCCTCGGAGAACTTCGCGCTGAACAGCGCCTGCAACGTCGTCTCGTCGCTCGCGCGTTCGGTGCCGATGGCCTGCGCGACCTTCACCACGTCCTCGGCCGTCTTGTTGACCCGCACGAAGAACGAAATCCGGATGTCGGCGCGGATGTTGTCCCGGCAGATCAGGCCTTCCTGGCCGGTGCGCTCGATGTCGATCGTCTTCACCGAGATGTCCATGACCTCGGACTTGTGCAGCACGGGCAGCACGACGGCGCCGGTGAAGGTGACGTCGACCTTGCGCACCTTGGAGATGATCAGCGCCTTGCCCTGCGGCACCTTCCGGAACAGCCGGCTCACGACGAACAACAGCACCAGCAGGATCAGCACCACGACGGCGATCAACACGCCGGCACCCAGGCCGATGGCATCCATGCGTCAGTCCTTTTCTGCTTCGAGTTCCAGCGGGCTGACCCAGAAGAACTCACCCGCGCTGTCGTAGTCGTAGATGACCACGCGGCTGCCCAGCCCGAGGTTGCCTTCCCCGGCGAGCCGGATGGAGATGATCGCCGACGCCCCATCGGCGGCGGCCACTTCGGCCTGCCCGAAGTCCTCGGTGACGGTCGAGGTCCGCACCACGGCAACCCGGCCGACGAAGTCCTGCCGGCTCGGCACGGCCCCGGCGAAGACGCGCCGCAACGGCACGACGACCAGCCGGGTCCCGAGCGCCCCTCCCCCGAGCGCGGCGACCAGCACGCCAAAGCCGAGCCCGACCCGCAGGGGTGTGCTCACGCCGTCGATGAGAACGGTCCCGACGAGGCTGAGGAACCAGCTGAAGGCGACGAGCAGCGACAGCGAGAGGGGCAGCGGAACCCCGCCGAAGAAGCCGATGTCACCGTCCTCGACGTCGAGCACCCCGACGAGGGCCAGCACCCAGTACCCGATGACGACGATCAGCAGGAAGCTGAAGAGCACGGCAGGAAAAGCCAAAGCCGCGGTGACGAACCCGCTCATCCGACGTCGTTTCCTTCCCCCAAGGAAGGGCCCGGCACTCCAGAGCCCTGGCCAGCGACTATAACCGGCGGGCGAGGGCGGGGAAGAACATTTCGGACACGAACCGGTCACACCGCCACCGTCACCCGCAACACGCCCGGCTCCGGAACCGAGCAGATCTTCGCCACCAGCGACACGCAGATACCGAACACCCACGCGAGCCAGGCCACCCACCGGCCCGACCGACACGTCAGGGTTCGGGGTTCGAGTCCCCTCTCTTCGCTTTCTCTTCGTCCACTGTGGCCGGTGGGGAGCCCGAGAGCGCAAGCCGGGCTGTCGTCCGGCTTCGTGAACGTTGTGGGTCAGCAAGCCCTCATCCCCCGCCCGTCGCACGATCGCCCGCAGCGTCTCCTTGATCCGGCGCCCGGCCGGACGCTGCCACTTCACGCCGTGATCTCCGGCTGTCAGTTCTCAGCAACCGCAGTCGAGGCACTACCACGGCTACGTCGTGAGTCGCGGCGATTCTCACGTGGCCTCGCCCTGCACGACCGTACTGCTGTCCGGCCGCCACGATCAGTCCGGCGCGTTCAGCGGTGTACCGAGCGAAAGCGGCTCCGTCGGCGCCCGGTGCGGGCAGCCAGGCGAACAAGCCACCTTCAGGCACGGTGCAGGGCAGGCCGTGGGCCGCGAAAGCGCTCACCAGGTCTCGTAACCGGCGCTCGTTCACGACGCGGAGCGCCTCTGCGTGCGCGTCGTCGTCGAGGAGCGCGGCTGCTTCGGCCTGCGCGTCGGCCGAGGCCATGAAACCGGCCGCACGTCGGCGGGTCACCAAGCCCGCGACGACGGCCGGGTCGCCCGCGTAGAACCCCACTCGCAGGCCGGGGGCGTTGGAGCGTTTGGACATGCTGTGCACCGCGAGCACACCGTCGGGGCCGTGTTCGAGCGCGGTTCGCGGCGTGCCGGACCACGTGGTCTCCGCGTACGCTTCGTCGGACAGCAGCAGCACACCGCGTTCGCAGGCCCACCGGACGATCGGGCCCAGCGCCTCGACGACACCGCTGGGGTTGGCCGGGCTGTTCACCCACACGCAGAGCGCCCGCGCGGCGACCGCGTCCGGCAGCCGATCGAGGCGCATCCGGAAGTCCTCGTCCGCCGGGATGCGGTGCGCGCGCAGGCCGGCGAGCCGGGCACCCACCTCGTAGGCGGGGTAGCCCAGCGCGGGAATGAGCACGGTGTCACGGGTCGTCGGGGCCAGCACATCACGCAGGAACAAGGGCGCGGTGGAGATGAACTCCTTCGCCCCCGCCGACGCCGCTACCGCGTCCGCGTCGACCGTGATCCCGAACCGTCGCTCCAGGTAGCCGGCGGCCGCGACGCGCAGCGTCAGGGTGCCGCGGCTGGCCGGGTAAGCAGCCGGCGCGCGCGACTCCGGCGCGCGGCACCACGTCGGCGGTGGTTCGCCCGGCACCCCCAGCGATAGGTCGAGCGGCACGTGACCGGCGGCGACCGCGACCTCGATCGCACGCTCCCGCGTCCACTCGGTCACGGCGCCCACCGAGCGGGAATCACGCCCGGAAGACCACGTGGGCGGGCGAAATCCTGACGATCACGCGCTGGGTGGCCGGGGTGTCGGCGGTGAACGGGCCGCCGGTGTAGGCCTGGGAGAGCTCCTGGATGAGATCACCGCCGGGATCTTCGTCCACGACGACCTTCCCGCGGACTTCGCAGTAGTGGTACGGATCGTGCTCCTTCGGCACGAGAATCGTCGCCTGCGGAACGCGCACCAGGTTGTGGTACTTGCGCCGTTCCTTGGTGGTGGAGAACAGGACTTCGCCGTCCTTCACCGTGACCCACACCATCGACAGCTGGGGCTGTCCGTCCGGCTCACTGGTCGCGACGAAACCGAAGTTGGGTGCGCCGAACCAGGCCGCGGCCTCATCGGTCAGCTGAGAACTGGACATCGTTCCTTCTTCCTCTAGACGGCCGGCACCAGGAGGCGCCGGGCGAAAGCTTCGATCAACGCGAAGCCGTCTTCGCGGAACTCCAGGTGGGCCTGCGTCGCCAGGATCCGTCCGTCGTCGGACAGGATGACCTCGACCGGGCAGTCCGCGGAGCGGCCGATCACCGAGAACCCCGCAGGCGCCCGGTCCACGTACAGGGTGTGCCGCTGGAACAGGGACACGGTCCGCTTGACGCCGGCCAGGAGCCCGCCGCCGGTTTCGAGGTCGACCGGGAAGTTCCCGACCCGCTGCTTGCCGCGTTCGAGCTCGGCCCCGTTCGCCAGGGCCAGAACGTGCATCCCGCCGCACACACCGAGGGTCGGCACGCCCGATCCCCGGACCAGATCGACGACGTGCCGGTAGTCACCGACGTGGGCCGGGACCTTGGTACCGCTCAGCACCAGGGCTTGGTGCCGGCCGAGCAACCCGACCGGCGCGTCGGCGACCGGCACGACGTCCGTCTCCAGGCCGAGCCGTTCGAACTTCCGGCGCAGCGGTCCGATGGAGAGACTGCCGTTGTCGATGATCAGTACGCGCGGCACTGTCACGACGTCGCACCCCCCAGAAGAGCGGTCGCCGTGATTTCGACCAGGAACTCCTCGCGCGCGAATCCCGAGACCTGGATGATCGAGCTGGTGGGCGGGCTCGCGCCCAGCCGCTTGTTGCGCACGGCGGTCACGGCGGAGAAGTCCGCCATGTCCACGATGTAGACCGTCAGGGCCGCGAGGTCGTCGACGCTGCCGCCGGCCTCCTCGAGGATTTCCTCGAGGAGGTCGAAGATCCGCTCTGTCTGCTTTCCGGCGTCGCCGATCGCCGTCGGCGCGCCGTCCGGCCCTTTGGCGACCTGGCCGCTGATGAACAGCAGAGCTGATCCGGCGGACAGCGCTCGGACCGCCGTCGAGTAGTTGCCTGCCGGGTCCGGGTGCGAGGCCGGCTGCACGACCGTGCGAGACGATGTCATGTTCGGTGCTCCGTTCTCGGTGCGTTCGGGTTTCCCTCGCGGGTGATCGCGGTGCCGGCGCCGCCCGCCACCATGGCGGTGACCGATCCGTTGCCCAGGACGACTTCCGGTGTTCCGTTCTCGAGGGCTTCGACGGCGGCCCGGAGCTTCTTCCGCATACCGCCGGTGGTCTTGCCGTCGCGGTGCCGGATCGCCTCCGCCGCAGCGAGCCTCTCGACCGGCTCGCCGTCGATGAAGAAGTTCGGGACGTCGGTCACGAGCACCAGCGCCGCCGCTCCGAGGGCACCGGCGAGGGCCGCGGCGGCCCGGTCGGCGTCGGTGTTCACCGTCCGGCCACCGGCGTCGCGAGCCAGCGGCGTGACCAGCGTGCTCGCCGGATCCGGGGAGCACGCCGTCAGCCGGGACGGGTCCACCGACGCCACCGGCCCGACGAGGTTGTCGAGCTCCACCAAGCGTCCGTCCTGCCACCACAACCGCTCCCCCGGCCCGGCCAGCAGCAGTCCGTCACAGCCGAGCACGCCTTCGACGCGCAGGCCCCGGGCCGCCAGTTTCCCGGCGATGGCCGCGCGCACCGATGCGGAGACGACCCGGATGTCCTCGATCACCTGCGGTGTGGTCCACCGGCTGCGGTTCCCGTAGCGGTCGCGCAGGAACGCGGCGGGCCGGCCGTGGCGGGGATCGAACCGTCCCAGCGGCCCGGACCAGCCGTGGACCAGCAGGACGCGCCGGGCCCGGATGACACCGGCGAGGTCGTCCCACCAGAGCTCGTCGAGCTGCTCCACGCAGCTGCCGCCGAGCTTGACCACCAGCGGGGCGCTCACGCCGGCACCACCGGCTGCATGGTCAGCCCGAGTTCCGGCTGGTGCCCGAACCGCTGGTTGACGGCTTGCACGGCCTGCCCCGCCGCCCCCTTGACGAGGTTGTCCAAGGCCGCCAGCGCGACGATCCGGCCGTCGCCTTCGGGGTCGTACAGCGCCGTGACGTCGCAGAAGTTGGACCCCAGCACGGCCTGCGGGTCCGGCATCGGGATCATCGTCTCCGCGTGGTCCCGCACGCGGACGAAGGGGTGTGGCTTGTAGTACCGCAGGTAGGCGCGCGCCAGCGTGCGGGCGTCCATCGGCCAGTTCCCGGACACGTAGCAGCTGGCCAGCAGGCCACGCACGTGCGCGACGCCGTAGGCCGACATCGTCAGGGAAACGGACGCGTCGGGCGCCCGCTCGGCGAAGAATCCCCGGACCTCGGCGGCGTGCCGGTGGCCGAGCGGGGCGTACGGGGTGATCGCGCCGCTGCGGTAGGGGTGCAGGTTGGCGCGCCGCAGGCGCAGGCCGCCGCCGCTGGATCCGCTCTTGCCGTCCACCAGCACCGTGCTCTCCGCCAGCTTCAGCCCGAAGACCAGCGGAGCGAGCGCCAGCGTGATGGCCGTGGCGTAGCAGCCGGGCAGGGAGATCAGGTCCGCGTCCGTCAGCTCGTCCGCGATCAGCTCGGGCACGCCGTAGGTGACGCTCGCCACCAGCTTGGGATCACGGTGGACGCCGGGGTACCAGCGGTCGTGGGCCGCCGCCGATCGAAGACGGAAGGCCCCGCTCAGATCGATCACCGTGGTGCCTCGGCCGGACAAGGCGGGGACGAGTTCCGCCGAGACGCCGGCCGGGGTGGCGAGGAGCACGACGTCGCACCGCCGGTGGATCTCGGGCGCCGACACCGCCTCGATGACAGCGCCCGCCGGGCTCCGCAACCCCGGGTGGACGGCCACCAGCGGCTTGCCGACGTTCCGGGAACCGCCGAGGAACGCCGGCTCCAGGTGCGGGTGCTGGTCGATGATGCGCACCAGCTCCCCGCCCGCCAGACCCGAGGCGCCGATGATCCCGACGCGCGTCACGACAGGCTCTTCTGGAGGTAGTCGCCGAGCACCGCCACGATGTCGACCTCCGACGTCTCGGCGATCGCCCGGAACGCCGGCGCGTGGTTCACCTCGTTGACCACCAGCGAACCGGCCTGGTCGAACAGGTCCACGCCGTAGATGCCGGGCCCGAGGACGTCGACGACCCGGTCCACGATCTGCCGCAGCTCCACGCCGTGGGCGAGACCGCGCTGCGTCGAGCCCGTCGCGGCGTTGCTCCGCCATTCACCGTCACCGCTGCTCTCGAACTCCGCCGCGGCGACGATCTCGTGTCCGACCACGAAGCACCGGATGGAGCGGCTGCCCAGGTAACGCTCGACCAGGCACGCCTGCTCGAACGCGTGCCCGAGATCTTCGATGTAGTCGTACAGCGACTGCGCGGTATCCGCGTCCCGGATGAGGAACACCCGCCGGCCCATACCGCCGAAGACGGGTTTGATCACCAACGGCAGCGGCAGCTCGGCCACGGCCGAGCGGAAGTCCTTGCGGGACAACACGAGCCGGAACTCCGGCACCGGGATCTCGTGCTCGTGCAGGACCGAGCGCGTCAGCAGCTTGTTCTCGCTCGTGCGGATCGCGGCGGCGCTGTTGATCGTCGGTACGCCGTGAGCGGCGAAGGCGGCGGCGAGCAGGCCGCCGCGGGTGTAGCTCCGGCTCCTGACGAGCACCAGGTCGTCCGCGTTCAGGGATCCGGTCGGGGGAACGCCCAGCCCCAGCGATTCGTCGTTCATCCACGGTGCGCGGATTCCCCGTCTTTCGAGCTCGGTGGTCAGCTCCCGCTCTTCCCACCCGATCCGGTCGGCGACGATCGCGATCCTTCCGCCCGCTTCCCCGTCCCGGTCGGCACGGCTCACTGACCCCAGTCCCTGAGCTGCTTCTGGACCATCTCGAGCTCGAGGACGCCGTCGTCGACGGCGTTGATCCTCAGCGTCAGCACGCATTCCGGGCAGGTGAAGGTTTCGCCGACGGCGAGCGGCGGCATGGCCAGTTTCGTCTCGCACTCCGGGCAGATACCGGTGAGCTCCATCATCGCCCCCCGGTGACCAGGTTCAGCGCCGCGTACTCGCGCGCCAGGGCCCGGATCGAGTCCCGGTCGAGGAGGGGTTTGCCGTGCTGTTCCTGGTGCGTGCCGAGCCAGGCGCAGAACAGGTCGGCGTCGACGGCGGGTTCTTGCCCGTCGAGCGCGAACTCGACCAGGGCCGGCGACAGCCGGGAGCGGACGCGCAGCGATCGCGCGTTCCCCACCACTTCGGCCGGGGTGGTCTCGTACGCTTCCGGGTGCAGCAGCTGCCCCAGCAGCTCGTAGGCGTAGGCGTGTCGTGTGGTGGGGCCCGGCATGAAGGCCGAACCGAACCCGCCCCGGCGAATCGCCTCCTGGGTCAGCTCGGTCAGCAACGAGAGGTCGTGACGGGTGTTGCCGTAGGCCGCGCGGAGCGTGCACAGGACTTCGGCGAGCGGGCTGTTCCCGCCGCGCTCGCCGATCCCGCCCACGGTCGTCGAAATCCACGTCGCGCCGGCGTCGAACGCCGCGAACGAGTTGGCGACCGCCATCCCCAGCATGTTGTGCGAATGCATCTCGATCTCGGCGCCGTCGATCGCCACGAGGCCGGCGACCAGCTCGGCGCAGTCCTGCGGGCGCAGCGTCGCGACGGTTTCGGCGAGCCTGAACCGATCCGCACCCGCGGCGAAACCCGCGGCCACGTAGTCATTGAGACGCTCGACGTCGGTGCGTGCGGCGTCTTCGCCGCTGAAGGTGACGTGAAAGCCGAGGTCCTTGGCCTGGTGGATGGCCGATTTCGCCAGTGTTTTCAGATAGCCGAGGCTCGAGGAAGCCAGCTTCAGCTCCGCGTGCCTGGCCGAGGTCGGGATCGACAGCATGATCGACCGGCAGCCGAGCCGACCGGCCTCCGCGAGCGCTCCGGCGACCTGGTCGCGGTCCCTGACCATCACCAGGCTCAAGCTGCGTTCGGGGCCGACTTCGTTGTGCACGGCCGAAATGAGGTCGGCGTCCGGTGAGCCGGCCCCCGAGATGATGCCCACTTCGACCAGGTCCACTCCGACACCGGCGAGAAGGCCGGAGATGCGCGCGGCGTCATCAGTGGTGAACTCCACGCCCGCCATGTGCGCGGAATCCCGCAAGGTGGCGTCCGAGATATACGGAAAAGTTGTGCTTCTTACCGGGTCTGCAGATTCCATTGGACAGCTTTCTATGACGAGTTGGCGATATTATGAGTTCGACACAGCCAGATGTGACTGCTTGTTTGCCCATCCCCTGGCAGTTCCTCACCCAGCAGAAACCGCGCCTTATCCGGTATACCGCACCGATCTTGACGGCGCAACCCGGCCCAGGCCACCCGCCGGCGTCGCTTCGTTCGTCGATTCTCCAGAAAATTGCGCACTACCGACCCGCCTGGCGGTACCACGTCGAGAAACACCAGAAACAGTGCACGGCCATGTTTATCGGGAAATTCTGTTGAATAGTGATCACCCGTGGCACCGCGCCGCGTTTTTTGGTGCGACACCTGTACGAAATCACGGTTTTCGCGATCACGGCGACGAGCCACGCACGGGCGGCGTCGCCGCGACCAGGTGAACGAACACCCCCGGCCACGGCAACCGAAACGCAAAACGGCGACCTGCCCCGAACGAGCACAGGGGTTCCGATGACGGAGCATCGGTGTTTTGATGGCTTGATGGAGCTGGGACTGATTCTCGGTTTTGCCGGAGCATGCGTGGTGCTCAACCTGGTACCGGGACCGGGAATGATGTTCATGATCGCCCACGGAATGGCCGGCGGACGCCGTGGGGGCGTCGCCGCCGCGTTGGGTATGGCCAGCGGCACCGTCGTGCACACGGTCGCGGCCGCGCTGGGTTTGAGCGCGCTCCTGCGCGCCGCTCCTGCCGCCCTCGAAATCGTGAAGATCATCGGTGCGGTTTTCCTGCTGTACCTGGCGGTGATGACCTTGGTGTCGGCCAGGAGATCGGCGACACCTTTCGCGCTGCGCACGAACGCGCGGACCACCGCGCGCCGGACCTACGTGTCGGCGGTGTTCACGAACCTCGCGAACCCGAAGGTCGTCCTCTTCTACCTGGCCTTCGTGCCCCAATTCCTCACTCCCGGAGGCTGGGCCGTGTCCGCCCAGATCCTGACGCTGGGGACCGTCCTGATCGCCATCGGCCTCGCCATGGACAGTGCGGTCGGAATCGCGGCCGGCACGTTTTCCGCATTGCTGCTCCGGAAACCGAAGTTCCAACGCCGGATCAAAGAGTTTTCCGCTGTCATTTTCGGCGGCCTGGCAGTGCGCTTGCTCACGGAGAATTTGTGAGCCGTTCAGCCACGTGCGGCCACCCGCGAGCACGACGACGAGACCGTCGCTTCAGGCTCGACGCGGAATTGCCCGGGCAATTCCGCGTCGATGAGCGGAGAATCCGGCCGGCGGCCGTGCAGTCGTTCCCGATCACCCCGAGACTCTTACGGGGTCTTGAGGATGCCCCCGTCGACGGTCCAGTTGGAGCCCACCGCGCTGGGCATCGCCGGCGACGCCAGCAGGAGCACCGCCCGGGCGATCTCGGCGGGCTCGATCAGCTTGCCGGTCACCATTCCCGACTGCTCGGGCATCGCCGCGAGCACCGTCTCCTGGTCGACGCCCATGCTCGCCGACAGCCGTCCCACGTAGCCGTCCGGGCTCGTCAGGATCGCGGTCCGGGTGGCGCCGGGGGTGACGACGTTGACCCGGACGCCCGTTTCTCCCAGCTTCTCCGCCAGTCCACGGGAGAACGCGCTCAGCCCGGCCTTGGCCGCGGCGTAGGACAGCGGCACCCCGCGCGGGTCGCGCGCGGAGCTCGAACCGATGTTCACGATCGCGCCTCGCGCCCGCGACAGCGCCGGCAGCGCGGCCCGGGTCATCTCCACGGCGGCGCCGAGGTTCAGCGCGAGGACGTCGCTCCACACCGCGCCGGAACCGCCGATGGGGTCGAGGAGATCGGCCTCGGCCACATCGCCGCCGCCGGCGTTGTTGACGAGCACGTCGAGGCGCGGGTCGGCCGCGAGCACGGTGTCGAGCACCCGCCGCGGCGCGCCGGCGTCGAGGAGGTCGGCGGACACGAAGGTCGCGCCGGTGGCTTCGAGCTCGGGAGTGCTCTTCCTCGACACAGCAACGACTTCGGCGCCTTCGGCGAGGAACGCCTCGACCGTCGCCAGTCCGATGCCCCTGCTCGCCCCCGTCACGAGGACGCGCTTGCCCGCAAGATCCAGATCCATGATGGTTTCCTTTCGCGTCTGACTTGACTGCACAAATGCTACACGAGAGTCTCATTTAGTCCAGGAGTCGAGACGGCTGCGCTTCGAATGTAGGCTGATCCGGGACGAGGAGGGGTTCGGATGAGTGCAGACGCGGGACCGCGGCGCTTGCGGGCGGACGCGGAGCGCAGCACGGCGCGGATCCTGGCGGCCGCGGAGGAAGTGCTCGCCGTCGACGCGAACGCCACGCTGGAGCGGATCGCCGACGCCGCGGGGCTCGCGCGCGCCACCGTCCACCGCCGGTTCTCGTCCCGCAAGGTGTTGCTGGAGGCGCTGACCGGCGTGCTCAACGACCGCTACCTGCGCGGCCTCGACCAGGCGCGAGTGGCGACGGCCCCGCCCGTCGCGGCGCTGTACCGGCTGACCGAGCTGCTCTTCGAGCTCAAGGTCGGCAGCCGGGCGATCATGGAACTCACCGCGGACCCGGCCACCCGGATGACACCCATGAGCCCCGAGGTCACGGCCGGGCTCGAGCTGCTGTTCAGGCGGTTGCGCGAAGCCGGCGAAATCACCGCCACCGACACCGCGTGGTGCTGCGCCCTCTACCTGGCCGTCGTCCACGAAGCAGCACGGCTGCCGACGGACTCCCCGGCGCTGGGCACCGCGGCGGGCGAGGTGGGCGCGCGGGCCGACCTGACCTACCGGACCGTGCTGGCCGCACTGGGTGGCGACCGGCCGCACGTCGAGTTCTAGCAGGAAGGGTCGACCCGCCGCCGACGTGAGGACCTGCTCGGCAGCGGCGTGACACAGGCCATCTGGACAGTTCGTCCACTCGATATACGCTGAGTCCATGAGCAACGAGCACCCCTACCCGCCGGCCTTCCGCAGCGGCGATCTGGTTTCCGTGTCCGGGCGGCTCGGTGTCACCGGGACCGGCGAGCTGGTGCCGGGAGGGTTCGACGCCGAGTGCCCGCAGGCCTTCACCAACCTCGACGCCGCGCTGCGGTCGGTGGGCGCGAGCCGGGCCGACGTCGTGAAGGTCGTGGCCTACCTGACCGACATCGCCGACCGGCCCGGCCTCAACGCCGTCTACGAGGGGTTCTTTGCCGAGCCTCGGCCCGCGCGCACCTGCGTCGGGGTGGCGTCGCTGCCCTACGGCGCGGTGGTCGAGGTCGAGGCGCTCGCCCGGGTGCGGGATGCCTGAGGTCCCCGAGCGGGACGCGATCCTCGCGGCACTCGCCCCGGTCGCCGACGGCATCGCCGCGACCCTCGGCTCGTTCTGCGAGGTCGTCGTGCACGACTTCCGGCAGCCGGACAGCTCGGTCGTCGCGATCGCCGGGTCGGTCACCGAACGCTCGGTGGGCGGGTCGATGAGCGAGATCGGCATGGGCCTGCTCGCCCGGGGTGACGACGCCGAGGACCAGCTGAACTACGTCACCCGCACCGCGTCCGGGAAACTGGTGAAGTCCTCGACGATGCTGGTGCGCGACAGCGGCGGTGCGGTGTTCGGCGCGCTCTGCGTGAACCTCGACGTCACCGCGCTGGGGCAGCTGCGGACCCTGGTCGGCGAACTGGCCGACGTCGGCACGACCGCGGAACCGCCGACGACCACCTTCGGCGACGACGTCGACGCCGTGGTCGACGCGATCGTCGACGAGCACCAGCTGCGCCTGAGCAAACCCTGGGCCGCGCTCAGCCGCGACGAGCGGCTGGACCTGTTCCGCAGCCTGCACGCCCGCGGCGTGTTCGCCGTGCGGCGGGCGGTGCCGCAGGTCGCGGCCCGGATCGGCATCTCCCGGGCCTCCGCCTACAACTACCTCGCCGACATCCGCGCCCAAGGAGCACCATGACCGCGCCCGTGACCCTCGACGACATCCGCGACGCCGCCGCCCGGCTGGCCGGCGTCGCGCACCGGACTCCGGTGGTCCGCTCCCGCACCCTCGACGACCTCGTCGGCGCCGAGGTGCTGATCAAGTGCGAGAACCTGCAACGCATCGGGGCCTTCAAGTTCCGCGGCGCGTACAACGCCGTCTCGCGCCTCACGCCGGAGCAGCTGGCCAAGGGCGTGGCCGCCTACTCCTCGGGCAACCACGCCCAGGCCGTCGCGCTCGCCGCGCGGGAACTCGGGAGCAGCGCGGTGATCCTCGTCCCCGAGGACACCCCGAAGTCCAAAGTGGACGCGACCCGGGGCTACGGCGCCGAGATCGTCACCTACGACCGGTACACCGGCGACCGGGTCGCGATCGGGCAGGCGCTGGCCGCCGAGCGCGGGCTCGCGCTGATCCCGCCCTACGAGCACCCGCACGTCATCGCCGGTCAGGGGACCGCGGCGCTGGAACTGCTGGAGGAGGCCGGTTCGCTGGACACGCTGGTCGTCCCGGTCGGCGGCGGCGGCCTCATCGCGGGCAGTTCCACGGCCGCGAAGGCACTGCGGCCCGGCATCCGGGTCGTCGGCGTCGAACCGGCCGCGGGTGACGACACCAAGCGGTCGCTGGCGGCCGGCGAGCGTGTCGCGATCCCCGTGCCCCACACGATCGCCGACGGCCAGGCCGCCGAGATCCCCGGCGAGCTCACGTTCTCGATCAACCGGAACCTCGTCGACGAGATCGCGCTGGTCACCGACGACGCCATCCGGGACGCGATGCGGTTCGCCTTCGAGCGGCTGAAGCTCGTCCTCGAACCCAGCGGCGCGACCGGGATCGCCGCGTTGCTCAGCGGGCAGATCACCGCGCCGGGCCGGGTCGGCGTGATCCTCAGCGGCGGCAACATCAGCCCGGAGCGCTTCGCCGAGCTGCTCGGCGGCTGATCCGTCGGGTTGCACAGCAGCGGCCGGGTGAAGAGACGCGAGACGACGTGGGCGTCACACGTACGGGACGCGGCATGATCACCCAGCCCGAGAAACCTCGGGCTGGGTGGGTACCCCGTCCGGCTGGGATCGGCATCAGGCGATGCCAGCCGGACGCCGACGGCAGCTTTGTCCACGAGTGACCGGATCGTGACGCAACTTGGCGCGGGGTCGAACGTCTGATGGACCGTGAGAGTGATCCGCATCGCCGGGCTCGGCCTGGTGACCCTGCTGTTGGCCGCGTGCAGTGGACAAAACGAGACCGGCGGGACCGCCCAGGCAGTCGGCGCGGTCGGAGTGGCCGGGACGGCCACGGTGCCCGGGATGCCGGCCGCGACGGTGGCGTTCGAGGGCGGCGACCAGCTGAGCCCGAAGGACCCGATCGTGGTCCGGGCCTCGGGTGGCACGTTGCAGGCGGTCACGGTCACCAACCCGCAGACCGGCAACGCCGTCAAGGGCGCCCTGTCGCCGGACAAGACGACCTGGACCAGCGCGGACACCCTGCGGTACGGGGCCACCTACCAAGCGGTCGCCACCGCGGTGAACCAGGCCGGTGCGGCGACCGAGCAACGCGGGGAAGTGCACACCCTCAAGCCGTCCGGGGTCGCCACCGCCTCGCTGTTCCAGCCGGCGTCGGGTGACATCGGCGTCGGCCTGGTCATCGGGCTGAAGTTCGACCACGACATCACCGACAAGGCCACGGTGGAGAAGTCCTTCAAGGTGACGTCCTCGCCCGCGCAGGGCGGCGGCTGGTACTGGGTGAGCAAGCGCGAGGTGCACTTCCGGCCGAAGGAGTACTGGAAGGCCGGCTCGACGGTGAAGCTCGAGACCACGACCTTCGGGATGCCGATCGGGGGCGGGGTGTACGGCGGCCAGGACGTCTCGGCCGGCTACAAGGTGCACGACTCCTGGGTCGCCAAGGCGGACGGCAAGACGCACCAGATGAAGGCGTTCCACAACGGGCAGCTGGTGAAGACCGCGCCGATCAGCATGGGCAAGACCGTCGACACCCCGCCGCGGGGCCCGACGCCGACGTTCAACGGCACCCACACGGTCCTGTCGAAGGTGGACCACACGATCATGGACTCCTGCAGCTACGGCGTGTGCGAAGGCGACCCCGGCTACTACAAGGCACCGGAGAACTGGGACGTCCGGATCTCCAACGACGGCGAGTACCTGCACGAGAACCTGAAGACGGTCGGCGTGCAGGGCAGCGACAACGTCTCCAACGGCTGCCTCAACATGAACACCGAGAACGCCAAGTGGTTCTTCGACAACTTCAACACCGGCGACGTCGTCGAGGTCACCAACTCGGGCGGCCCGCAGCTGTCGATCAACAACGGCCACGGCGACTGGGCGATCAGCTGGAGCGCCTGGCAGGCCGGCAGCGCCCTGCGCGGCTGAGCAACGCTCAGCGGGCGATGGTGCGCATCAACGTTTCGAGGTCGCGCTCGCCGTCGCGTGTCTGAACCCCGTTCGGCAACGCCGCGGCCATCAGCTTCTGCACGGCGGGCGATTCGACCTGGGACGCCCAGGCGTCGTGCTCGCGCAGGTACCCGGCGGTGAGGTCGTCGGCGGGCAAAGCCCGCTTCACCGCGGCGATGACCCCGTCGGGCAGCGCGGCGATGTTGCGGGCGACCCGGTCGACGAAACCGCGCAGCTCGGCGGCCGGCACAGCCCGGTTGATCCAGCCGTAAGCCGCGGCGGTCTCGGCGTCGAACAGGTCGGCGGCCAGGACGATCTCCAGAGCGCGGTTGCGCCCGACCCGCTCACGCAGGTACTGCGTGCCGCCGCCACCCGGAACGATGCCCATGAGCGCCTCGATCTGACCGAGCCCGGCCGTCTCGGCCGCGGCGAACGCCATGTCCGCGGCCGCGACGAACTCCGCGCCACCACCGCGGGCCTTGCCCGCGAGCTCGACGATCGTCACCTGGGGCTGGTGGCGCAGCAGCTCGCCGACGGCCTGGAACACGTTGACCCCCGCCGGTGCCGCCTTGGCGAGCTCGTCGAGGCCGTCGGCGTCCTCCAGGATCAGCATGTCGACGTGGGCGAGGAAGAACTCGGGATCGGCGCCGGCGAAGACGATGACCCGGACCGACGGGTCGTCGCGGAGCCCGTCGAGCAGGGTGCGCAGCTCCCGCATCATCGTCGCGCCGAGCACGTTCACCGGCGGGTTGTGCAGCACGACGCGGGCGACGCCGCGATCGGTGCTCACGTGCAGGGTCGAGTAGGGCTGTTCGGTCATCACGGATCCCTTGCGTTGCTGATCGGCCTGTAGGTTTGCGATGCATACCCATGCTGGTCAGCACGACGACGAAGATCAAGAAAGCACTTTGGGAGAACCAGGGATCATGAGGGATACCTACCTGCTCGGCGCGGCCGCGGATGCCACCGGCGGCCGGGTCGTGTTCCGCTCGGACTGCCCCAGCCGGCCGATCCTCGACCAGATCGCGGACAAGTGGTCCATGATGATCATGGCGGTACTGGAGCGGCCGACGCGGTTCAACGAGCTGATGCGCCGGCTGGAGGGGGTCACCCAGCGGGTGCTCACCCAGTCGCTGCGCCGCCTGGAACGCAACGGGATGATCCGCCGCACCGTGCTGCCGACCTCACCGGTCGGCGTCGAGTACTCCCTGACGCCGCTGGGCGAGTCACTGCGCGAGCCGTTCGGTCACCTCTACTCCTGGACGGTCGAACACAGCGCACAGATCCAGCAAGCTCAGCTGGCCTACGACCACGGCGCCGATTCGAGGTCCACGCCGTGAGCCCATTGTGAAAGCGCTTTCTCACGCGAGATTCAATCATTCACGAACGGGCGGGAAATGATCGATTGACCGTGTGGTCCGCGTCCTGCCCTCGGATATTGACCCCTGCGGCGTGCACGTCTAACGTTCGATCACTGTGGTCGGCTCCACCGAAGACGTCTTCCGCTGGGTGACGGCAGTCGCTCCGCGGGCGGGAACGGAGAAGCGCGTGCCGAAGATCGTGCGAGCCCTCGTGACGGCCCTGGCCCTCACCGGCGTCGCGGCCGTTCCCGCCGCCGCCGCGATCACCGGTCCGACGGTGACCAGCACCGCCACCACCGTCACCTACCAGATGAGCTACACCGGCGCGCCCGCGTTCGCGCGGGTCTACCTCGACGTCGACCGGAACACCGGCACGGGGTTCGCCCAGGGGGCGGTCGGCGCGGACTTCCTGCTGGAGAACGGATCCCTCTACCGGCACGCGGGCGGCGGATGGGCGTGGACGCCGGTGAAATCGGTGCCGTTCACCTCGTCGGGCGGGATCGCCCGCTGGACGGTGGACCGGGCCGACATCGGCGAATCGGCGAGCCCGAACGACGCCGACGCGGTGTTCCAGGTCGAAGCCCCGGTGGAGACCTCCGCCAAGATCACCTACACCTACACCGGAGGTGCGAGCGGTCCGGTCTACCAGCCCTCGGCCGACCTCATCGCCAACCCGGAACGCGGGCTCTACCACCACACCCAGGACTGCGACAAGGCCGACTTCTCCGCCGACACGCTGCGCCAGTACCGGGTCTCGCAGGGCATCACGCTGGTGATGTGCATCTTCTACCTCGCCGAGTACAAGGCCACGCCGATCGCCCAGAGCGCGCTGGACCGGCTGGGCCGGCAGTTCGCCGCGGCCCGCGCGGCGGGGGTGAAACTGGTGCTGCGCTTCGCTTACACGGCGTCGGACGCCGGAGACGACGCGCCGAAGGACCGCGTGCTCGGGCACCTGGACCAGCTCGCGCCGTACCTCAAGGCGAACGCGGACGTCATCGACGTGGTGCAGGCGGGGTTCATCGGCGCGTGGGGCGAGTGGTACTACACGCGCAACTTCGGCAACGCGGGCGCGATCACCTCGGCGGACTGGGCGAACCGCAAGGCCGTGGTGGACAAGCTGCTGAGCGTCCTGCCCGCCACGCGGGCCGTGCAGCTGCGGACACCGAAGATCAAGCGCACCCTCTACGCGGGCGGCAACGCGCGGCTGGGCCACCACAACGACTGCTTCCTGGCCAGCGCGGACGACTTCGGCACCTACGAGAACCCGTCCGTGGAGTACCCGTACCTGGAGAGCGAGACCCGGACGGTGCCGATGGGCGGCGAGACGTGCGCACCGAACCCACCCCGTTCGGACTGCCCCACGGCCACGGGTGAGCTGTCGCGGTTCCACTGGACGTTCCTCAACACCGACTACCAGCAGGCGGTCCTGCAGTCGTGGGCGGCCCAGGGCTGCCTTGCGGACGTGACCAACCGCCTCGGCTACCGGTTCACGTTGCGCGACGGCACCTTCCCGGCCACCGCCGTGCGCGGGTCGGGCCTCGCGATCCGGCTCGGGCTCACCAACGACGGCTACGCGGCGGCGACCAATCCCCGCAACGTGGCTTTGGTGCTGCGCAACACCGCCACCGGGGCGGTGACGCGGATCCCGCTCGCCGCCGACCCCCGCACCTGGCTGCCCGGCGCGCAGACCGTGGCGCAAACCGTGACGGTGCCGTCGTCGCTGGCCCCCGGTACGTACGCGCTGCTGCTGGAGCTGGCCGATCCCCTGCTGCCCACCCGGCCCGAGTACTCCGTGCGGACGGCAAACACGGGCCTCTGGGACGCGGCGACCGGGTTCAACGACCTCCGGTCCTCGGTGACCGTGTCGTAGCGCCGCCTCGATCGGCGACGCGGCGGTGCCGTCGGGCTTGCGCGCGGCCGTGTCGAGGCCGCACGCAAGCCCGACGGCGCGACTCAGCAGGGGTCGATGTGCCAGACCGGCGTCCAGTTGTAGTTCTGGTTGTTGGACTTCGCGGTGAACTTGTCGGCGATGCCGTAGTACTGCGTGTAGAAGTACGTCACCGTGCCCGGCGTCTGGTTGTCACCCCACGAGCCGTACCCGTTCCAGTTGGGCAGGTCGATGCCACCGCAGGTGTACATCGCGATCTGGGAACCGGTGCCGTGCGGGCCGCTGTAGACGCACAGGTACCCGGGTGCCGTCCCGCCGTCGCAGGGTCCGGACGCGGCCGTGGCGCTCAGGTTCCGGGGATGGGCCTCGCCGGGCAGGGCGGCTCTGAACTCGGCGCCGGTCGCGGTCTTGACCTCGTTGAGCCCGGTCTGCTGCCCGGATGTCCTTGCGAGGTACCGGTTCACCTCGCCCTGCAGCCAGCCGACCTGGCCGGCGGTCAGGCCGGCCCGTGTCCCGTCGGCCGCGAACCGCGTCGCGGCCGAGGCCGGTGCCCCGGACAGCACCGTCGCGGCGACCGCGGCCAGCGCCGCGACGGCGAACGTCTTCCGAAAACCGAACCGCATGGTGGAGCTCCTCCTGTTTCGGGTGATCAGCGCCGCTGCCGGCGCTGAAGTGCGATGGCGGCCGCCCGGCGGCCCGGCTCGGCGGGATCGACGACGACACCCGCGCCTTCACCCGGCCGGCCCGCCCAGGCCGTGATCTTGTCCGCCACCCGCCGCAGCGCCGGGTCGCTCGGCGGGACGTCGATCTGGAACCGGGATTCCTGCACCGGGACGCAGTCGGCGCCCCACCGCACGACTCCCTCGCACTCGGCGACGATGTCGCGGATGACCGCCACGCCGGGTGGGAAGTAGCCACCGGCCACGCCGTCCGGGTAGGCCGCGGGCCGGATCGCGATCGCCGTGCCCGACCGGTGGTTGCCCGCCTCCGCCGTCGACGCGGCCCGATCGGCGCGGTAGCCGGTGAGCTCGTCCTGGCGGACCGTCGCGTCGACCTCGTAGAGGTAGCGCCGCAGGCAGTGGACCAGGATCACCGTCGCCGGTCCCGGACACAGCGAAACGGTGAGGTCACTGCCTTCCACGAGGGTCGTCACGGCCGACGGGAGCACCGGCCAGCCGTTGGCCGTCGAGGCCGCGGTCCCGTTCCGGGGCGCCGCGGACGCCGTCGCGGCCGGCAGACCGGCCACGGCGCCGCCGGCCAGGGCGAGGCTCGACAACAGCACGCGACGGCGGGAAAGCCCCGCCGGGCCGTCGGGGTCGGACAGTCGGATGGTCATCAGCCCTCCTGGGTGACGAGCGCGGCGAGGGTCTCGCCGAAGCCTTGGCAGAACGGGTCGAGCACGGAGTCGGGCAGGGAGTTGGGCTGCGCGGTGGGCACCCCGCCGGTCGTCTCGATGAGGTAGATCCGGCCGAGGGCGATCACGGTGTCGTCGGCCCGCAGCAGGGCCTCCCGCGCGAAGGCCGCGACGCTGGCCGCGGTGCCGCCCAGCCGGTCCTGCACGAACCGCTTCAGCCTCGTGGTGTAGCCGCCGAGGAGGTGGTCCTGCATCGCCTGCACGATGGTGCGGCCCCCGCGGACGGCCGTGGCGATCGTGTAGGCGGTGGAGTCCTCGAGCAGGTCCGTGAGCTTGAACGTGCCGGTCGTGTCGTCGATCCTGGCGAGCCGTTGCCGGCAGTAGTCGTACCCGGAGGCGATGCTGTCGCTGTCGCGGCGCCATTCGCCGTAGAACGTGTAGAGGTCACCGGCCCAGCCGGCGACGTCACCGCGGTTGAACGCGACGCCGGGCGGCGGCGGGATCAGGTAGGCGCCGTTGCAGGACGCGCCGAAGTGCGCCGGGTCGATGACGATCCCGTAGAACGGGTCCGGCATGTTCGCGACGTGGGTGATCCCGTGCGCGGTCGCGTACTGGATCCAGTTCTGGTCGATCGGCCCGATGAGCTGGTCGAACTGGGCGTTGTCGTAGTCCCGGTGCCGCAGGTACTGCATGACCAGCAGGTTCGGATCATTCTGCCCGTAGCCGACGGCGGCGTCGTAGATCTGCTGGAGGCTGTCGAGGAACAGCTGGACCTGGCCGTCGCCGGTGCCGCCGACCACGGCCGTGCCCGGGTCGGTGCCCGGCTGCCAGACGTCCTTGTCGATCTGGATCGCGCCGGTCCCGGAGCCGGCGGTGGTCGTCTGGATCTGGTTGAACGCCCAGTTGGCCGGCAGCGGGAACCCGAGGTTGCCGGAGAACCCGGTCGACATGCCGGACACGAACGACCAGCGAGCCAGCGTCGTCCGGGTCACCTCGGCGCAGACGTTGCGCGAGCCGTAGACGCCGTGCAGGTAGCGCTTTCCGCGGCTCGCCAAGCCGGCGACGACGCCGCGGAAGTAGGGCACGACGTAGGCGTCGATGTCCTCCTGCGTCGCGTCGTAGTCGACCGCGAAGTAGATCACCGTTCCGGGCGCGAACCCGTACCCGGCCGCCGCGTCGTGCGCAGCCGTCGCGTCGGCGACGCCCTGGGACTGGGTGAAGTAGCCGCGTTCGCCGCCGTTGTACTGCGAGATCGGGAACACCCGCAGCCCGCCGTCGAAGATGGTCTGCAGCTCGCCCGGCTTGATCTTCTTGTCCAGCCCGCCGGGTACCTGGTCGAGGTACCGGCCGACGGCGAAGTAGCCGGCGGCCTTCAACGCGGCGGCGCGCGCCGCGGTGACCGTCGTGCTGCAGTCGCAGGCGCTGCCGGGCCGGGTCGGGTCCCCGGTGGAGACCAGCAGCTGGGCCCAGGTGGCGAAGTCGGCCTGGGACGTGAGGTGCAGCGCCGAGAAACCCTGGAAGTCCGCGACGTCGGCGGCGAGGTCCGCGTCGAACGTGCCGGTGAAGCCACCCCGGTTGTTGAACACCATCGCCGCGCTGAAGAGCTGGACCCAGATCCCGGTCGAGCCCTGCTGCACGGTGTGGACGCGCAGCCCGTTCTGGGTGGTCGGCCCGAACGTGCCCGTCGCCAGGTCGTCGCTCAGCCCGAGCTCGTACTGGATCGCCATCAGCAGGTTCTTCTGGACGTCACGGGAGAAGTGCCCGTCGCACGGCATGACGAAGAAGTCGCGGCGCGGGAGGTAGCGGCCGTTCAGCCACTGCTGGACCGCGCGCACTTCGGGGCTGCCGCCGGACACCACGACGTAGGCGTCCATGGTCAGCAGGGCCTTCATCAGCTTCGGCGAGTTCTGCGACCACGACGTGCCGAGCCCGGCGTTGGCGGTCATCCCGAGCACGGCGGACTGCGTCGTCGAGTCGAAGTAGCCGCTGATCGAGCCGGCGTTGTACCCCTTGCAGTAGCAGGCGCTCTGGACGATCTTGACGATGTTCCGGTTCGTTTCGGTGTACGGGACACCGCCACGCGCGGTCAGGGCCGCCAGCGTCCCCGGGCCGAACGACGTCGAGAGCGTGGTGATGCCGATTTCGCGCTGCAGCGCCATCGTCAGCGAGTACATCGTCGACCACCCGGTGCGGCCGTCTTCAGGGCACCGCTGGTAGCCGGCCGCGGCCGTGTACGTCGCGTTGACCCATTGCTGGGCCTGAAGAACCATCTGATCGACCACTGACACTCCTCGGGCTGCGCGGCACTGCGCAGAGCCTGCGGGAGCGATCCCGGGACCGGTCCCGATCGTCGAGGACAGGTCCCGTCCCTCGACCCGGGTGGCCGGCGTCGGACTTCAGCCGAAGATCCGGGTGTGGGCCGTGAAGACCGCGTCGCCCGGGAAGTCGCCGCGGAGGATGCGCTGGTGCAGTTCGCGCAGGACCGCTCCCGGCTCCACTCCCAGGGTTTCCACCAGGTGGCGGCGGATCTGCAGGTACGCCTCCAGCGCTTCGGCCCGGCGGCCCGCGTGCGCCAGGGCCCGCATCGCCTGTGCCCACAGGCTTTCCCTCAGCGGGTTGCGTGCCGCGAGCTCCCGCAGCTCCGACGCCGCCTGGTCGTGTTCGCCCAGTTCCGCGTGCACCTGTGCCTGGCGCTCGGCCAGCGTGGTCCGGCGGTCCTCCAGCGCGAGCAGTTCGGCGTGCAGCAACGCCCCCACCCGCAGGCCTTCGCCCGCGCGGCCGCGCCACAACGCCGACGCCTGCTGGTAGTACTCCAGCGCGTCCGAATACCGGTGGAGCCGGGCGGCCGCCTCGGCCGCCGACGCGTAGCGGTCGAACAGGTCCAGGTCGCGTTCGCCGGGCTCGACGCGCAAGAGATAACCACCCGCGCGGGTGAGCAACCGGTCCTCCACGTCACCCGCTTCGCGGAGGCAGCGGCGCAGGCCGGCGACGTACGTGCGGAGGTTCGACTCCGGGCTGGCCGGCGGGGTGTCCCAGACGGCTTCGGCCAGGTAGTCGACGCTGGCGAGTTTGTTCGCACGAACCAGCAAAGCGGCGAACACGGCACGCTGCCGCGGCCCGCCCAGCTCCGCGGTCCGCCCGTTTCTTCGCGCCTCCAGCGGTCCGAGCAGGTCGAATCGCATCGAGTCCCCCTAGTCTGCCCCTCGTTACGCATAGTGCTACGCCGGTACCTCAACGCACAACGGCAGTTCGGGAAACGCGGTCCGGCGTCACAGTGCCGGGCCTGGGCGGAATCTGGGCAAGATCTGGGCACGGCCCGGCGCATGCTTTCCCCGACCGGATGCGGCACGAGGGGACTAAGAGCTCATGGCCAGGTCGTCCAGATTCGCCGCGTTCGCGGCCGCCCTGCTCATCGCGGGCCAGATCGCCGGGTTCACGCACCCGGCGGGCGCCGAGCCGGCCGCCGCCACGGCGAGGGCCGCGGCGCTGCCCTCGACCCCGACGAACTACGCCTACGACGCGGCCGGCCGCGTGAAGGGTGTTTCCCAGAGCACGGGTTCGGGCGCCGCCGCGCGGTACAACTACGACGATTCGGGCAACGTCACCTCCATCGACCGCACCGTCGCTTCGGCGCTGTCGGTGTCGAGCTTCGTCCCCGCGCGAGCCGCCGCCGGCGCGAAGGTCACCGTCGCCGGCACCGGGTTCGCCGCCACGGCCGGCGCGAACACCGTCAAGTTCGGCGGGACGACCGCCACCGTCACGACGGCGAGCTCCGCCTCCCTCGAGGTGACCGTGCCCACGGGCGCGGTCACCGGCCCGGTCACGGTGACGACCACCGCGGGCACCGCGACCAGCCAGCAGTCCTTCACCGTCGACGCGGTCACCGCCGCCCCGGCGGTCACCGGCTTCAGCCCCGCGACCGGCGTCGCCGGCACGGCGGTCACCGTGACCGGCACCGGGTTCGCCCCCGTCGCGGCCGACGACACCGTGACGTTCGGCCTCACCCGCGCCCGCGTCACCGCGGCCACGGCCACCAGCCTCACCGTGACCGTCCCGGACGCGGCCACCTCCGGCCGGATCACCGTCGCGACGCCCAGCGGCACCGCCGCGGTGTCCGGCACCGACTTCGTCGTCGTGCCAAGGGGTTACGCCGTCGCCGACGTCGGGTCCGCGACGCCCCTGGCGGTCGACGGCACCGCGGCCACGGTGTCCGTGGCCGCGTCGGGCAAGGTCGCGCTGCTGCGGTTCGCCGGCACGAAGGGCCAGCGGCTGAGCCTCGGGCTCACCGGCTCGACGATCACCACCGAGTACTCGGTCGCCGTCTTCACGCCGTACGGCGCGCCCTTCGCCCGCAACGACTACGACGCGCCCCGCCTGAGCACGTACCTCTACGGCGGTTACGAGCTGCCGCCGCTGCCCAGCAGCGGCGTCTACCAGGTGGTCGTCGACCCCAGCGCGGCCGGCACCGGCTCGGTGACCGCGACGCTGTCCAGCCGCGTCACCGGCACGCTCGACCCCGCCGGCGCCGGGGTCACCGTGGCCCTCGCCCGGGCGGGGCAGCAGGCGGAGCTGACGCTGCCGGTGACCGCGGGCCAGCACATCGGTGTCGGGTTCAGCGGGTCGACCTTCGCCGCGAGCACGCAGCTCACGCTGTCGGTCAAGGAACCCAACGGCACCCCGCTGCTGTGGAACGCGCAGGGCTCCACGCGCGGCCTGCTCAAGTCCGACGGCGGTGGCGACTACGACTTCGTGCCGAGCCAGACCGGCACCTACACGCTGGTGGTCGGCTCGACGGACGCCACCACCGGCTCGCTGACGGTCACCGCCTCCCCGGCCCTCGAAGCGGGCGCGATCACCCTCGGCGCGCCGAAGAACCTCGCGCTCTCCCGGCCCGGCCAGGACGCCCGGCTCACCTACGCGGGGGTCGCCGGCCAGCAGCTCAGCCTCGACTTCGACCAGTACACCTTCGGCTACTTCCCCTACCTCACGGTCACCAAGCCGGACGGCTCGGCGCTCTACGCGGGCCCGTCCGGCTACCACGCCGACTTCCCCGCGCTGCCGGTCGACGGCGTCTACGTGATCACGGTGAGCCCGCAGTCCACCACCGGGTCCGCGACGCTGCTGCTGACCACCCGGCAGGACGCGGGCACCCTCACCACCACCGGCCCGGCCGTCACCGTGAACCTCCCGCAGTCGGGGCAGACGGCGTCGCTCGCCTTCACCGCCACGGCCGGCAGCGGGCTGTCGCTCGCCTTCACGAACTGGACGCTGCCCGGGACGGTCCTCGCGCAGGTGATCAAGCCGACGGGAGAGGTCGAAGCGGCCTACGACGTCGGCTCGCTCAGCACGTTCTGGTTCGTGCCCGGGGCTTCCGGCGCGTACCGCCTGCTGCTCACCCCGGACGGGTCCGGCGCCGGTTCCGCCGCCGTGACGCTGTCCGCGGAAACCGCGGGCGGCACCGTCACCGTCGGCACCCCGAAGACGGTTTCGGCGACCCGGCCCGGCCAGACCACCCGGCTGAGCTTCACCGGGACCGCGAACCAGCGGCTCAGCCTGGCTTTCCCGTCCTACGGCTTCACCTACTACCTGGGCGTCATGGTCATCCGGCCGGACGGCGGGCTGCTGCGGAACGGGACGATCACCGCCACGCAGGTCGACCTCGGGCCGCTGCCGGCCGCCGGCACCTACCAGATCGTGGTGTACCCGTTCGCCGAAACCGGTACGGCGCAACTGACCCTGGCCGAACGGACCGACGCCGGCACCGCGACCGTCGGCGGGGCCGCGAAGACGATGACCGTCGCGCAGGCGGGCAAGTACGTCGAAACGTCCTTCACCGCGACGGCGAACCAGCGGCTGTCGATCGGGTTCACCAGCTGGACCTTCCCCGCGGCCGGCTACTTCCGCGCCCGCGTGGTCGACGCGAACGGCGTCGAGAGCGCGGACATCCTCGTCTACAAGAGCGGCGCCGTCGACACCAAGGTCGGCGCGGCCGGGACGTACCGGCTGATCCTCGCCCCGGGGGCGAACGCGACCGGCTCGGTTTCGGCGACGCTGTCGCAGCAGCTCGACGGCGGCGCGATCGCCTTCAACACCGCGAAAACCGTGACGATGAGCCGCGCCGGTCAGAGCGTCCGGCTGACGTACGCGGGGACCGCGGGCCAGAACCTCTCGCTCACCTCCACCAGCACGACGCTGCCCTACTACCCGTACGTCGAGGTGCGCAAGCCGGACGGCACGGTGCTGACCCAGCACGCCGGCGCTGCGTCGGTGCCGATCGCGACGCTGCCGGTCACCGGCACCTACGAGATCGTCGTCAGTCCCTACTCCTACACCGGATCGGACACCCTCAAGCTCGTCACGCGGGCCGCGCTGCAGCCGCTCGTCACGCAGCCGTCCGCCCCGCGTGCCACGGCGACGCCGCCGTTGCCCGGTGTCCCGCGTGCCCTGGCCGAGGGCGGCACGCCCGCGAACCGGCCGAGGGCGGAGCGGCCCGGCACCGGCACCGGCACGCAGACCAGCCCGGCCGCCGGGGCCTCCTGGGTCCCCGACGCGCGCAACCTGTCCGGCGCCGACTGGACCACCCACCTGCCCCCGGTCACCGGGGACGAAACCCCGGCGCTGCAAGGGAAGCCGGGCTCGACCGCGGTGTCCGGCCGGGTGCGCACCCTGGACGGCCACCCGCTGGCCGGTGTCACCCTGTCCGTCGGCGCGGCCCGCGGGGTGAGCGACGCGCAGGGCCGGTTCCTGCTCGAGGGCGTCACCCCCGGCCACGGCGTGCTGCGGATCGACGGGGCGAGCGCGAGCACCCCGGACCGGCGGTTCGGGCTCTACGACGACGGCGTCGACCTCGTCGCCGGGCGAACCACCGTGCTGCCGTACCCGATCTGGATGACCGCGCTCGACACGAAGCACGTGGTGCGGTTCGCGTCGCCGGCGCCGGCCGAAGTGGTCGTCACGACCCCGGCCATCCCCGGGCTGGAGGTGCGGCTGCCGAAGGGCGCCGTCGTGCGCGACAGCGCCGGCAAGGTCGTCACCGAGCTCGGCATCACGGCCATCCCGGTGGACCGGCCGCCGTTCCCGCTGCCGAAGTCGAACGTCCCGACGTACTTCACCGTGCAGCCCGGCAGCTCCTACGTCTTCCCGACCGGCGCGCGGGTGATCTACCCGAACTACCCGCACGCCCCGCCCGGCGCGACGATGGACTTCTGGCACTACGACCCGGCCGGGCGCGGCTGGTTCGTCTACGGGCACGGCAAGGTGACCCCGGACGGCAAGCAGGTCGTGCCCGATCCCGGCACCGAGGTCTACCAGTTCACCGGCGCGATGCTCATCGAGCCGGGCGTCGACGCCCCGCCGGACGCCGCGCCGGCCCCCGGCGGCGACACTGTCGGCGGCGACCCCGTCGACCTGGGCAGCGGCCTGCTCAGCGACACCCACACCGACCTCACGGTGTCCGACACGCTGCCGATCGGCGTCACCCGCACCTACCAGC
The DNA here is from genome assembly GCF_023023025.1 of Amycolatopsis sp. WQ 127309. NCBI lineage: Bacteria > Bacillati > Actinomycetota > Actinomycetes > Pseudonocardiales > Pseudonocardiaceae > Amycolatopsis > Amycolatopsis sp. WQ 127309. Next base: position 522,594 of record NZ_CP095481.1, read on the forward strand.
AGGCCGACACCGGGCGCCGCACGTTCGGCGTCGGCACCGGCTCGGACTACGACGTCTACCTCTACGCCCAGCAGCAGTGGATCGACGGGCAGCTGATCCTGCCCGACGGCGCGAAGGTCAAGTATCACCGGATCACCCCCGGCGGCACCGGACCGACCGACTACCTGACGGCCGCGTTCGCCGCCGACCCGACGCCGACGAAGTACGCCGGCTCGGTACTCGCCTGGAACGGCAACGGGTTCGACCTCCGGCTGCGCGACGGCACCACGCTGGTGTTCGGCGAAGAGGCGCCGCTGCAGGCGATCCGGGACCGCTTCGGCAACACCGTGACGATCACCCGCGGGCCGGCGCAGGCCGACACCGACGGGCATGTCCGGGCGAAGGGCCCGATCACCCAGGTCACCTCGCCCAACGGACGCTGGATCAGCTTCGCGCACGACACGGCGAACCGGATCACCCGCGCCGAGGACAACACGGGCCGCGCGGTCGGCTACACCTACGACGCGAGCGGCCGGCTCTCGACGTTCACCGACGCCACCGGCGCGGTCACGACGTACACCTACGACGGACAGGGCCGGCTCGCGACGGCGAAGGACCCCCGCGGCACCGTCTACCTGACCAACCTCTACGACACCAACGGCCGCGTCAGCAAGCAGACCGTCGCCGGCGGCGGCACCTACCAGTTCGCCTACCTGACCGACTCCGCCGGCAAGGTGACGGAGACCAAGCTGACCGATCCGCGCGGCACCGTCCGCCGGGTCACCTTCAACGCGGCGGGCTACAGCACGTCCGACACCGCCGCGTTCGGCGACGCGCTCGCCCGGACGACGACCATCGCGCGGGACCCGGCCACCAACCTGGTGACCAGCACGACCGACCCGCTCGGGCGGCGCACGGACCTGACCTACGACGCCTTCGGCGACGTCACCGGGACCACCGAGCTGGCCGGGACCGCGGCCGCCCGCACCCGGACCTACGCCTACGCCGGCCCGTTCGGCCAGCTGAGCCAGGCCACCGACCCGCTCGGGCGGGTCACCACGTTCGGCTACGGCGCGAACGGCGCCCCGCGGACCACCACCGACCCGCTGACGCGGGTGACCACTGTGGACACCGACGAGCAGGGCCGGGTCACGAAGGTGACCGATCCGCTCTCGCACGCGACGAGCTACGGCTACCTGCTCGGCGACCCGGTCACGGTGACGGACGCGCTCGGCCGCGTCGCCCGCCGGGTGACCGACGGCACGGGCCGCCCGGTCGCCCAGATCGACCGGGCCGGGGCCGTCACCCGCGCGACCTACGACGCCGACGACCGCGTCCGGTCGATCACCGACCCGCTGGGCCGGGTGACCGCCTACGAGTACGACGCCAACGGGAACCCGGTCAAGCTGACCGACCCGCGCGGCGGCGTCACCGCCTACACCTACGACGCGGCCAACCGGGCGACCACGGAGACGGACCCGCTCAACCGCGTCACGACGACGTCGTACGACACCGAAGGGAACCGGACCGGCCTGACCACCGCCCGGGGCAAGGCGAGCGACTACGCGTTCGACTCGCTCGGCCGGCTGACCCAGGCCCGGTTCGGCGTCTCCGGGAGCACCGCCGAGAGCCAGATCGGCTACGCCTACGACGCCGGCGACCGGGCGACCTCGATCACCGACTCGGCCGGCGGCACCACGACCTTCACCGTCGACGGCTTCGACCGGATCACCCGCGCGGTGAGCCCGCAGGGGCAGCTCGACTACACCTTCGACGCGGCGGACCAGCGCACCGGCCTCACCGTCGCCGGCCGGCCGCAGATCACCTACGGCTACGACGCCGACGGCCAGCTGACGCAGCTCCAGCGCGGCACCGACACCGTGACCCTCGGCTACGACGCCGCCGGGCGCCGGAGCGCGGTCACCCTGCCCGACGGCATCGCGCAGAACTACACCTACGACGCCGACGACCGGATCACCGCGATCGGGTACGCCAGGGCGGGCACGGCGCTGGGCGACCTGTCCTACGCCTACGACCCGGCCGGCCGGCTGACCCAGGCGGGCGGCAGCTACGCCCGCGGCGACGTCCCGGCGGCCTACGGGCCCGCCGTGTACGACGCGGCGAACCAGCTGATCAGCCTGGCCGGGGTCGCCCGGACCTACGACGCCGACGGGAACCCCACCTCGGACGGCACCACGAGCTACGTCTGGGACGCGCGCGGGCAGCTGGCGTCGTCGGCCAGGGCCGGGGTGAGCACCACCTACGCCTACGACGGCCTCGGCCGCCGCACCGGCAAGACCACCGCCGGCGTGACCACCGGGTACCTGTTCGACGGACTGAACGTCGTCCAGGAACTCACCGGCGGGACGCCCAGCGCGAACCTGCTCACCGGCGGCGTCGACGAGGTCTTCGCCCGGACGTCCGGCGGCACCACCCGCTCGCTGCTCACCGACCGGCTCGGCAGCACGATCGCCGTCGCCGACGGCGCGGGGACGGTCACCGGCGAGTACACCTACCAGCCGTTCGGGGCCACCACGCTGACCGGCGACGACGGCGGCAACCCGACCCGCTTCACCGGCCGGGACGACGAGGGCAACGGCCTGTACCAGTACCGCTCGCGGTACTACTCGACCACCGACCAGCGCTTCCTCAGCCAGGATTCGCTGGGCTTCGGCGGCGGTGACACCAACCTGTACGCCTACGTCGGCGACGCCCCGACGACGTTCGTCGACCCGCTGGGCACGTCGGCGAAGCCGGCCATCCCGGAGAAGCCGCGGCGCATCGCGCTCGGCGACGGCACCTTCCAGTACCCGGACGGCTCGATCCGGGACCACGCCGGGCACTTCGTCGGCACCACCGGGGCGCGGCCGGGCTCGCAGGCGGAGGCGGACGTCTGGGACCGGCTCGAAGAGCTGGGCCACGAGGTGATCCGCGAGCCGGTGACGGTCACCGGCAACGACGGCCAGACCCGGATCTTCGACGGCGCCATCGTGCGGCCCGACGACGGCAAGCTCATCGGCATCGAGGTCAAGAGCGGCACGGCCCGGCTGACCCCGGAGCAGCGGGCGTTCGACACCTGGCTCAACACGACACCGGGTGCGGAAGCCGTCGGCGTCGGTAGGAATGCGGGCCGGCAGGTGGTAGGTGTGTACCAGTGGAACGTCCCATGACGAGCGACGGCGGTCCCCTCGACCGCGCGACGGCGGCGGCCTGGACCCGCGAGGTGCTGGCGGCCCGGCTGGACGAGCCGTTGCGGGCCGAGGGCTTCACGCGGCCGGCGAAGAGCATCGCCTACACGCGGAAGATCGACGGCGGCAAGCAGCGGATCGACTTCGACCTGGTGATGCGCCCGCGGTACGCCAAGGACGCCGTGCAGCTCACGCTGTTCACCTCGCTGCTGCTGCCGGAGGTGGGCGCGAAGGCCGCCGAGCTGCGGGGCGAGCCGTTCGTCCGCGGCAAGCCGGACCTGGTCCAGCGCGAGCTGCTGGGCACGCTGGTGCGCAACCCGCCGGTGCTCACCTTCCGCACGCCCGCCGAGCTGGCCGCCCACGTGCCGACGATCGAGGGGTACCTGCGGACCGGCGTCCTGCCGCACCTCGACGCCCGGCGCACGGTGCGGGCCTTCGCCGAGCCGAAGGCCGAGGTCATCACCCGGCTCGGCGGCAACGACGGCCAGTGGGGCGCCGAACCCGTCGTCGTCGCGGCCGCGTTCCTGGTGCTGGGTGAGCCCGAGCGGGCGAAGGAGCTGCTGACGACCGCGTACCCGCCGGACTCGCCGTCGCGCCCGCGGTACGAGCACGTGCTAGCCGCCGTGGGCTGTTGACCAGCGTGCGACGGCGAACCGTGCTCGCGGGCGCCAGCCTGCTCGGGGTGGCGGCCTGCGCGCCTGCGGCCCCGGCGCCGCCGGTGGCGCCGGTCCCCCACCAGCCGGGCGTGGTGACGGCACCGCCCGCGGCCGCCGTCTTCGCCGCGTTCGACCTGGCTTCCGGGACACCGGAGGCGATCTTCCGGGCCCTGACCCCCGGGACGCGCGCGGCCGACGCCGAGGTCACCGTCGCGGTCGGCGCGTCGCTGTTCGACGGCCGGTTCGGCCTGGCGAAGCGCGCGCCGCGGCGGCTGGGCACGATGCCCGCGTTCCCGAACGACGTCCTGGATCCCGCGCTGTGCCACGGGGATCTGCTCCTGCAGGTGGCTTCGCACGACGCGCGGACCGCCGACGCCGCCTTGCGCCGCGCACTCGCGCCGGTGGGCGGCGCGCTGCGCCCGCGCTGGCGGATCGACGGCTTCCGCGAGGAGAACACGACCACCGCCGACGGCCGCGCGGCGACCCGGGACCTGTTCGGGTTCCGCGAGGGCGAAGGCAATCCGGACGTGCGCGACCCCGCCGTCGCCGCGAGGTTCGTCTGGACCGGCGACGGCGAACCGGCCTGGGCCGCGGGCGGCACCTACCAGGTAGTGCGCCGGATCCGCTTCTCGCCGGCACTGTGGGACGCCGAACCGACAGCCCGCCAGGAGGCGGTCATCGGCCGCCGCAAAACCGACGGCGCCCCACTGGGCCACGACCGCGAGGACGCCGCGTTCGACTACACGGCCGACCCGGCCGGGCAATCGATCGCCCTGGACTCCCACATCCGGCGGGCGAACCCACGAACCCCGGAGACGGAGCCGAACCGCATCCTGCGCCGCGGCTACTCATTCCGCACGAACGCAACCCCGACCACCGACCGCGACGAGGGAATCGTGTTCGTCTGCTTCCAGCGCGACATCGAGACGGGTTTCGCGACGGTGCAGCGCCGTCTGGCCGGCCAGGCCCTGGACAAGTACGTACTCCCGGTAGGCGGCGGGTATTTCTTCGTCCTACCTGGCACGACAGGCGCCCCAGACGACTACATCGGCCGCGCCCTCGTTCAGGCACCGTAACCCGGCGAAGCCGGCCGAGGCCGGAACGCGGCGAGGACGATTCACCCTCGTCGCCGACGAAGGACGTTTCACCTTGAGCGCGCTGGATCTCGACGTCCGGATACGCCAGCTTGTTCAGAACACCGGTCACCGACTCACGTCCCTCGACGCTCATCACCATCTTCCCGAACTCCGGGTCCGTGCTGACCCCGACCGTGGACGTCGACACCCACCAGTGCACCGGCCGCACACGCCCCAGTTGATGCGCGAACCCGAGCACCGCCCGCGGCGACGGATCGAACGTGGCCATCGGCAGCAGATCGAACCCGACACGGGAGCGGAGGTGGCGGGAACGAACGTGTCGGTGGAGGACGAAACCGCGATCAAGATCGCGACCGCGGCGGCGCTCACCCACCAGAACGCGCCGCTCGCTCCCACGACTCGACAGGCAGCCGCTGCCGCTCCGGACCACACTTCTCGGTGACATTTCGGTCAAGCCGGTAACTCTCGTCCGGCGGGCACCGATCATCACCCGAGGCCGGGCGGCACCGACCTGGAGGGGTTCGACGCCTGTAGCTATTCGACCAAGGGGGTTCTTTGGCAGCGCTGATCGCGTTCCTGGTCGTGCTGGTGATCGTCATCTGGCTGGTTCGGCGAATCAGGCGAACCCCTGGCCTTGAAAGGACGCAGGCGACGCCGCAGCCGCGCGCGGTTCCGGCATCGCAACAGCTGCCGACTCAATTCCGGGCGGCTCCGCAACCGATCCGACCAGAGGTGCGGGCGCAGCCTGCCCCCTCACGGCCGCTGAACAGTCGACCCTCGACCACGCGACCGACCAGCACACAGGCCGTTGCTCCGCCCCCACCTCGACCGGACCGACCAGCGCGTGGCCATGGCTGGGTTCCTCCGGGCCGGGGGGTTGTGGTCGCGGGCACGACGCTGCCGGGCGGACTGCTCTACTTCGGCACGGGTATGCCCGACGCCGCCGGTGTCGGGATCGAACCCGCCTTGATCGACCCGGCCCTGCCGGTCGACCTGCGCAACCCGGACTGGCCGGGCGAATCGATGGGCTACTGGCCCAGCTACGCCGATATCTCGCCACGGGCACGTGGCGCTTACCTGGCATGGCTGGCCGGTGGCCGCGCGAACCCGAACGCCTACATCGGCTACGTGTTCCTGTATTTCTACGGTCTCGAGCGTCGCCTGCTGACCGAGGTTCCCGACCTCGACGACGCAAGCGCGGAGTTCGCGGCCCTGGTGAGCGAAGTCCGCCGGCTGCTCGACATCTACCGCGGCAACCGATCCTTCCGCGGGTATGCCGAAGGCTTGCTCGATGCGGTCGCCCTGCTCGACCCCACGGTGCGGTACGACCGCGCGGCGCCACCGGTCGGCGAGTGGAGTCACGAGCTTCCCGTGGACCTCAAGGTGGGGTTGGCGCAGTTGGCTGTCGAGGGACGTCCGGTCCCGGCGGACTGGGCGTTGTCCTGGTACGGCCACCACCCGGACTCGTACCTGCGCACGCCGGCGGTGCGCTGCGCGAACGAGTTCCTGGAGCTGTTCACGAAGCGGTACCGCGCGAAGTACGGCGACGGCATGGTCGTCAAGCCGAACAAGCCGCGCCTCTCCGTCGGCTACTACGCGGCCAGCAGAGGCTTCTACGGGCACGTCACGCTCGAAAACACGAAGCTGCCCGACGTCGGCAAGCTGACCGGCCCGATCACCAAGCTGCGGGACATCGTCGAGGGTGTGACCAGCGATCTCGATGCCTACAGTCGCTACCTCGGCCGCAATCCCGACGGCGCGGGCTCCCCCGCCGCCATCGCGCTGCTGCCGGAGGGTGTCACGCACAAGCCCAGCCCCGAGACCGAGGCGCTGTGGTCGTGGGCCGCGCAGAGCATCGACAGCGACGGCCGCGGCGTCACCTCTGCTCAGGAGCTGATCTCACGGTGGCCGACGAAGACCGGCAAGCTCGCCAAGTCCGATGCCGTCGCGGTGGCTCAGCTGCTCGAGAACCGCGGGCTCGGCATCGAACCCGACGTGCGCTTCGGCGGGAGCACCCCGACACCGACGTCCTCGGTCGTCCTGTTCCGGCGAGCGGACCACGTGGTCAGCGCCCCGGGCGCCGAGTACGCGGCCGCGCTCGCGATCATCAACCTCGGCATGCTCGTCGCCGCCGCGGACGGCACGGTCAGCGAACCCGAACGACGTGCACTGCGGGAGCTGGCGATCGACGACCTCGATCTCAGCGAGGACGAGCGGCTCCGGCTCGACGCCCACGCCGCTCTTGTCTTGACCAAACCACCCACCCCCGCGGTCCTGCGCCGGCGGCTGGAGTCCCTGCCGACCTCCCGCAAGGCCACGGTCGGGCAGTTGCTCGCCACCATCGCGGCAGCCGATGGCCAGGTCACCCCGGACGAGATCCGTACCCTCGAGCGGCTGTTCACCACTCTCGGCCTCGATCCCGCCGATGTGTACGGCACGTTGCACGCGGCAGCCACCTCGACGGACGAGCTGACCAGCGCCCGGATCCCCGGTACACCCCGATCCGGCCGCACGATCCCCGCGCCACCCACCAGCCCGACCACGACGCTGACCCTCGACCCGGACCGGCTCGCCCGGACACGGGCCGAATCGGTCCGGGTCGCCGCCGAACTCGCCGAGATCTTCGCCGAAGGTGATCCGGCTCCGCCGCCACCCCCGCCGCCGGAAACAGCGACCGTCGGCGGGCTGGACCCCGCACACGCACAGCTGTTCCACCGGCTCGTCGAGCGGGACTCGTGGAGCCGTTCCGAGTTCGACGCGCTGGCCGCCGAGGCGGGTCTCCTGCCCGACGGCGCCCTCGACGTCCTCAACGACGCGGCCTACGACCGCACCGACGAGCCGCTGTGCGAGGGCTCCGACCCCATCGAGATCGACCAGGACATCGTGAAGGACATGCTCGGATGACCACACCCGCTCAGAAACCCGCTCGTCTGCGCCCCCGCGACCGGGACGCGATCATCTCTTCCCTGCGGTCCGGAGTGGTGCCCCGCACCGGCTTCCAGCACATCCAGGTGGGACGCGCCGCCGAGGTCTCGGCGATGAGCCAGGAGATCACCAGGATCGCCGACGGCGGTTCAGCGGTCCGCTTCGTGATCGGCGAGTACGGCGCCGGCAAGACGTTCTTCCTCAACCTGGTCCGGTCCATCGCCGCCGAGCGCAAGCTCGTCACGACCTCCGCTGACCTCAGCCCCGATCGGCGGCTGCACGCCAGCGGTGGTCAGGCACGCTCGCTCTACGCCGAGCTGATGCGCAACATCGCGACTCGCTCGACTCCGGACGGCAACGCCTTGCCCAGCATCGTCGAGCGGTTCGTGACCTCGGCGATCCAGGAGGCCACGAGTGCCGGCACCTCGCCAGCCACAGTGATCGCCGGCCGGCTCGAACAACTGTCGGAAAGCGTCGGTGGGTACGACTTCGCCCAGGTCATCGCCGCCTACTGGAAGGGCCACGACACGGGTAACGAGCAGCTGAAGTCGGACGCGATCCGCTGGCTGCGTGGCGAGTTCACGACCCGCACCGATGCCCGGGCCGCGTTGGGTGTGCGCACCATCGTCGACGACACGAGCTTCTACGACCACCTGAAGCTGATCCCCGGTTCGTCCGGCTCGCTGGCTTCTCCGGTCTGCTCGTCTGCCTCGACGAGATGGTCAACCTCTACAAGCTCGCTCACACCGGAGCCCGCAAGTCCAACTACGAGCAGGTGCTGCGGATCGTCAACGACTGCCTCCAGGGCAACGTCGAAGGTCTCGGCTTCTGCTTCGGCGGCACCCCGGAAATGCTGATGGACACCCGCCGCGGGCTCTACAGCTACGAAGCTCTCCGCAGCCGTCTCGCCGAGAACAACTTCGCCGTCGGCGGCCTCGTCGACTACTCCGGTCCCGTCCTGCGGCTGGCGAACCTGACCCCGGAAGACATGCACGTGCTGCTCGAGCACCTCCGCCACGTCTACGCCGGCGGTGACCCCGCCGCCTACCTCGTGCCAGACGAGGCGCTGGCCGCGTTCATGCAGCACTGCGCCGGCCGGATCGGCGACGCGTACTTCCGCACCCCGCGCAACACCATCAAGGAGTTCGTCAACCTCCTGGCCGTGCTCGACCAGAACCCCGGTGCCGACTGGCGGCAGCTGCTCGGAAATGTCTCGATCGACACCGAGACGAACCCCGATCTCGAGCCTCTGCCCGACGAACTCGACGCCTCGAACACGAACGGCACCGATGAACTCACCAGTCTCCGCATCTGAAGCCGTCAACTTCGGCCTGCTGCATCCGAAAGTGCAGCGGTGGGTGTGGCAACAAGGGTGGAGCGAGCTGCGTGACGTCCAGGACTCGGCCATCCCCGCCATCCTGGAAGGCGACACCGATGTCCTGATCGGCGCGGCTACCGCCGCGGGTAAGACCGAAGCCGCGTTCCTGCCGATCTGCTCGAAGCTCGCTGAGAACACGGGCCCGGGAATTCAGGCGCTGTACGTCGGGCCGCTCAAGGCACTGATCAACGACCAGTTCCGGAGAACCGAAGAGCTGTGCGAAGCACTCGACATCCGGACTCACCGCTGGCACGGCGACGTCGCGGGCACCCGCAAGCAGGCTTTGCTGCGCGATCCCTCCGGAATCCTGCTGATCACCCCGGAGTCCTTGGAAGCGATGTTCGTGCTGCGCGGGACGCAGATCACGCGGCTGTTCGGGTCATTGCAGTACGTGGTCGTCGACGAGCTGCACTCGTTCCTGGGCACCGAGCGCGGGGCCCAGTTGCTTTCTCAGCTTCACCGCCTCGAAATCGCTGTCAAGCGACGAGTTCCGAGGATCGGGCTGTCGGCGACATTGGGAAACATGTCCCTGGCCGCCGATCAGCTTCGTCCTGACAACGGCGACCGGGTGACGGTCCTCGAATCGGCTGCGACCGGTCAAGAGCTGCGACTGCAGCTGAGGAGCTACGTCGACGAACGACCGGACTCCGAGGAATCCTCGGACACCGCGGTCCGCAGCATCGCGGACCATCTGTTCGCGAACCTGCGAGGCAGGACCAACCTGGTGTTCGCGAACGCACGGTCGCGTGTCGAGCTGTACGCGGCCGAACTAGCCGACCGCAGCGTCACCGCCGGGGTTTCAAACGAGTTTCACGCCCACCACGGCAACCTCGCCAAAGAGCTCCGCGAAGACGTCGAAGCGATGCTCAAGGATCCCACCAAGCCGACCACGGCCGTCTGCACGACGACGCTCGAGATGGGGATCGACATCGGCGCCATCGCCCAGGTCGCGCAGATCGGCCCACCGCCGTCGGTCGCCTCCCTGAGGCAACGGCTCGGCCGCTCGGGACGTCGCGACGAGCCGGCGATTCTCCGCGCCTACTGCGCCACGGTGGCGATCGACGCCGAGACGTCGCTCCTCGACAGCCTGCAGTTGCCGCTGGTGCAGACGATTGCGTCGATCGACCTGCTGCTCGAACGCTGGTGTGAGCCACCGGAGCCGTCCCGGCTGCACCTGTCCACCCTGATCCAGCAGCTCTTGTCCTTGATCGCCCAGCACGGCGGGGCGCGGCCGGCCGAGGCTTATCGCGTGCTGTGTGGAGCCGGCAGTCCGTTCTCGACAGTCACCACAGCGCAGTTCGCGGACCTGCTCAAGACGCTCGGCGCCAAGGACGTGCTCACCCAGGCCGGCGACGGCACCCTGCTCCTCGGCGGATGCGGGGAGCCGACCGTCAACCACTACACGTTCTACGCCGCTTTCCAGACTCCCGAGGAGTACCGTCTTGTCCACAGTGGACGTCAGCTCGGCACCATGCCGATCGACTTCCCTCTCTACGAAGGACTCCTGCTGGTCTTCGCCGGCCAACGATGGCGCGTGGTCGCCGTCCACGAAGAAGACAAAGCCGTCCAGCTCACCCCGGCGCCCGGCGGCAAGCCTCCGCACCTCGGCGACTCCGGCGGTCTGGTGCACAGCGAAGTCCGGGCGAAGATGCGAACGCTCCTCGAAGGCGACCACGCTCCCGCCTACCTCGACCAGCAGTCGCGAACGCTGCTCGAGCAAGCCCGGCGGAAGTACGCGGCCCTCGAACTCGACAGTCGCCCGGTCATCGCCGACGGCTCCGACACCCTGCTGTTCCCGTGGACCGGCGACCGCCGGCTGCACACTCTCGCCGCTATCCTCAACGACACCAGGATGGAGGCCGCAGTCGACGGAGCCGCTCTTCGACTGGTCGGCACGCCCCGCGAAGCGGCGCTGACCGCGCTGACGAGGGTGGCCGAGGGGCCTGTGCCCGACCCGGGCGAACTCGCCCGCAAGATCGAGAGCAAGGCTACCGAGAAGTTCGACAGGTGGCTGAGCGACGATCTGCTCTGCGCTCAGTTCGCATCGGCCGTCCTCGACTGCCCGGGAGCCGTCCACGCCGCACGGGTTCTCACGGCCTGACCGCTGCCGATCACCGTCAGATCGGTCACGTACTTGACCGCCGCGATCCGCGCCATCTTCAGTTGCATTTCCAGCAGCTGAAGGCGCAGCGTGTTCTGGTTGACGACGCCGTTCGCGATATCTTCCGACACTTTAGCGTAGAGCGCCCTGCTGAGATTCGGCTGCACGACAACCACTTCGGTCGTGCCCTTGGAACGGCTCCCCCGCAGCTTCGTCAGGAACCCTTGCCGCCGGTCCGTGACGCGTTCCCCGTCGACCCAGCAAGCAGGCTCCGCAAGCGTGGTGTTCGCCAACCGGTCGGCGAGCAGATCTTTGTCCAGGTAAAGCATGTTCTTCTGCGCCTGGGCGAGCACGACGTCGTAGTCGCCGACCTTCACACCGCGGTTGTCCGACTTGTTGCTCGACGCCTTCACGTGGAACACCCGCAACAGGTTCTCGTCGTCGATGTGGAAGAAGTCGGCCGCCTCACCGGAACTGTCGTCGCAGATGAGCCAGCCCTCACTGCAGTAGTCGACCATCCACGCGAACAGTGAGTCGTCACCCGACTTGGCGATCGCGTCGTGGATCAACGGCGTCGACTGCAGTTTTCCCGGCTTCTCCTTCGTGATGTCGAAATCGGTGAAGTCCTCCCAGGCCCAGCCGGTGAACGGCGTCGGGGTGAAGTCCTGCTTCCAGAGCCGCCCCGCCGAGTACTTGTGGCCGGATGCGAAATAGACCTCGAGCGGCTGCCCGGCCTTCACAGCCTGGAAGACTTCGCGAGCCGACGGCAGCGGCTCGCGAGCGCTTCGATCGAACCCGACGTCGAGTTCGAACCGATCGTCGAGCTTCTTGAGGTTCGCGGCGAGCTGACCGCCGATCACGCCGCCGGTGCCGACATCGAGCTTGAACTTGGTCCCTTTCGCGCCTTCTCGGACGTTCAGGACGGCGTCCCGGAGCACCAGCGCGGCCTCTTCGGCATCGTCGCCGCCGCGCATCGACTCCGGCAAGGAATCCACGTCGATCGGGAGCACCTCATAGGCCTCCGACACCTCGGCGACGTCGAATACCTCCCGAGCGGTAACCGGAAATGCCGAGAAGCCCGTCGGTGCCTCGATCACCTCGGCGGTGATGCCGAGGATCTCGCCCATCGTAAGCACGTACGTGCGGAAGTCGGGCGAGTCTTTGAACCAGATCTGCGAGTTGCTGACCGTGACACCGACTTTCCCCTTGAGGTAGACGACCTCGGGATCGTCCGGCATCTCGCATCGCGCCGCCTCCCAGGCGAAGAAACCGTCTTCCACCGGATCGAGCGCGACGCTCAGGTCGTCGCCACCGATCGCCTTGCTGGTCGGCCTGAGGACGCTACGACGCTGGATCGACCTCATCCAGATGCTTTTCGCCGCGCCCTGCATGAAGGCTTCCTCGAGGACGCCTGACCCGAGTCGCCGGAGCGGAGGAAGCGGTGCGGTGTTCAGTTGCTTCTGCAGCCGGTCGAGTACGGTGCGCTCGGCGCGCACCGCGATCAGTTCTCCCTGGCGCAGCACGACGATCAACTCGTGGGACACGTTCACGTAGTCCGAGGACGCAAGCACCCACCCCGGCCGGCTCTGCTGCCGCCGGACGCAGCCGAACAGCTGATCGACCTGCAGTGATTCCAACGAACCCACACCAGGGACGACCGCCCCCGTCACCACACTCAGTTCGGTTTCGGCGATGGTTCGCACGCTCACTCCCTGGCGCGCCCGTCCCGGCTTCCTCAGCAGTCGCACCAGGGCACCGAAGCCTAGTGCCGGATCCCCGACGCACCGCAGCACGATGACCGACATGAACGGCTTGAGGTCGCCCCACGGCACTTCCTCGAACGCGACGTCAGGTTGGCTCGTCATGATCCGTCACCACCGAAGCAGGAGTCAGTAACTCAATGCAACAAGCGTGACACGGCAGATAGATCAACTTAACTCTGTCACGCTGGGCGGTCGCGATCGAGCGCCAAGCGGCCGTCGACCCCATGAGCTGCGGAAATACGACCACAAGATGGCTACTTTTTGTCACATACGAGGTTAATCTGTCCCATGAGCCCTCCACGTGCCATCCGGTGCGCGGCACCCGACCACCCGGATGCCGCAGTCTTGCGCACCCACCGTGACAGAAGAAGACGGAAACTTCACCTTTACTGTCTATCTGACATTAATTAATCTGGGTCCATGCTCGCCGACGACTGGACACCCCCGCCCGTACTGCTCGCCGTCGACCTGGTGATCTTCACCCTGCGCGAGTCGGTCTTGCAGGTTCTCCTCGTGGAACGCGGCGTCGACCCCTTCGAGGGCGCGTCGGCGCTACCGGGCGGGTTCCTCGCCACCAGTACCGAAGACATCCTCGCGGCCGCCCACCGGGAGCTGTTCGAGGAAGCGGGCCTCGGCGCCGATCAGCTGCACCTGGAGCAGCTCGGCGCTTACGGCACTCCCGATCGCGACCCGAGGGGCCGAGTCGTTTCCGTGGCCTACCTCGCCATCGCGCCGGAGCTACCCCAGCCCCGCGCCGGCACCGACGCGGCCGATGCGACGTGGACCCCGGTTTCCGATGTCCTCAGCCACCGCGTACGCCTGGCTTTCGACCACGAACGGATCCTCCAGGACGGCCTGGAGAGAGCCCGGTCGAAGCTCGAACACACCGTGCTCGCCACCGCTTTCTGCACCCCGCCCTTCACAATCAACGAGCTGCAGCAGGTCTACGAGGCGGTCTGGGGTGTCGAACTCGACCCGCGGAACTTCTATCGCAAAGTCCAAGCGGTCGAGGACTTCATCGTCCCGCTCGGCGCCGAACGCCGCGTCGGCCGCGGCCGTCCGGCCCGCCTGTTCGCCCCCGGCAAGAGATCCACGCTTTTCCCACCCCTGGTACGTCCCACTCCGACCACGACAACCGAGGCGAGACGATGACCGACGACCTGGTAGTGATGCTCACGGCCTTCAACGCCGAGTACAAGGCGGTGCACGAGCGGCTGACCGACGTCACCCTGCACCGACACGACCGCGGTACCCGCTTCGAGATCGGTACCGTCCGCGGCACCTCCTGCCGCGTCGCACTCGGCCTCACTGGCAAAGGTCCCCAATCCGCCGCGGTGCTCGCCGAACGCGCGATACAGGAGTTCTCCCCTGCCGCGCTCGTGTTCGTCGGCGTTGCCGGTGCTCTCTGGGATACGCCGCTCGGCGACGTCGTGGTCGCCACCCACGTCTACGCCTACCACGGCGGCACCAGTGAAGACGACGGTCTCAAGGCCCGCCCACGAGTCTGGGAAGCCGACCACGGCGTCAGCCAGATCGCCCAGCACATCGCCCGTGCCGGCACGTGGGAACCGGGCGTCCCACCGGGGACCGCGGTGCACTTCGGCGCTATCGCGGCCGGCGAAGTCGTCCACAACTCCCGCTTGTCAGCCGAAGCTCGCTGGATCCGCGAGCACTACAACGACGCCATGGCGATCGAGATGGAAGCTGCCGGTGTCGCCCAGGCCGGGCACCTCAGCGGTTCACCCGTCGCCGTCGTCCGCGGCATCAGCGACAAGGCTGACGGCACCAAAACCACGGCAGCGGACCGTAACTGGCAGCCACAGGCCGCCGCCAACGCCGCAGCTTTCGCGGTCCGTCTGGCCACCGAGCTCGTCCGAGAACGAAAGCAGCCCACCATGAAGGACAACACCACCCCCGGCACGATCTACTCCACCTCCCACGGGCAGGTCGGCATCCACGCCGTCAACGTCACCGGTAGCACGGTCTACCAGAACGGCAGGCCTCCCTCGCCGACCACGGCCGACCTCGCCGTCGAGCTCGCCTCACTCCGGGAACAGCTTTCGCACGAACACGCTGGGGGCCGGCTCGACGGCGAGACCTATGACGCCGCTCAGGTCGAGCTCGACATCGCCGGCGGAGCACTCGAGTCACCGACCCCGGAAGGCCGGAAAACCTTCGTCCTCGCGCTCAAACGACTCGGCGGCCTCATCGCAGACCTCGCCGGACTGGCCGCCAAAGTCACCGCTTTGGTCAGCGCGGCCAAGGGTCTCGTATGAACATCCCACATCCGACGACCCACGCCACCGTCGGTGCGGGTTCACATGTCGGCATCGTCGCCACGGAGGTCCACAACTCGTCCGTCTACCAAGTACTCCCCGGAGCCTCCCCAGCCGAGAAGTACGACGTCGGCCTGCGGTATCTGGACGACGGCATCCCGAACCGGGCACGCGAACTCATCGAAGAAGCCCGCGGAGACGGCTTCACCGGCGGCAACGTCCACTTCCATTGGGCTCTCGCGATGCTCTCCAAGCGGTCCTACCGCGACCTCTCGACCGAGGAACGCCACCAGCTGGCGGGCCTACCCGCGATATGCGCGGCGCTCCCGAGCGACGCGTGGACCCGTGCCCTCCGCGCCCTGTGCACCCTGCTGGACTGCCTCGCAGCACACGACAGCGACCCGCAACCGGCGATCGACGCCCTCGCCGAGCTGGACCCACCGCAACGCGCGCAGATCCTGCGTCACCTCGATCTCGTCCTGATCGGCGGACTGCGCGACAGCTACTGGGCCGACATCCGTAAGAACGCGGAGGCCACCCAGCTGAACAACGACCGCGCGAAACGCGTCTGGGCCTACTTCCACCCTCGCCCGGCCCGGCCCCGCGTCCGGCTGCCCGAGCCGTCCACCACGACTTCACGCGACCGCGCCAAAGCCGCGTTCGGCACGCTGGCTTTCCTTGTTGCGGCTGTCTACTTGGGACAGATAGTCGTGCTGGAGGGGCGCATTCCGCCGATACTCGCCTACCTCGCCGCCGCAGCCACAGCCGTCATTGCCATTCGTGACGGACACGATTGGCGTTACCGCTCTGCTCGCGCTGCCGCCAAGGACCGCCTTTACCACCCCCGGCCGGCAGGCGGAGCCCGCCTGGACGAGGGGTTCGCCCGCAGCGTGGACCATGCGTTCACCCACTACGCCGCACGGTACGCGCCACGAGATGACACCCATCACGAGTGCCTGCGGGAGACGTCGGGCTTCCGGGTGGCCCTGCGCAACGAGATCGTCGAGATCTACCGCGAGAGCCGCATCCCCATCGGACGCATCAGGTGGCTGATCCGCTACGAAACCAGCAGTGTGCTACGTCGGTGGAAGGCCGGCGAGCTGTTCCAGTACCGGACGCGGTACCGCGTCGCGCCCAGGACCAAACTGCGCTGCGTCATCGCGACCTTCCTTCTATGCGCAGCCGTCGGCTACGTCATCGCGACCACGACCGCCATCAGTCCCATCCTCAGTTCAGCCGCAACCGTGGTCGCGGCTGCAGGATCTTTCGCGGCCGGCGTGGGCTGGTCACGAATCCTCGGGGAACGCCGCCGGCTCGTCGAAGACCGGGAGGACTACGAAGACCTGCTGGCCGCGCGAGAAGCCGCGTACCTCCGCTGGAAGCACCGGCTCGACTCGACGCGACCCGCCGAGACCGAAATGGAGCGGTGGCTGAACGCCGACAAGATCAAGTTACTCGACAAAGCCTTGAAGCACTACAGGATCGCGTGGCGGGACATCCTCACACACGCGTTCCTGCAGACACCGGCCGCGTCCTGCAAGCGAGCCCGGGTCAACGGCGCGCCGTGGCGCTACTCCAAGTACGACATCCGGCTCTTCCTCATCACCCGGGACGGTGTGCGCGAACTCAGCACCGAGCTCGACTTCGAAAACGCCGGGTTCCGCGGAGAAGAACGCAACAACTTCCGCTTCGACGCCGTCTCGTCGGTCCACGTCGCCACCACCTCGGAGCTCAGCTACAGCATGGAACTCGTGCTGATGAACGGCGAACCGCAGAACATCGACATCACCGACCACGAATCCAGCGAAGCCACGCCCGGCGAAAGCCCGCTCGCCCTGGCGAAGATGTCGTTGGAAGCCGCCGGGTTCACCAACACACTGCACATCCTCGAAGGCATCGCCGCCGAGGGAAAGAACTGGATCAGACGGGACCCTTACATCAACGCCAGCACTGCCGGCAGCGTCACCGGGGAGATTTTCACCAAGCCTCCGTTGCCACCAGAGGCTGCACCTACGCACCAGCCCTGATCAAACAGCTGACGATTGGTGCGATGGCCAGCCCGGCTGTTGCGAGCCCGAGGCCGTACAGACGCGACGACAAACCTCGACACAAGCACACATCGCCGCGACCCGACCTCCTACGAACGGCCTTGTCCGGCATCACTCGAAACCATCCGACTCGGGTCGAAGAGGATGCTTGACCAGCAAGTTCGAGCCCCTGATGGCGCACCCTCGCTCCCCAGGTCGTTGCGCATCGGCCACTCGGTGCGGCTGTGGATCGAAGCCGCCTGGTGAAACCAACGCTCAGTCGGTTGGTGGCTCGGTGAGCAGTGCGTGGCCCGCCTGGGTGGTCAGCCAGGCGGTCGCTCTTTGCCAGGACCAGCCTCGTGTTCGGAGGTCTCGCCACGGGCGGAAACCGAAGTGGAACCAGAGGATGTCCGACGCGGTCGCGATGTCGACTCCCTCGCGGAGTTCGCCCAGGGCCACTATGCGGGACGCCGCCTCGGCGAGTCTGTCGGCGTACGCCGTCTCGGCGCTTTCCACCGCCTCGGTGAGCAGCGGTTCGGTGCCCGCGTTGTCGTACAGCGCGCCTAACAGCCAGGCGCGGTCGCGGAAGACTGTCGCGGTGCCCTCCGCGACCTCGGCGATGACCTCTCGGCCGGACCGGGCGGTGTTCAGCTTGCGCAGTGAGTCGTCGATCTGGTCGTTGTTCGCGGCTTCGCGGATCAGCTCGATCAGCAGCTGCGGTTTGCCGCCGACGCTGGTGTAGACGGTGTTGACCGCCACCTCCGCGCGCGTGGCGATCTCCGCCAGCGTCGCCCCGACGTAGCCCCGCTCCTCGAACAGGGCGAGCGCGGCCGCGAGCACGGCGCGGCGGGTCTCCGCCGCCGCGGACGTCCGTCTGGCGGACTTGTAGGGGCGCGTCACGTCGCTCAGCGTACTTCACCGTCATGCTTCACATTGACTGGAACGCATTACTATCATTAGATGGAGCTACGCCGGATCAACGCGGTCCGGTCCGAGGAGGGAACCGTGACCACCAGCACCGAGCTGCAGTCCGCGATCGACGTCTTCCGGGTCCTGGTGACCGGCGATCCCGATCTCGCGCGGTCGGTGGCCGCGCCGGCGTTCGTCAACCGGGAGGCCGCGGTCGCCCCGCCCGCCTGCTCGGTGCCCGGGCCCGGCGCGCTGCTCGCCTCGGGTGCCTGGATGCGCGCCGCCTTCGACGACCTGCGGTTCCCGGTGCTCGACGCGGGTTTCGACGCCGGGGTCGCCTGGGTGCGGCTGCGGATGCAGGGGGTGCAGAACCGGCCGTTCGTCCGCTTCCGGGACGGCAAGCCCGACAAGATCCTGCCCGCCACCGGCCGGGCCATGGACTTCGAGCAGATCCACGTGCTGCGCGTCGGCCCGGACGGCGTCACGAGTCACGAGGCGGTGCGGGACGACCTGACCATGCTCAGCCAGCTCGGCGCGTTCCCGCCGAAGCCGGCCGTGCTCCTGGCGATGGCCCGCGGGAAGCTGACCGGCTCGTCCCGCCGCGCGGCGGAGTCGGTGACCCGGGCCGCGGCGGAAGCCGGACGGCTGGGCTGAGCAACGCCCGTGATCCCGGCGCGTTCGAATGCGGTGGGCCGCCCGATATTCGGAGCCGCGGGAAATGACCGCCCACCTGCGGTGAGCCGATTCGGTCGACGCTAAGGTCGCTCGTCACGACTGACGCTCCCGGAAGGACACTCCCGCTCCATGAACGATCAAAACTCGACGTCCGTCTTCGGCCTCGGCATCGGGTTCGGTTCCGGCCTGATCTTCGCTGTGCTCACGATCATCGCGCTGTGGAAGGTGTTCACCAAAGCCGGGCGGCCCGGCTGGGCGGCGATCATCCCGATTTACAACGCCTACATCCTGCTGAAGATCGCCGGCCGCTCCGGGTGGTGGCTGCTCCTGCTGCTGATCCCGCTGGTCAACCTGATCGTGGCGATCATCGTCTCGATCGACGTCGCGAAGGCGTTCGGCAAGAGCGGGGTTTTCGGGTTCTTCGGGCTGTTCGTGTTCTCCATCATCGGCTACCTGATTCTCGGCTTCGGCGGGGCGCGCTACACCGGTCCGGCCGCCGCCGGCGGGCCCGACATCCAGCGGGGATAGGATTTCGGTTCCGGCATTGTCGGTACATTTCCGGGACCAGCCGCGCTCCCAATGTGCCATTCTGAGCCCATGGGGAGAACGGGACCGCTCGGCTTTCTCGGGGCCGACGCGCTGGTGAAACTGCTCGGCGCGCTGTGCCTGCGGCCGCGATTCGGGGATCGGCCGCGGAAACTCGACGAACAGTGCGAGTGGACCGACTACCAGGACGAGCGGTCCGAACGGCGCGGGCTGCCGATGGTGTGCCTGGTCCGGCCGCCGGAAAACGCCGATGTGCTGGCCGCCGTCGCGGATCGGCTCAAGACCGCGAAACCGCAGGGCAGCATCCGGTACGCGCGGCCCGGGCTCGCCGAGCACGAGGACCGGGACGAGGCGGGGGCGGCGACCGCGGACTCCGTCACCGTCGTCCGGGACGTCCTGCGGGAGGCGCGCAAGGAGCTCGGTGACAGCGCGACGGCGCACACCAGCCGGCTGCCGTTCCCGCTGTTCGACCTCGTCTACTGGCTGATGCTGCAGGACCACGACGGCCGTGATGATCCCGACGGCGTGCTGCGGCGGGCCATCCGGCGGATCAGCCTCGCCGAACGGTTCAGCTCGTCGGCCGAGGACGCGGTCAAGCAGCTGCCGGAGAACCAGGGCATCTGGAAGGTCTTCTCGCTGCTCGTGCGCGGGCTGACCCTGCTGACCTTCCGGATCGCGGTCACCGGGCGCGTCCCGCTGCTGTCCGGCCGGTACCGCTGGTTCCTGCGGCAGCCGCACCTGGCGCCGGAGATGTCCGGCAGCTTCGTGCGGTTCGCGCGGCGGCTCACCGAGGGGCAGTGGCAGGAGGAGGCGCCCGAATACGTCTGCCGCCTGCTGCTCAACGCGTTCCTCGAGGACCTGCGGCGCGCCTACCGGCTGCGGCCGTGGCGGGTGTGGCGGCGGCGCCGGATGACCTACCCGGTGCTGCTGCTGGACGAGGTGAGCGTCGGCAACGGCGGTTACCGCCTGCTGGAACTGGTCAACTCGGTCCGCAACCAGGTCGGCCTGTTCGACCCGCTGCTGGTGGTCAGCGCCAGCCCGGCGCCGCCGCCGGACGCGGTGCCGACCGCGCGCCGCCCGCAGTTCCAGGCGGAGCAGGCGCGCGCGGCCTACGTGGCCTGGCAGAACCAGCTCGAACGCGACCGGCGGGAACGGCAGCCGACCGCGTGGTACCTGCCGATCGGCGTCCGGCCGCCCGCCGACGCCGACGAGCCGAAGGTCCAGCAGATGCTGCAGACCCTCGGCAGCGACTACCGGTTCCGGCGGCAGGTCCGCCCGCCGTGGTGGGCGAGCCGGTGGACGCGGATCGGCGTGCCGGTCGTGGTGGTGGCGCTGGTCGCCGGGTTCGTCGCCTACCGCAGCCACGACACCTACGCCGAGCACTGCGGTTCGGACAACCCCTGGCTGACCTGGACCGGCAGCGAGTGCGTCGGCACCACGGACGGCGCCCAGGACCTCTTCCAGCCGTCGGACGCGACGATCCGGCAGGTCGAAGCGGTGGTGCTGGACCAGAACCACCGCGCGGAGAAGCTGCACGAGGCCCACCCGGAGCGGCCGTACATCACGCTCGTCGCGCTGGAGGCGCTGACGTCGTCCAACGACCTCGCGGAGGGGCTGACCAGCGAGCGCGAATCGCTGGAGGGCTTCGCGGTCGCCCAGCTGCGGCAGCTGAACGCCCCGGGGTCGGCCGACCCGATCGTCCGGCTGCTCATCGCCAACGCCGGCCGCGACATGCGCCAGGGCGTGCGGGTGGCGAACCAGCTGCGGCAGCAGGCCGAGCAGGACCGCAGCATCGTCGGCGTGGTCGGGCTGGACCTGAGCAGCCAGCCGACGCAGCAGACCATCGCCGCGCTGACCAACGCCGGGCTGCCGATGGTCGCCTCGACACTGTCCGCCGACCCGCTGGCCGACCTGAACCCGATGTACTTCCAGGTCACGCCGCAGAACCGGCGCGAGGCCGCGGTGGCGGCCGGGTTCGTCGAGCAGCTGCCGGGGCCGCGCGTGATCCGCGTCTACTACTCCGACGACGACGCCGACGTCTACAGCACCAACCTGCGCGACGACACGCTGAAGTCGTTCCGGGACAAGGGTTTCCAGGTCGAGGCGCGGGCGTTCACACCGGACGGCGGTCCCGGCGGGCCGCCGTCGCACCTGCGGTACGGCGAGACGCTGGTGGGCAACGCCGGCGCGGCGGGCCGCGACACCTGTTCCTACGACGGCTTCGTGTTCTTCGCCGGCCGGGGCGTCCCCGACTTCGGCCAGTTCATCAGCAGCGCCGCACTGTGCGGCAGCCGGGCCACCGTGATCGGCGACGACGACGTCACGCGGTTCGTCGCCGACCAGGGCGAACGCCAGCGCAACCGCGCGCTGCCGTACTACTTCATGTCGTTCGCCACCGCGCCGGTCACCGAGCCGAGGGGCGCGGCGCTCGACTTCTACACGACGCTGGACCAGACGCTGTTCCCGTTCGAGCGGACGCCGGAGGGCCGCTCGTACGACGGCCACGCCGCGCTCGCCTACGACGCCGCGCAGGTGATGATCGTCGCGGCGGCGTACCTGCGGGAGACCGCCGCCGAGATCCCGGTGACGCCGGGGGCGATCTGGCGCGAGATCACCGCCATCCACACCTCGCGCCCGGACGGCAAGCAGGTCAACAAGTACCTCGAAGGCGTCACCGGCATCATCGACTACGGCGGCGACATCAGCCGGAACGTGCCGCAGAACAAGCCGGTCGCGGTGA
The DNA here is from genome assembly GCF_023023025.1 of Amycolatopsis sp. WQ 127309. Lineage (NCBI taxonomy): Bacteria > Bacillati > Actinomycetota > Actinomycetes > Pseudonocardiales > Pseudonocardiaceae > Amycolatopsis > Amycolatopsis sp. WQ 127309. The sequence continues at coordinate 544,854 of NZ_CP095481.1, forward strand.
TGGGGGTGGCCGGCGGCGAGGTCGACAAGTCGGTGCACGGCTTCTGCGGCGCCGCCAACGGCCCGACGTCCGACACCTGGTGCCCGCCCGATCCGTAAGCCTCCAGCGCCTAAAGGTCCAGACATCGGTTCTTTACGCGATGCCTGACGTCTGCTACAACCTTAAACAAGCTCATAGCCCGGTTCCGCGCTCAAGATTTGATCGATTCATCATATCTCTGGCTCCGGAAGGTGCTCCATGAGGTCGAACCGCCTGCTGCCCGTCGCCGTGCTGCTGGGTGCCGCGCTCACCGTCCCCGTCACCTCGCCCGCGCTCGCCGCCCCGGGTGACGCCGCGTTCTCCCCCGCGGCCGGCCGCCTCGACGTCGACTACGCCGGCTACCTGGCCAAGCACGACATCGTCTACAACCGGCCGAACACCAACCCGGACTACGGCCTGACCGTCGGCAACGGCCGCACCGGGGCGATGGTGTGGCAGGCGGGCGGCCTGACCATGCAGGTGTCGAACGTCGATGCGTCGCAGCAGACCGCGTTCGGGGCCGGCCTGGTCAACCTGGCCACCACCCCGGCGATGGACTCCGGTTACACCTCCTACCAGCAGCGGCTGTCCCTCTACGACGGGACGCTGACGACGAAGTACGACGCCAACCGGACCGTCACGATCATGGGCCAGCCCGGTTCCGAGGTCATGGGCATCCACGTCGACGACACCCGCGGCGGCGTGAGCAGCGTGACCCTCGAACTGTCGCTGTGGGACGTCGCGAACCTGGCCAACAGCGGCGACGTGCCCGACATCAGCACCTGGCGGCAGGTGTCCAGCTACGCCGACGCCAGTGGCGCCGGGATCAGCCGCGGCCAGGCCGACCCGCAGAAGTTCGGCTACACCCTCGCGGCCACCGTCGAAGGCGCGAACTACAGCGCCTCCGTCGTCAACAACAGCCGGGTGCGCCTCACCATCACCCCCACGTCGAGCTACACCGTGTGGTTCACAGCGAGCACCCGGCTCAACGCCGCCGGCAACAACTCCGTCAACCAGGCGAAAACCGCGCTCAACGCGGTCAAAGCCACCGGCTACCAAAGCACCTACACGGCCTACCGGAATTGGTGGCACAGCTTCTGGAGCAAGTCCTTCGTCCAGTACGGCGGGCTCGGCGGCGACGCCGACTACCTCGAGAACGTCTACTACCTTTCGACGTACCTGATCGCCGCCGGCGGCTACGGCAACTACCCGTACCACTTCATCAACGGCGTCTTCCGCGCGACCGGCGACCAGACGAAGTGGAGCAACGCCTACTGGTACTGGAACCAGCGCGACGTCTACAACTCTTTCCTGGCCTCGAATCACGTCGACCTCATGAACACCTTCAACAACCTCTACAGCCGCAACTACACCGCGCTGAAGTCCTACACCCGGACCCGGTACGGCGTCGACGGCTTGTGGGTGCCGGAAACCATGGGCTGGGACGGCAACGCGCGCGGTACGGTCGGCAGCGACTACACCAAGAACATCCTCTCCACCGGCTACGAAGCCGCGTACAACATGTACCTGCAGTACCGCTACACCAACGACGACAACTACCTGCGCACCGTCGCCTACCCGTTCATCCGGGAAACGGCGAAGTTCTACTCACGCATGCTTTCCGTCGACGGCAACGGCAAGTACTCCATGGCCAGTTCAAACGCGCACGAAACGTACTGGAACGTCCCGAACGCCATCACCGACCTCGCCGCCGTGCGCAGCATCTTCCCCATCGCCATCCAGGTTTCCCAGCAGCTCGGCGCCGACGCGAACCTGCGCCCCGAGTGGCAGCGCGTCCTCGGCAACCTCGTCGCCTACCCGCAGCAGAACGGCGCGTACCAGCCGCACCAGCCGCCACTGGCTCAGACGCGCAACAACGAGAACGTCGCCGCGGAGCTGATCTGGCCCTACAACGTCACCGGCATCGGCGCGCCCGACTACCAGACCGCCCTGAACGCCTGGAACAGCCGGCCGTTCCCCTACGGCAACGTCTGGGCCAACGACGCCGTGCAGGCCGCGCGGCTCGGGCTCGGCGACCAGACCTTCGACGGCGTGAAGCGGATGCTGCGGCAGTACCAGAACTACCCCAACGGGTTCACCAGCAACACCAACGGCGTCTTCGAGTACCACGGCGTCACCCTCTCCGCGATGAACGAGGCCCTGCTGCAGTCGTACAACGACAAGATCCGCGTCTTCCCGGCCGTGCCCGGAAACTCCGCGTTCGTCGGGAAGTTCACGCTGCTGGCGAAGAACGGCTTCCTCGTCAGCGCCGAGCGCGAGGCCAACGAGACGAAGTACGTCGGCCTGCGCAGCCAGTGGGGCGCCACCGCGCACGTCGTCAACCCCTGGAGCGGGCAGCAGGTGCGCGTGCGGCGCGCGTCGGACAACACGGTCCTTCTGACCACCACCGACGCGGAGTTCGAGTTCCCCACGGCCGGCGGCACCACCTACGTCGTCGAGCGCACCGCGAAGCCGCTGACCTCGTACGCGACGACCCGGCTGACCGGCAGCCCGAACCAGGGCGCCAAAGCCTTGAGCGGCACCGCTTCCACCCTGGGCCTCAACGCCGGCGGCGGCGGTCTGGTCAACGACACCGCCGCCGGCTACGACAGCAACTGGTTCGCCACCACCAACCGCGGTTACGGCGACTACAACGACGACACGCACCACTCGACCGTCGTCGGCGCCACCGCGAACTACTCCTTCACCGGCACCGGAATCCAGTACCTCTCCGAGCGCAACGGCGACATGGGCACCGTCGACGTCTACCTCGACAACACCTTCCAGGCGACCGTGGACCTGCACGCCGACGGCGCGCGGCAGGTGCAGCAGGTGGTCTGGCAGAAGAGCGGGCTGAGCGCGGCGCAGCACACCGTCCGGATCGTCAACCGCAGCACGTCCGTCGGCATGATCGACGCTTTTCGCGTCACCGCTTAGGCACTTTGCGGAGTCCACAGTGGACTCTCATGGTGAGCGGGAGTCGGCACCGTTGGGCCGGATGGGTGGCCACCGCACACCACCGGTCACCACCCGCCACCACCGGCTCCTTCGCGAATCCGCGATCCCGGCGGCCGTGGCCGGAGGAATCGGCAGCGCCCCGCCGATCGGCCGCAGCGATCCGTAGAATTACGCCGTGCGCAGCGAAGATCAATTCATGATCGTCGATCAAGAATACGCACCGCCATTCTGGTGAAATCCCGGTTTTGGGGCGCACCAACGCATTGCCACGCGGTTCGCAGGTCCCTACAGTCACCTGCCTGACTCCGGGAATTATTCACCCGGCTTCTTTGGATTCGGTACATCAACCATCATCTCCGTCAAGGAGCAGGTCTTGTTTGGAATCGCCAGGAGCAGCCGGGATCGCGCTCTTCGCGCCACCCTCGCCCTCGCGGCCGCCACCGTCGTCACCCTCGTCACCGGCTGCGGGGCACTCGGTTCGACCGATTCGAAAGCCTCTGCGGGCACCGGCCTGGAGAAGACGGCGCTGAAGGTCTCGATCCTGCCCACCACGGACCTCGGGCCGTTCTGGCTGGCCCAGGACAGCGGCTTCTTCAAGGACGAGGGCCTCGACGTCCAGTCCGTGGTCGCCGCCAGCGGGCAGGCCTCGCTGACCAAAGCGATCTCGGGTGAGGCCGACATCGCGTTCTCGACCTACCCGCCGTTCTTCATCGCGAAGAGCACCGGCGCCGCCGACATGGAACTGGTCGCCGACGCGACGTCGGTCAACGCCAAGACCAACGCGATCGTCACCGTGCCGAATTCGCCGGTGAAGACGATCTTCGACCTGGCGGGCAGCAAGATCGCCATCACGGCCAAGAACACCGCGTCGGATCTGCTCACCCGCTCGGTGATGCAGGACCACGGCGTGGACTTCGGCAAGGTGAAGTGGGTGCTGATCCCGCTGCCGAACATCGCGGCGGCGTTGCAGCAGGGCGAGGCCGACGCCGCGTACCTGCCGGAGCCCTACATCACGCAGGCCGCCAAGACGGCCGGCGCGATCCCGGTGATCGACATCAACACCGGCGCGACCCAGGACTTCCCGCTGACCGGCTTCGGCGCGACGAAGAAGTGGGTGCGGGAAAACCCGAAGACGCTGGCCGCGTTCCAGCGGGCGATGCAGAAGGCCACCCACGAGGCCACCAACGACCGCGCCAAGGTCGAGCCGCTGCTGGTGCGGTTCGCCAAGATCGACGAGGACACGGCCAAGCTGCTCACCCTGCCGGGCTACGGGTCGAGCCTGGACTCACGGCGGCTGCAGCGGGTGCCGGACCTGCTGCTGCAGCTCGGCGCCATCCCGTCGCCCATCGACGTGAACACGATGCTCGGGCCACAGCCGGGCAAGTGACGCGGGCCGCTCCGCCCGGGGCGATCTTCGTGGCAGGATGGCCGGGTGCCGCCCGAACCCGTTGTGGACCTGCGCGATCCGGCCATCCTCGACGACCCCCTGTCCGGCTACGACCGCATCCTCGCCGAGTCACCGGTCTGCTGGGCCCGGCTGCCCGGCGGCGAGGAGGGCTGGCTGGTCACCCGGAGCGACGACGTCCGCGCCGTGCTCTCCGACCCGGCCGTGCGCAACGATCCCACCGGCCTGCCGGGGGTGGGTGCCCAGACGCAGGAGCAGGCGTTCCTCGCGCTGGGCACGCCCCCGGAACACCTGCCCTACCTGCGGGCGAGCCTGCTCAGCCTGGACGGTGCCGAGCACACCCGGCTGCGCCGCAGCATCAGCCACGCCTTCGGCGCCGCCCAGGTCGCCACGCTGCGGCCCCGGGTGCAGGAGATCGTCGACGAGCTGCTCGACGGCTTCGCCGCGGCGGAGACGGTGAACCTGCTCGACGAGTACGCCTACCCGCTGGCCATGGCCGTGGTCTGCGAACTGGTCGGGGTCCCCGAAGCCGACTGGGCGGACTGGTGGCGCTGGGGCAAGGTGCTCGTCGGCGGCGACCCGGCGCAGATCACGCCGACGCTGGGCGAGATGTTCGCCTTCTGCCACGCGCTGATCGACCGGCGCCGCGCCGAGCCGCGCGACGACCTGATCAGCCAGGTCGTCGCCAAGGACGACCTGACCGACGTCGACGCCGTGGCCGTCCTGGTGTTCCTCGTGCTCGCCGGGCACGAAACCATGGCGCACATGCTGTCCAACGCGGCGCTCGCCCTGATGCGCGACCCCGCCCAGCGGGAGCTGCTGCGTACCGAGCCCGAGCTCTGGCCGGCCGCGGTGCGCGAGCTGGTGCGCACCGACGGCCCGGTGCAGCTCGCCCGGCTGCGCTACGCCGCGACCGACCTCGAGGTCGGCGGCGTGCGGATCAGCGCGGGTGACGCCGTGCAGGCGGTGCTCGGGGCGGCCAACCGCGATCCCGCGCAGTTCGCCCACCCCCACGACACCGACGTGCGGTGGCAGGCTCTGTACGGCGGCCGCGAGGGCAGCGTCGGATTCGGCTGGGGGCCGCACTTCTGCCTCGGCGTCGCGCTGGCGAAGCTGGAAGCCGAGGTCGCGCTGAGCACCCTGTTCGCCCGCTTTCCCGAGGTGTCCCCGGTGACCGAGCCGGCGTGGGTGCCGTTGCCGCGCGGGCGCCACCGCGTCAACCTGGACGTCCGCCTGCGCTGATCGTCGCTACGCCCGCGCGTAAAAGCCGACCGGCATCGTCACCTCGGCGCTCGACGCCCCGCACTCGAGCATCCACAGCGCCGCGGCGGGCCCGAGGTCCCGGCCCAGTGCGCCGAGGGCGTCCGGATCGGGGGCGACCGCGCGCGCCTGCGCCACCCCGCGCGTGAACGCGTCCGGGTCCCAGCCGTCCGGGACGGCGTCGCCGAGGCAGCGCGCTCCCTCGGTCATCGCGGTCAGCTTCGCGGCCGGTAGCGGGTCGGTGACGCCGAGCAGGCCGTGGGTGCGCTCCCCGGCCAGCACCCCCATCCAGCGCGAGGTGTCCGGCGTCGGGCTGGGTCCGGTCCAGCGGGGGCGCGCGTCCATGTCCGGGAGAGTTTCGGGGACGCCGGACACGGCCCAGCGGCCGGCCCACTCGACGGCCAGGCCGGGGGCGCTGCGGGTGGCGGGGTTGTGGAAGCGGGCCATGTCCCACCGGGTGCCGACCGCGACGGCGGCGAGGTCGCGGTGCGGCCAGACCCGCGCCTCCCACCAGAAGCCCCACGGGAACGCCGCCGTGTGGCCCCACCACCAGTCGTCACCCAGCGCCGGGTCGGCGAGCTCGAGCGTCAGGCCGGAGAACGACGGCGCGCCGTGGCTGGGCCGGGCGACCCGCGGCGTCACCATGGCCGCGAGCGACTCCGGCCGGACGAGTCCGCGGTCGCCGCGGGCGGTGCGCAGCAAGGACTGCAGCAGCCGCCCGGCGTCCGCGGCGCTGGTGTGCATCCCGACGCCCGGGTAGGCCGAGGTGCGCAGCGGCGGGCTCGGCACGCACCAGTCGCCGAAGGCCATGTACCCCGTCGCCCGGTCGGTGCCCCGGCCCGGCGCCCCGGTCGCCCACGGGTTCCGCGTGCCGTCGTCGATGCTCGTGCCGGTCATCCCGGCCGGGGCGAAGACGTCCCGGTGGACGCGCGCGCCGTAGGCGTCCCCGGTCAGGTGCTCGAGCGCACCGCCCAGCACGCCGACGCCGAAGCTGGAGTACGAGTACGGACCCGGCGTCGTCACCAGCGGCAGCGCCCCGCCGTACTCGACCGCGCGCCCGGCTTCGTGGCGACGGCGGACGTAGTCGAGGACCGGTTCGGCCGGCGCCTCGAACGCCGTGGCCGTGACGATGTCGTTGTAGTAGCCGCCCTGGTGGGCCGCCAGCATGGCCGTGGTGACGGGCGCCGCGCCGGGACCGCGCAGCCCCGCGGGCAGCAGCGCGTCGATCGGCGTGTCCAGGCCGACTTCGCCCGCCTCGACCAGCTGCATGAAGGCCAGTCCCGTGACGGGCTTGGTGAGCGACCCCGCCGGCGCCACGGTCTCGGCGGTCATCGGCGCGCCCGCGGCCAGGTCCGCGAACCCGGTCGCGGCCGTGCGCAGCTCGGTGCTCGTCGCCACCGCGACGGCGACCCCGGGCGTGCCGGTGACCGCCGCCAGCCGCGGCAGGACGGAGTCGAGCGCCGTCATCACATCGTCGAGCATGATCCTCCTCGTCAGGCCGCCAAGGATGCCCTAGTCGCGGCCCGTCCGGAAGGTGATCATCCGGTGCGCTTCCCCGCGGTGAAGTGGGGCAGGACCATCTCCACCAGGGCCGCCACGTCGTTGTCCGCCATGGGTTCGCCGGTCATGCCCATGCGGTGGAGCAGGGTGCCGACGACGACGTCGATGAAGAACAGGACCCGGTTCGCCGGCTCGTCGAGGGCGTCCTGGAGCGCCTCGCGGTACGGGTCCTGCAGGCGGGCGGCCAGGATCTCGCGCAGGGCCGGGTCGCTGACGGCGTCGCTGAACACGCCCGCGAACGCGTCGCCCACCCCGGGCTCGGCGATCTTCGCCGCGATCCAGCGGATCGACGACGCCATCAGCTCCACCCGGCTCGCGCCCGTCAGGGGCAGCGGGCCGAACGCGTCCAGGAGGCAGTCCACGATCAGCTCGCCCTTCGAGGGCCAGCGGCGGTAGATCGTCGTCTTGGCGACGCCGGCCGCGGTGGCGATGCGCTCCACCGTGGCCGCGTAGCCGAGGGCGTGGACCGTGCGCAAGGTGGCCGCGAAGACCACCTCGTTGACGCCGGTGCGGGGGCGGCCGGGGGGCCGGGCGGAATTCATGGCCGGACGATACCGGTTTTCGCTACCCTTGGTATCGATACCTGAGGTAGCGTAATTGGCGAAGCGAGGAGAAGCGCATGAGCGAAACCACCTTGGCCCAGCGGCCGCCCGAGCCCGACTGGTCGGCCATCACCGACGAGGAACTGGTTGCCTACCGCGAGGCGGAGAACCGCGTCCGGGCGTCCGCGGCGGCGCGGGTGATCACCGGGGAACCGGATCCCGGCGCCGCGATCGCGTGGCAGGAACTGGCGTTGCCCGGCCGCGACCTGCCGGTCCGGGTGCACCGGCCGGTCGCGGGCAACGACGTCCTGCCGCTCGTGCTCCACGTGCACGGCGGCGGCTTCGTGGGCACGGCGGCGCAGTGCGACTGGGTCACCAGCCACGTCGCCGCCCGGCTGCCCGCGGTCGTCGTCTCGGTCGAGCACCGGCTCCTCGACGCCGTCACCCCGCTGGCGGCGGCCGTCGACGACGGCTGGGACGCGTTGCGGCACCTGCTGGACCACGCCGGGCCGTGGGGGATCGACCCGGCGCGGACCGCCGTCTTCGGCGAGAGCTGCGGTGCCTTGATCTGCGCGCTGGCCGCGATCCGGGCCGAGGACGCCGGCCTGCCGCTGCGGGCGCAGGTGCTGGTCAACCCCGCCGTCGACGCGACCGCCACGATGCTCGACTACCCGTCGGCCACCGAGTACGACGGCAGCCCGACGCTCACCACCGGGCAGCTGCGGCTGTTCCAGCGGCTCGCCGTGCCGCCGGGCGCCGACGCCCGCGCGGTTTCCCCGCTGTACGCCGAAAACCTCGACGGACTGGCGCCGGCGCTCGTGGTGGTGCCGACCGACGACCCGGTGGCCGACCACGGCCGTCGTTACGCCGGGCGGCTGCGCGCGGCCGGGACTTCCGTGCGGCTCAGCGAATACCCCGGCGCCGGGCACGCGTTCCTCAGCATGCCGGGCGTGGCGCCGCAGGCCGGGGCCGCGCGGGCGGAGATCCTCGAGTTCCTCCGCACTGCCCTCGACGCGGGAGCGGACCGGTGACCCGCACCGAGCGCGGGGCGGCTCGGCCGTCTCGCGCTGAGGACACCTCCGGCGACACAAGCTTGCGCCGCCGCTGAGCTGGACCGGAGCAGCGCGCTCCCGGCCGTGACGCTGTCGTGGCGGCGGCCTGACCGGAGCGGCCGAGACGGTCTTCACCGGCCGGCTGTTTGACCGGCGAAGACCGTCTCGCCCCCGGCTTACCCCGCACGGGCCCGGGCGAACCGCCGGTACCCGAAAGAGTTCACCGCACCGGACCAGCGCCCCGCCGTGGTCCGTCCATTGTGGACGCTCCGGCCGGTTCTGCTGCATTCGGCGGCTGACATGTCCGGTGGACAACGTTGACAGTGGATCAGCAGGTCTGCGTGGACAAGGGAGTGCGCGTGTTCCGATCACCGTCGCTGAAGCTGATCCACACCCTGGTCGCCGTCGTGACGGGCGTCGCCACGGTCACCGGTGTCGCCGCCGCCCAGGACCTCGGACCCCAGCAGGTGGACCAAGCCGTCGTCCAGGACGGGCACGCGCGGTTCGAGGTGCTGACGCCGACGCTGATCCGGCTCGAATACGCGGGCGACGACCGGTTCCAGGACCTGACCACCTTCAACGCCGTCAACCGGTCCTTCCCCGCACCGGCCTACACGACCACGGTGACCGGCGGCGTCCGCGAGATCAGGACCGCGGGCCTGACCCTGCGGTACCGGCAGAACAGCGGCCCGTTCACCCGCGACAACACGTCGGTGCTGCTCACGACGACGAACGTGACCGTCGCTCCCCTGTTCCCGTCCTACTGCGCCTTCGGCACGGCCTGCGAAGCCGAAAACGGCGTCCCGGGCGGGTCGGCGGCCACCGCCTACGACCACACCGGCAACACCGGCTCGGGCTTCCTCGCCGGCTTCACCTCGGTCGGGGCGTCGCTCGCCCAGGACGTCTCGGCGGTGCCGTCGGCCGGGCAGTACCGGCTCACCGTCCGCTACGCGAACGCCCAGGGCGGCGACGGCCAGACCACCACGCGCACGCTGTCCACCACCGTCAACGGCGCGCCCGGGCCGAAGCTCTCGCTGCCGGCGACGTCGTCCTGGAACACCTGGGTGACCGCGTCGGTGACGGTCCCGCTGAACGCCGGGACGAACGCCGTCCGGATCGACCGCAAATCCGGCGACTCGGGCAACGTCAACCTCGACAGCCTCGCCGTCACCACGGCCACCGGGGCCTACCCCGCCGCCGACACCTCGCTGCTCACCACGGCCTACGGCGCCGGCCCCAAGTCCGTGCTCGGCGGCTGGGACCGCTCGCTGGACAACCCGGAGGCCGTCCCGACGCCGCAGCACCCGGGCCTGCTCGACCGCGACGGCTGGTACCTGCTCGACGACACGCGCTCGGCGGTCCTCAACGCCGACCGCACCGTCACGGACCGGGCGTCGCACGGCGCGCAGCCCTACCAGGACGGCTACTTCTTCGGCTACGGCAAGGACTTCAAGCAGGGCCTGGGCGATCTCAACGCCCTCACCGGCGGCACGGCGCTGCTGCCCCGGTCCGCCTACGGCGTCTGGTTCTCCCGCTACTTCGCCTACTCCGACAACGACTACCGCACCTCGCTGCTGCCGAAGTTCCGCTCGAGCTTCACCCCGATCGACTGGCTGGTCGTCGACACCGACTGGAAGTCGCCGTCGCAGTGGAACGGCTGGAACTGGAACACCGGGCTCTTCCCGGACCCGCAAGGGTTCCTGAACTGGACGAAGCAGCAGGGCCTCGCCGTCTCGCTCAACATCCACACGTCCATCGCGGGCAACGACCCGCGCTTCGCGGCGGCGAACGCCACGGCGGGCGGCCTGATCGCCGACGGCTCGAACTACGTGTGGGACTGGTCGAACCCGGCGCACCTGCGCTCCTACTTCGACCTGCACAAGCCGTTCGACGCCCAGGGCGTCCGGACGTGGTGGCTGGACTACTGCTCCGGCTGCGGCCGGTCGACGGCGTCGGACACCGGTGTCGCGCCGGACAACTTCATCAACCAGGCCTACGCCGACCACGCGGCGGCCCAGGGCCTGCGCGGCTTCTCCTTCGGCCGCATCGGCGGCGCCGAACAGGGCGGCATCCACAGCAGCTACCCGCTCGGCCCGTGGTCGGAGCGCCGCAACACCCTCCAGTTCACCGGCGACACCCCGCTGAGCTGGGACATGCTCGCCTACGAAGCCCGCTTCACGCCGGACGAGGCGGCCGCCGGGCTCAGCAACGTCAGCCACGACATCGGCAGCTTCCACGGCGGGCACCTGCCCGACGACCTCTACGCGCGGTGGCTGCAGCTGGGTGCGTTCCAGCCGATCGACCGGCTGCACTCCGACCACGGCGACCGGCTGCCGTGGGACTACCCCGGCGCGGCGGGCGACAGCGCGGAGAAGTTCCTGCGGCTGCGCGAATCGCTGGTGCCCTACACCTACACCCTCGCCAAGCAGGCGAACCAGACCGGCGTGCCGATCACCCGGCCGCTCTACCTGAATTACCCGGACCAGGACGCGGCCTACACCCACCCGCAGGAGTACCTGTACGGCGACAACGTCCTCGTCGCGCCGATCACCACCGCAAGCGGCTCGGTCTCCGCGTGGATCCCGCCGGGCACCTGGACCGACTACTTCACCGGGACCGTCTACACGGGACCGTCGACGGCGACGATCACCAAGCCGCTGTCGGAGATGCCGGTGCTCGTCAAGGCGGGCGGCGTGGTGCCGCTGCGCACGAACTACGCCGACAACGCCGCCGCGCCGCTCGACCAGCTCACGCTGAACGTGACGGCCGGCGCCGACGGGAACTTCTCGCTGTACGAGGACTCCGGTGAAGGCGCCGGAGCGTCGTCGACGACCCGGTTCGGCTGGCAGGACGCCGCGAAGACGCTGACGGTCGACGCGGCCGCCGGCACCTCCCCGGCCAAGGCCTACACCCTGCGGCTGGCCAACACGGCCGCGCCGACGGCGGTTTCGGTCGACGGGCAGCGGCTGCCCGAGACGGCGTGGGCGTACAACGCGCACTCCCGCACGGTCACCGTGACGACGGCGAGCCTGCCGTCGAACGCCCGGCACACCGTCACCCTGACCGGCACCGCCGCCGACAACCCGGCGGCGGGCCAGGTGACCGGACGCGGCGGCCTGTGCCTCGCCGTCCACGGCGGCGCGTCGGCCGACGGCACGGCGCTGGAACTGGCCGCCTGCGACCACTCGGCGGGCCAGCAGCTCACCCCGCCGAGCGGTGGTGGCACGGTGCGCGTGCTCGGCAAGTGCCTCGACCTCGCCGGCGGCTCGACGGCCGCCGGCACGCCGGTCCAGCTCTACACCTGCAACGGGACGGCCGCGCAGGCGTGGAGCCTGACCACGGCGGGCAAGCTGCTGAACGCCGGCCGGTGCCTGGCCGCCACGACGGCGGGCGACGGGATGCGCCTGGCCGACTGCGCCGACACCGCCGACCAGGCCTGGCGCTTCCCGCCGGCGCCGGTCACCGGGCCGGCCGGGCTGTGCGCCGACGTCGTCGACGCCTACCCCGCGTCGGGCAGCGGGGTGCAGCTCTACGGCTGCAACGGCACCGACGCGCAGCGGTGGTCCGCGCCGGGTGATGCGTCGCTGCGGACGCTGGGGAAGTGCCTCGACGTCGTCAACGCCGGCACCGCGAACACCACCCCGGTCCAGCTGTGGGACTGCAACGGAAGCGCCGCGCAGCAGTGGGTCGCGGGTGCGGGCGGGGCGCTGCGCAACGTCGGCTCCGGGCGGTGCCTCGACGACCCGGACAACGCCGGGAAGGCCGGTGACCGGCTGCGGATCTACGACTGCAACTCCTCCGCCGCGCAACGGTTCGGTTTGGGGTCCTGACCACTGCGGCGGCGACCGGCGCGGGTTAGAATCACACCAAGTCGCGGCACCCCCGGACCCCGGTGGCCGAACACGCACCACTCGCCGATCGGGAGCAGCTGATGAACAGCGTTCAGCACGCGACCAGACCCCTCCTCACGCGAGAGTTCACCCGCCGGGCCGCCGGCGCCTGGATCCGCGCGGCCGACGCCGGGCTGATCGACGCCGCCGAGCTCGTCTGGCTGCTGAGCCACCTGCCCGGCGTTCCGGCCGACCGGACCGGCGCCGAGGTGGACGGATGACGACCGACAGCCGCACGCGGCCGGTGCTCACCTGGCAGTCCGCCGAAACCGATCTTCCCGGGCGGATGCTGACGCTGGTCTACCGCGTCGCGAAGCAGACCGGGCGCTCCCAGCGCACGAGCACGGCGTTGTGCCGCCGGGTGCTGGCCGCGGCCCCGGAGGTGGACCGGCGGTGCCGGGACGCGGCCGCCGAGCGGCAGGTGCGGGCCCGCGTGCTGGTGGTGCTGCGGGCGGACCTGGCGCCGCGGATCGAGCGCGCCACGCTGGACGCGGCCCTGCGCGACGCCGTCCTGCTCGACGAGGTGACGCAGCTGCCGCCGCGGCAGCGGTTCGCCCTGTGGTCCACCGCCGTCGACCGCCTCACGACCGCCGAACTCGCCACGCGCACGGGCTGGACGCCGCCGCAGATCGCCCGGCTGCTGCGGGCCGCGCTGCGGACCGTGACCTCGAGCGCGACGCTCCCGGAGTGAGAACCGGCACTCGACCTCGGGGACCACGCTGCGGACGCCGGACGGCCGGGAGAGACTTGACCCGTGTCCAGCAACGAACCCTCTGAGCCGCCGCCGCTGGTGATCCCCGACGAGCAGCCGGCCTTGCAGTGCAGTGTCAGCCGCCGTGGCAGCGCGGTCGTCGTCGCCGTGGCCGACGAGCTCGACCTCCTGACCGTCCCGGAGTTCAGCAGGACCCTGACCGCCATCCAGGCGGCCGCGGCCGGGCCCGTGGTGCTGGACCTGACGGCGGTGACCTTCCTCGACTCGAGCGGCATCAACGCCATCGTCCGCGCCAGCCGCGACGCCGACGACAACCCCACGCGGCTACGGGTGGTGGCGGACGGCCCGACGGTCCTCAAGACCATCCAGCTCGCCGGCGCGCACGAACTGATCACCCTGGTCCCGACGGTCGACGACGCCCTGGCCCTGCCCTGACCCGGCCCTGACGCGATCGGTGCGGCCAGGCTCGGCGCGGCCAGGCTCGGCGCGGCCGGCGTCGGTGCGGCTGGCCTCGATGCCGCCGGGCTCGGCGCGGCCGGGCTCAGTGCGGCCAAGCTCGGTACCGCCGGGCTCGATACGGCCAGGCTCGATGCGACCGGCTTCGGCGCGGCAGGCTCGGTGCACCTGGTCTCGGTGCGACCAGGCTCTGCGCGACCGGCCTCGATGCGACCAGGATCGGTGCCGCCAGGCTCGATGCACCGGGCCTCGGCGCGGCCGGGCTCGGCGCGACCGGCCTTGGTGCGGCAGCCTCGGCGCGACCGGCCTCGATGCGACCGGGATCGGTGCCGCCAGGCTCGATGCGACCGCCCTCGCTACGGCTAGGCTCGGTGCGACCGGCCTTGGTGCGGCAGCCTCGATGCGGCCAGGCTCGATGCGACCGCCTTCGATGCGGCCAGACTCGGCGCAGCCAAGCTCGATGCGACCAGGCCTCGATGCCGGCCAGGCTCAGTGCGGCCAGGCCTCGATGCGGCCAGACTCAGCGCGACCGGCCTCGATGCGGCCAGACTCAGCGCGACCGGCCTCGATGCGGCCAGACTCGATGCGGCCCGACTCGGTGCGGCCAGACTCGGCGCGACCGGCCTCGATGCGGCCAGAGTCAGTGTGGCCAGGCTCGGTGCGGCCGACACCCTGACACGCACGGAGCGGGGGCACCGGATTCCGGTGCCCCCGCTCGGTCGTTCTCCCGCGTCCGTCAGACGGTGTGCGGGCTGTGCGCGACGGTGTTCCAGCCCGAGGCGATGACGCCGGCGTCGCCGCCGTTGCCCGCCCAGCCCGAGTTGCCGCCGGTGGTGGTGCTGGTGTTGCCCGCGTCGCCGGTCCAGCCGGTGGCGCCGGTGTCACCCGAGTTGCCCGAGGTCACCGTGGTGGCCGACTTCGTGCCGCTCTCGTCGTTCCAGCCACCGTGGTGGCGGCCCTGCTGCTCGTGTCCACGGGTCGACGTGACGGCGGTGTTGCCGCCGGTCGAGCCCGAGTCGCCCGAGTTGCCGGACGTGCCGCTCACCGCGTCGTTGCCGCTGGTGGCGTTGCCGGCGTCGCCGGAGTTGCCACCGTTGCCGCCGGTCGCGGTGCCGGTGACCGTGCCGGAGACGCTGCTGGTGCCGCCCTGGTTGTGACGGTTCCAGCGGTGCCCACCGTTGTTGTTCGTGGCGGAGTTCTTGCCGGTGCTCACGACGGTGGCGTCGCCACCGTTGCCCGCCCAGCCCGAGTTCCCGCCGGTGGTGGTGCTGGTGTTCGTGGCGTCGCCGGTCGAGCCGGTGGCGCCGGTGTCACCCGAGTTGCCCGAGGTCACCGTGGTGGCCGACTTCGTGCCCTCGTGCTTCCAGCCACCGTTGTCCCAGCCACCGTTGTCCCAGCCACCGTTGTTCCAGCCGCCGTGGTTCCAGCCGCCGTTCTGGTGGCCGCGGCCGTTGTCCTGGCCGCCCAGGGTCCACACGATGGCGGTGTTGCCGCCGGTGGAGCCCGAGTCACCCGAGTTGCCGGAGTTCCCGGTCACCGCGGAGTTGTGGCTGGTGGCGTTCCCGGCGTCGCCGGAGCCGCCACCGTTGCCACCCTTGGCGGTGCCGGTGACCGAACCCAGGACGCCCGTGTCGCCGCCCTGACGGTTCCAGCCCCAGCCGTGCCCACCGTTGTTCGTGGCGGAGTTGTGGCCGGTGCCGGCCGCGGTGGCGTCGCCACCGTTGCCCGCGCCGCCCGAGTTCCCGCCGGTGGTGGTGCTGGTGTTCGTGGCGTCGCCGGTCGAACCGGTGGCGCCGGTGTTCCCGGAGTCACCCGAGGTCACCGAAGTGGTGCACTGCGCCAGCAGGCACAGGCCGTAGGCGCTGTTGCCACCGGTCGAGCCGGAGTTCCCGGAGTTGCCCGAGTTCCCCGACGTCGCGGAGTTGCTGCTGGTGGCGTTCCCGGCGTCGCCGGAGTTGCCACCGTTGCCGCCCTTCGCGGTACCCGTGACGGTCCCGAGCACCTTGCCGACACCGCGGGCGCCCCGCGAGTCCGCGGTGTTCTTGCCCGAGACCACCGACGTCCCGGAGCCGCCGTTACCGGCGTTCCCGGAGTGACCACCGGTGGTGGTGCTGGTGTTCGAGGCGTTCCCGGTCGAGCCGGTCGCGCCCGTGTTCCCGGAGTTGCCCGAGGACACCGTGGTGTTGCACTTGGCCAGCACACAGACGCCGTAGGCGCTGTTGCCGCCGGTGGAACCGGAGTTGCCCGAGCTGCCGGAGTTCCCGCTGACAGCGGTGTTGCCGCTGGTCGCGTTGCCGCCGTTGCCCGAGGTCCCGCCGTTGCCGCCGGTGGCGGTGCCGGTCACGACCGAGTGCAGCGTGTTGCCGAGCCCGCCGAGCGGGTTCGTGGTGCCGGTGTCCGCACTGGCCACCGCACTGCCCAGCAGGACGAACCCGCCGGAGATGAATGCGGCGGTCAGGCCGCGTCGCACGTACTTGTGCATGACTTCCCTTTCCTTACCATCTGTCCTTTATGGATTTCCGGAGGTGGAAAGGGAAAGTCAGCTCGGATGGTCGTTTCCGTAGAAGACCAGCCAGTACAACGACCACGCGGCGCCCGGTGGCGCGCGCCAGGCCCGGTCGGTGCCGAGCACCCGCGAACCGGCGGACGTCACGGCGTTTTCACCACCGTGCTGACCACCCGGGCTCGCCGACATCGCACCGCTCGTGCCGGACACGTCGGCGGGCAACCCGCCACCGCCGGATCCGGACATCGGAACCGCGGTGCCGGCGGTCTTCGCGACCGCCCGGGGAGAACCGCTGTGGACCACCGCGAAGACCCGCGCCTGCACCGGCGAGGCACTGGCACCCTCACGCGGCTGGGGCACGGCCGGTTGCCCGGTCACGACCGGGACCACCTGGTCCGTCCGAATCGGACGGACCGGCTGGGCGGCCACGGGCGCCGTGACGTGCAGTGCCGGCTCCGTCACCGGCGACAGCGACTGCAGCACCGGCTCCGTCGCCGGAGAAAGCGCGTGCAGCACCGGCTGGGTCACCGGCCGCAGGGCCGAGAGCACCGGGCTCGTCACCGGCTTCACCGCGTGGATCAGCGGCGCGACGACGGGCTCGAGCCCGCTCGTCACCGGCTTCAGCACCGGCGCGACCTGCGACGTCACGGCGTGCACCGTGTCCGTCACCGGCTTCAGCACCGGCGCCACCTGCGACGTCACCGTGTGCACGGTGCCCGTCACCGGCTTGAGCACCGGTTCCGCCTGCGTTGTCACCGCGTGCACGGTGCCCGTCACCGGCTTGAGGGCCGGTTCCACGGGCTCGAGCACGCCGTGCACGGTTTGCCCGGCTTGGTCGAGCAGGCCGGGCCGGTCGGGTGGCGGCGAACCTTCGGCAGCGTTCGCGGTGCCCGACACGAGCAGGGCCAGCACGGTGAACCCGAACAACGCGCCGGCCAAGATCAGCATCCGCAGCACGAACGGGTGCGGGGCCGGCGTTGTGTCCGTCAGGGAAGTATCCATCATCTCACCCCCTTTCGAGTGGCGACTTCACCGTCAGTCGTCTTTCGGGGCGAACGTCATCACCGGATTGGGGTAGATCCCAGTTATTTTCTTTTACCCGAAAGGGTTTCCTACCGCTGAGTAGCGGGTAGTGGGGCGGATTTCCGACCCATCCGCGGCGCCGACGGCCTCGAAAGCGCAATGTCCACGAAGGATCCGCCCCGCCGCCGGGAGGCCCGGCGAGCGGGTTTCGCCCGCCGTACGCGTGCGGGCGGGGAGGAGTTCGCCCGTGTTCGGCAAACGCTACGCCGCAGCCATGATCAACCGCAGTGCCGAGAACGACCAGGACCGCCGCCGCTTCCTCAAAGCGGCGGGCATGACCGGGCTCGGCGTCGTCGGCGCCGGGGCCCTCGGCGGTCTCACCGCCGGAACCGCGTCCGCGGCCACCGCCCGGCCCGCCGCCGCGGCCGCCGCACCGAGCGGCGTCAGCGACGCCGCCGTCCTCAACTTCGCCCTCAACCTCGAGTACCTCGAAGCCGAGTTCTACCTGCACGCCGTCACCGGCCGCGGCCTCGACGACGCCATGACCACCGGAACCGGCGCCCGCGGCGGTGTCACCGGCGGCCGGGCCGTCCGCTTCCAGACCAAGGCCGCGAAGCAGTACGCGCAGGAGATCGCCGGCGACGAGAAGGCCCACGTCCAGTTCCTGCGTTCCGCCCTCGGCTCCGCCGCCGTCAGCCGCCCCGCGATCGACCTGCGCTCCAGCTTCACCGCCGCCGCCCAGGCCGCCGGGCTCGTCAAGCCCGGCCAGGGCTTCGACGCGTTCTCCTGCGAGGAGAACTTCCTGCTCGCCGCGTTCCTCTTCGAAGACGTCGGCGTCACGGCCTACAAGGGCGCCGCGCCGCTGATCACCAACAAGACCTACCTCGAAGCCGCCGCCGGCATCCTCGCCGTCGAGGCGTACCACGCGGCGAACATCCGCAGCGCGCTCTACCAGCGCGGCGAGGGCAAGGCCACCGTCAAGCTCTCGGCCGCCCGCGACAGCCTCGACGGCCCCACCGACGACGACCAGGGCGTCATCGACAGCCACGGCAACGCCAACATCGTCCCCACCGACGCCAACGGCATCGCCTACAGCCGCTCACCCGGTCAGGTCCTCAACATCGTCTACCTGACGAACAAGGCCGCCAAGTCCGGCGGCTTCTTCCCCAAGGGCGTCAACGGCGAGGTCAACACCAGCGCCGCCAACTGATCTCCGACGCGGGTGCCGGGCGGTCCGGCACCCGCGTGAACACCTTTCACGGCTGCGGGCAAGAGGAGGCGACACACAAGCGGCAAAACTGGAGGACTCCCCCTTGCCCACCCTTCTCCCCCGCCGTGCGCGCCGGCTCGTGGTCGCCGTGCTGGCGACCGCCCTGGCCCTGCCCGGCGTACCGGCCACCGCCGCCACCCCACGGGAACCGGCGGCACCGCAGCTGACCTGGTCCGACTGCCAGGACGGCTTCCAGTGTTCGACGGCGCCGGTGCCGTTGGACTACGACCAGCCCACCGGCGCCCAGGTGCAGCTGGCGCTGATCAAGCTCCCGGCACCCGACCCGGCGAAGCGCATCGGGACGTTGTTCGTCAACTTCGGCGGCCCCGGCGCGTCCGGGCTGCAGCGGCTGCGCGAGCGCGGCAAGTGGCCGTGGCTGTTCTCCGACGAGCTGCGGTCCCGGTTCGACGTCGTGTCCTGGGACCCGCGGGGCATCGGCAACAGCACGGCCGTGCGGTGCTTCGACACCGAAGCCGGCCAGCAGGCGTTCTTCGGTTCGTTCCCGGAAATGCCCGGCGACCCGAGCGGCGAAGCGCCGTTCTACGCCGCCTCGAAGGACCTCGCCGACCGGTGCGGACGGCAGGCGGGGAGCATCCTCCAGCACGTCTCGACGGCGAACACCGCGCGGGACCTGGACCTGCTGCGCCGCGCCGTCGGTGACCCGAAGCTGACCTACCACGGGATCTCGTACGGGACGTTCCTCGGCGCCGTCTACGCCAACCTGTTCCCGGACCGGATCCGGGCCATGGTCTTCGACGGGTCGATGGACTTCGCAGGCAGCGCCACCGGCCACGACGGCACCGGGCCGACGGTCCCGCTCGACACCCGGCAGGACGTCCCGCGCGGCATCGCGGACACGTTCGACCAGTTCCTGAAGCAGTGCACCGCGGCCGGGCCGGACTGCGCGTTCTCCTCGGGTGACCCGAAGGCGAAGTGGACGGCGATCATGGCGCGGGCGAAGCAGGGCCCGATCACCGTCCCGGGGGCCGACGGCCCGGAAACCTGGACGTACTCCGGGATCATCAACACCGCGGGCGACCTTTCGGACCTCCGTGGCTGGCCGGACATCGCGGACCTGTTGCAGCGCCTGTACAACGCCAAGAACACGGTCGCGCGGCTGTCGGCGGCCACCGGTGAGCAGTACACCTCGAACCGCACCGAGGCGTTCAACGCGATCCAGTGCACCGACAGCGACGTCCCCACCGATCCGGCGATCTACAGCCGGTACGCCGCGTCGGAAGACCAGCGGGTGCCGTACTTCGGGCGGATCGGCGCGCTGGACATGATGAGCTGCGCTTACTGGAAGGCCAAGGACACCGACCGGTACACCGGGCCGTGGAACCGCTGGACGTCGGCGCCGATCCTGGTGGTCAACAACCGGTACGACCCGTCGACACCGCTGCACGGCGCGCAGGACGGCGCCGCGGAACTGGCGCGCGCCAAGGTGTTCGTGACCGACGGCTTCGGGCACTCGTCGATGTACGCGCCGAGCACGTGCACGGAGCAGGTCAAGCGGAACTACCTGATCGCCGGCACGTTCCCGGCGGCGGGCAAGACCTGCGGGCTGGACGCGAACCCGTTCGTCACGGGGTGAGTCCGTCGGCGGGCAGGCCGGTGTCGGCCTGCCCGCCTCCGTCCGTGCCTTGTCACCTGGCGCCGTAGCGGCCGGTGAAGATCCTGCTAATGTGGAACGTGTTCTAGTTCCGGCGGCAGGAGGACGATGGCCGAACCGCAGCTCAGGAGCGCGTACCCGGTGGTCCCCGGCGTCCCACCCGCGCGGGCCCTGCTCGGCTCGCGGATCCGGGACCTGATCGAGGCCGCCGTGTGCGTGCGCGACGACGAAGCCGACCTGGTCGCCGCGGCGGACCGGATCGAGGCCGTCACCGAAGCCCTGCGCGCCGCCGGCGGCGCGTCGCCGTTGCTGCTGGCCGCGCTCGAGGGTGGCGGGCACCTGAGCATCAACAACCCGGTCGAAGGGCCGGGAAACCCGCTGGCGCCACCGTTGTCGTGGGTGCACGTCGGGCCGGACTCGGTGCGGGCGGAGCTGCTCCTCGGCCCGGCGCACGAGGGACCACCCGGCCGGGTGCACGGCGGCTGGGTAGCGGCGGTCCTGGACCACGTACTGGGCCGCGCCACCGCGGCGGCGGGCTTCCCCGGCATGACGGCCTCCCTGACGGTCGACTACCACCAGGGCACGCCCTACGGTGTCCCGCTGACGGCGGAGGGCCGCTTCACCAGCCGCGACGGCCGCAAGCTCCACGCCACCGGCGAACTCCGAGCAGGCGAGGTGGTCTGCGCAACGGCAACGGCCCTGCTGGTCCAGTTCCGCCCCGGCCACCTCCCCACACCTCCCTAACCCGCCACGCCCCACCGTGTCGCCCCTCCAATCACACGAGTCGGCTCCCCATCACGCGAATCCCGCCTTCAGTCACACGAGTCCCGGCCCAGATCACACGAGTCCGGCCCGAATCACACGAGTCCCGGCCCGGATCACGCGAGTCCCGGCCCGAATCACGCGAGTCCCGACTCTGGTCACGCGAGTCCGACTTGGATCACGCGAGTCCCGGCCCAGATCACGCGAGTCCCGGCCTCCCGTGCCGCGAGCCGACCCTCCAAGGACGCAAGCCGACCCTCCAAGGACGCAAGCCGACCCTCCAAGTACGTGAGCCGACCCTCCAAGGACGCAAGCCGACTCTCCGAGTACGTGAGCCGACCCTCCGAGTACGTGAGCCGACCGTCCGAGTACGTGAGCCGACCCTCTCGGCACGCGACCTGGCCCCGGGCCCGGCTCCGAAGGCCCGGCGACCACCGGCCGCCTGCGCCAGCGCTTACGTGCCCGCGTCATCAGCTCACGCGGCAGCGACCGACCGACAGCTCACGGGCCGCGGTCCGGTAGTTCGATGACCACCGTGCGGCCTTCGTCGTCGTCGTTCGCGGGGGTTGGGGGCATCGGTTCGCCCGGGGGGCGGGCGTCGAGGATGTCCGTCGAGCGCACCAGCCTCAGCGGGGTGCCGGGGGCCGCGCGGAACGGTCTGACCCGGACCCACGTCGTGCACGTGTGCTCGTCGCGCAGGGTGGGGCCGGCGATCGTGCCGATGCGTTCCCGCGACGTTCGCAACCCGGGCATCGACGGCTCCCGGCGGCCGCGGTAGCGGACCTGCCAGCCCGGTGGGTACACGCCGGGTTCGGCATCCTCGGCCGTGGCCATCTCGTCACCCCGCTCGCTCGAACGTCGAAGGGCGCCGGGGGCTGGGGCGCGGCGTCCAGCCTAAGCCCGGGCGGGGCTCGGCGGGCTCGGCCAGGTGGGTGGTTCCATCCCGGGACAGTCCATTGAGGACGGACGTCACCCGGATGGTGGGCGCCGGGGTTCGATGCCGACGACGTCGGCGTCCGGCACCCAGACCGGTGGGCCGTCGCCCAGCGGGGCCAGCGGGATCGTTTCCAGGCCCGTGCGCGGATCCCGCACCGGCGACCCGAGCACCACCCCGGCCGACCAGCCGGGAACCCGCCGGTCCCGGTAGGTGAGGACCCAGCCCACCGGGTACTCGTCGTCCAACGCTTTTGCCGATTCCACCGCACAGCCCCGATTCGTCGACGAACTCTCGTCGCCGAGGTCCGGGGCGATGATCCAGCCTACGTGAGCGCCGCGGCACCGCGGCAGCTCCAGCCGGGTGGTTCCGCCGGTCGCTCGCACCCGCCGGTGATCAGGCCTTGCGGCGCGCCAGCACCAGGCCGGGGTCCAGCGCCCGTTCGGCGAGTGCGCGGGCGACGTCGCTCAGCCGGAGGTTGTTGCTGCGCGCGTAACCCCGCAACGCGGCGAAGGCGTCGTCCATGGTGAGCCCGCCGGTCACGGCGAGGACGCCCTTCGCCTGCTCGATGGTCACCCGGCTGTTCAACGCGGTCTGCAGCTGCTCGGACATCGTCTCCCCCTGCCGGACGGCCCGTTCCTGGAGGATGCCGATGGTCGCGGTGTCGGCCAGCCCCTGCGCCAGGTAGACGTCGTCGGCCCCGAGCTCGCCCGGCCGGGAGCCGAACAGGTTCAGCGCGCCGATGGTCTGCTTGCGCAGCCGCATCGGCAGGGCGTGCACCGAGGCGAACCCCTGGCGGCCGGCTTCGGCGGCGAACCGCGGCCAGCGGGCGGCCTGCGCGGCCACGTCGGCGACGAGCACCGGCGTCCGGCTCGCGAAGCACTCCACGCACGGGCCCTCGTCGCTGCTGAGCTGGAACAGTTCGAGCAGGCGGGCCTGCTCGGTCGACGACGCGAGCACCTGCAGGCTGCCGCGCTCGTCGACCAGCGTCAGGCCGGCCGCGGCGACGTCGAGCAGGTCCACGCACCGTCGCACCAGCGTGTGCAGCAGGTCGGCGACGTCGAAATCGTCGACGAGCGTGTCGGCCAGTGCGACGAACGTCCGGGTCACCTGTCGTTCACGGTCGGGCATGGC
Source organism: Amycolatopsis sp. WQ 127309 (assembly GCF_023023025.1). Taxonomy (NCBI): domain Bacteria; kingdom Bacillati; phylum Actinomycetota; class Actinomycetes; order Pseudonocardiales; family Pseudonocardiaceae; genus Amycolatopsis; species Amycolatopsis sp. WQ 127309. The sequence goes on from NZ_CP095481.1 coordinate 567,948, forward strand.
CGGCATCTCCTGGTTGCTCGTCGGATGTCTTCACAGTGGTGGTCCTCATCAGGGCTCCCGGTCCAGCCGGAGCCGGCCGGCCACGATGTCGGCGGCGACGTCGAGCAGCGGGCGGCCGTCGGCGAAGGCGTGCGCGCGCATCCGGGCCAGCGCCGCCTCGGCCGGCACGTCGAGCTGCGCGATCAGCATCCCGGTGGCCTGGTGGACCTCCCGGTGCCGCATCCCCGCGCCCTCCATCCACCGGCCGTCACCGTCGAGCCACCGGTCGCCGCCGAGCAGGCCGGACAGCGCCAGCGCGGCGATGTCGGCCACCTGCAGGGCCGTCGAGAGCTCGACGGCGGTGAGCGAGCCCGGGGTCGACCGGTAGGTGTCGAGGGTCGCCACGCGCACGACCCCGATCTGCAGCGGGAAGGTGAACAACGCCGCCACCGGGTGTTCGGCGGCCTGGGCGGCGAACACCGGCCAAGCCGGCGGGAGCCCGGCGGCGAGGTCGGGGTGGAGCACCGGCCCGCCTTGGGAAAACGCTTCGAAACACGGGCCTTCGCCGAGCGAGAACTGCATTTCGGCGAGCACGGAACTCACCTCGTCGCTCGTGTAGACGACTTCGCGGTGCCCGGCGCCGGCCATCACCGATACCGCGGCGCCGTCGACCGGGAGCAGCTCGACGCACGCCCGGCACACCCGGCCGACCGTGTCGACGCCGCTGCCCGCCCGGCCGTCCGCGAGCGCGGCCAGGACGCCGCTGCGCAAGGCGTCGAGTTCAGCCAACCACCACACGCCGGCACATGCGGGCCTCCTCCGGGTCGGTGTCCTGCACCGCCACACCGACTCGGAAAGGACTGGGTCCGGATCAGCTCCGCAATCGCGGCCGCACCGCACCCTACCCCGCTACGTGCGGGTACGCCGCCGACCGGTGCTGGAAGGCCAGGATCGCGGGGTTCACGATGACGCCGTCGCGGATCTCGACGGCGCGCCGCACGGTCTCGTGACCGTCCCATTCGGACGGTCCGCCGAGCACCGGCCGCAGCAGCGGCAGCAGCGCCTCGCTGATCTCCCAGGTGGCCGAGTTCCACAGGTAGGACGGGCTGTGGTCGACGGCGTAGTAGGTGATGCCGTCGCCGACCGTGAAGGCCGGCCGGGCGAACGTGGTGGGCTTCGCCCAGCTGAAGCCCATGCCCTCGTCGCAGGAGACGTCGACGATGAGGCTGCCCGGCGCGAACGCGGCGAGGTCTTCCTCGATGAGGAACGTCAGGGGCTCGGCGGTGTCCTGTAGCACGCAGTTGACGACGATGTCGTGCTCGGCGAGGAACCCGGCCAGCGGAACTCGGCCCCGCTCGGTCAGCGCGTGGCTGCGCCGGAGGTCACCCGGGTTGTTCTCGTCGTGCTCGAAGTGCACCATCGTGGCGGAGTGGATCGGCGAGCCGACCGCGGCGATCCCCCGGCCGGTGAGCACGTGCACGTCGTGCACCCCGTGCGCGTTGAGCGCGGTCACCGAACCCCGTGCCGTCGCGCCGAAACCGATCACGACCGCGTTCAGCCGGCGGCCGTAGTCCCCGGTCGCACCGGCCAGCTGCAGCGCGTGCAGCACCGAGCAGTAGCCGGCGAGCTCGTTGTTCTTGTGGAAGACGTGCAGCCCGAACGAGCCGTCGCGGTTCCAGTGGTTCATCGCCTCGAACGCGATCAGCGTCAGCCTGCTGTCGATCGCCAGCTGCGTGAGCCCGGTGTCCTGGACGCAGTGCGGCCAGCCCCACAGCACCTGGCCGGGGCGCAGCTCGGCGACGTCCTCCCGCAACGGCTTGGCGAGCAACAGGACGTCGCACTCGGCGACGAGCTGCTCGTGGGTGCGCAGGCCGCCGACGAGGCCGGCCAGCTGTTCGTCCGCGACGCCGAAGTTCTCGCCGTAGCCGTGTTCGAGGAAGATGCGTTCGCGCAGATCGGCATCGATCCGCTCGAAGTGGCGGGGGTGGATGGGAAGCCGGCGTTCGTTCTCTTTCCGTGAACGGGAGACGACGCCGAGGGTGAGCTGGTCCACGAGGGCCCCTTCGGTAGACCCCAGTCTTAACACACAGTGCGTGTAGTGTCTGTGGTGACCGAGAGCATTTCGCGCGCGGGCGCTCGAGCCCGCGCCGTCCTCGGGCGCGTACCGGTCGCGATCGGCGGCCGGGGACGGGAGTCCCGGCATGACGTCGGCCCCCAGCACTGTCACCACCCCCGCGGCGGAGGAGCACGCCCTCCGGCTTCGGTTGAAGCCGAAGGGACCCACGACGGGCTACGTCGACGGCGCGTGGTGGCCACGCTCGGCCGACCTGGTCGGCGAGCTGCCGGAGCTGTTCGCCGTACTGGCCGTCCGGCTGGGCCGGATCGAGCGCGTCACCTTCCACCTCGGCGATTTCGCCGACCCGCCAAGGCGAATCGAGTACGACGGCGAGCGGGTCCGGCTGGAGGGGTTCCGCTCGCAGCGAGCCGGCACGCTCACCGTGATCGGCGCGTCGGACCGCCACCGCGTGACCCTGCTGACCGTTCCCCCGGACGCGAACCCGGAAGCCGCGCACGACGTGCAGATGGCGGCGGCGCACCGCGACGGCACCGACACCGTCGACACGCTGCTGGACCGTCTAAAGTAGACGCCCCGGGAGCGCGAGGCGGAAGATCTTGCGGACCACCGAGCCCAGCTGCCGGGACAGCGATCCCGTGTTGTACGGCAGGTCGTGCCGCTCGCAGATCTCCCGCACCTCGGCGGCGATCCGCGGGTAGCGGTGGCTGGGCAGGTCCGGGAACAGGTGGTGCTCGATCTGGTGGCTGAGGTTGCCCGAGAGCACGTGGAACAGCGGGCTGCCGGTGATGTTCGCCGACCCGAGCATCTGACGCAGGTACCACTGGCCGCGGCTCTCGTTCGCGCTCTCCTCCTCGGCGAAAACCTCGGCACCGTCGGGGAAGTGGCCGCAGAAGATGATCGAGAACGCCCAGAGGTTGCGGAGCACGTTGGCCGTGACGTTCGCCGTCAGGGTCAGCGGCGCGAGCGGCCCGGTGAGCAGCGGGTAGACGACGTAGTCGCGCCCGGCCTGGCGCGCCGTCTTGTGCAGCATCGGCTTCAGCAGCGGGAGGACGTCACGCCAGCCTCGGCGCCCCTGCACGATCCGGTCGACTTCGAGGTCGTGCAGCATGATCCCGTACTCGAAGAACACCGCCTGCGCCACTGCTCGCCCGGGCACACCATGTCCCACTCGAAGGTCCGCGAGTTCAGCGCCGGGTCCTTCATCCAGTTGTACTGGCCGTGCATGACGTTGTGGCCGATCTCCATGTTGTCGAGGATCTTCGACAGCGTCAGCGCCGCGACCTCGCCGGCCCAGGCGGGCGGGAACCAGCCGGCGAACAACAGCACCCGGCCGGCGATCTCGCAGAACCGTTGCACGGCAACGACGTTGTGGATGTAGTCGGCGTCTTCCGCGCCGAGCTCACCGGCGACGCGGGTGCGCAGCTTGTCCAGCTCCGTGCCGATCTGCTCGATCTCGACGGGGTCGAGCTCCCGGTGCGTGGTGGTCATCGGCGGATCTCCTCGGGCCGTTCGGCTGCGGTCACCTGGGTCCGGGGCGCGCCCCCAGCGTAGGCGCGCGCACCGCGCCCGCGCTCGGCCAGGCGGGTGGTCCCGGATCGTTTCCACACGCGCGTAACGTGCGGCGGCCGTTGCGCCGCCGACGGTTCCGGCCGGCCTGGTCAGTCCGGGACGGCGGCGCTCACCAAGGCGGCCGCGACGCCGCGGGCGGCCGATTCCGCGCTCGGGTCGCGGTCCATCCACGCGCTGATCCCGGCGCCGTCGTAGAGCAGCACCAGCTGTCGCGCGAGCAGCTTCGGGTCCGTCGCGTGCGCCTGCTGGGCGAGGTCGAAGAACAGGTCGTGCAGCCAGGTGCGGTAGTCGGCGGCGGTCTCCTCGACCACGCCGCCCGGCGCGGCGTCGGCGCTCGCGCTGACGAACGCGCAGCCCCGGAAGCCCGGCTCGGTGAACGACAGCCCCTGCACTTCGAAGGCGCCGACGAGGCGCTCTTTCGGTGTGACGTAACGGGTTTCGAGCTCGCGGGCCATCCGGTCGGCCGTGGCGGCGTGCCGCGCCTCCAGGTACGCGCGGACGAGGCCGTCCTTGCTGCCGAACGCGCTGTAGAGCGTCGCCTTGGCGACGCCGGCGTGCTCGATGACCCGGTCGATCCCGACGGACTGGACGCCCTCGGCGTAGAACAGCTCGTCGGCGGCGGCCAGCAGCCGCGCTCGCGCGGCCGCGCTGCGTTCCCGGGGTGACGGCGCCTTATCGGACATGCGCACACCATAGCAGACAGGTCGGTCTGTCTGGGCTGAGGCGAGCGTCACCCTTGACGCATCCAGACCGGTCTGTCTAGGTTGATTCTTGCCAGACAGACCGGTCTGGATGACAACTCCGGAAGGTGCCGATCATGTCCGTACAACCTGCTACCGCCCTGGTCACCGGCGCGACGTCCGGGATCGGCAAAGCGGTGGCGAAGAAGCTGGCCGCCGACGGGCTGACCGTCATCGCGGTCGGCCGCAACGCTCGCCGCGGCGCCGAGACCGTCGAGGAGATCACCGCCGCGGGTGGTCAGGCCCGGTTCGTCGAGGCCGACCTCGAAGACCCGGCCGCCATCGAGCGGCTCGCGGCCGGCGTCGGCGAGATCGACGTCCTGGTCAACAACGCCGGCCAGTCGGTCTGGGCGCCGACCGAGGACCTGAAGCTCGCCGACTACGACGCGATGTTCGCCGGCAACGTCCGCGCGCCGTTCCTGCTGGTGGCCGCGTTCGCCCCGGCGATGGCGGCCCGGGGGTCGGGCAGCGTGATCTCGCTGGGCAGCATGGCGGGCAGCGTCGGCCTGGTGAACGGCGCCGCGTACGGCGCGACCAAGGCGGCGCTCGCCGCCCTGACCCGCGGCTGGGCCGCCGAGTACAGCGGCCGGGGCGTCCGCTTCAACACCGTCGCGCCGGGCCCGGTGTACACCCGCCCGGAGGCCCGCGACCTGTTCGACGCGCTCGCCGGGACGACCGCGATGAAGCGGGCCGCCGACCCGGCGGAGATCGCCGAGGTGGTGGCGTTCCTGGCGTCCCCGAAGGCGAGTTACGTCACGGGCGCGACCATCGCCGCCGACGGCGGCCGCACCGCCATCTGAAGACAGGAGCACGAACCATGGACTACGCACCCAGCCCCAGTGAGCGCGTCCGCGAGCAGGTCGAGCGGTACGAAGCCACCGGTGGCCGCGAGGGCGGGACGCTCGAAGGCCGGCCCGTCGTCATCCTCACCACCACCGGTGCCAAGACCGGCAAGGTCCGCAAGACCCCGCTGATCCGGATCGAGCACGACGGTGTCTACGCCGTGGTCGCGTCCGCCGGGGGTGCGCCCGAGCACCCCGCCTGGTACCGGAACATCCTCGCCGATCCGCTCGTGCGCGTGCAGGACCACGACGACGTCCGCGCCGTCCGCGCGCGCGAAGTGCACGGTGATGAGAAAGACCGCTGGTGGCGGATCGCGGAGACCTTCTGGCCGCACTTCCCCGAGTACCGGGCGAAAGCGGCCGGCCGCGAGATTCCCATCGTCGTCCTGGAACGACGGTGATCAGCAGATCGCGACGGCCAGGGTCGTGTCGCTCTGGCCGTAGTAGGCGAGCCACCGGCCCCGGAAGTGCACCAGGCCTTCGACGAACGTGACGTTCGAGACCATCCCGTGGGTGTCCTCGAAGCTCGTCGGGCGCAGCCACGGTTCGCTCGTGCGCGCGACGACCGTCGCCGGATCCGCTTCGGCCACCGCGATCTGGCCGCAGCGGTAGTGGACCTCCGCCGGCGACGACGCGGTCGCGCCGTTGGTCAGGAACACCAGCAGGCCGTCGGCCGTGCGGACCGGTGGGGCTCCGATCTCGACCAGGGTCGCGTCCCACTCGCCGGGGGTCGGCGTGTGCATCGGGTGCTCGTCGCCGGCCACCGGCGTCCAGTGCAGCAGGTCCGCCGACGTCGCCGCGTGGATCGTGCCCTCGCCGAACCACATCCAGTAGCGGCCGCCGAGCTTCTCCGGGTGGATGACGCCGGCCTTGCTCCACGGCTTGTCCGGCCCGTAAGGCAAGGTCCGCCAGGTGTTGAAGCCCGGGAACAGCGGGCCGTGCTTCGTCCAGGTACGCAGATCGGCCGACGTCGCCAGGCACAGCTGGGCCCGCGCGCCGTCGAAACCGCTGTACGTCAGGTAGTACGTCTCGCCGACCCGCGTGATCCGGGGGTCTTCGCACCCGGCCCGCTCGTAGTCGTGCTCAGGAACGAGGACCGGGTCGTCTTCGCGGTCGAACCGGACGCCGTCCTCGCTCCAGGCGAGGCCGATGCGGGAGACGCGGTCGGCCGCGTGCGCGCGGTAGAGCAGCGCGACGCGGTCGCCGACGACGATCGCGGCCGGGTTGTAGAGGTTCGCCGACTCCCAGCCGGCACCGCGCGGGCGCAGGATCGGGTTGGCCGGGCTCGGTTCGAACGGCCCGAGCGGGAACGTCGCGGTCACCGGTCGAGCAGCGCTTCGGCGATCAGCGCCTGGGTGATCTTCTGCAACGGCGGCGCCGCGTACGACAGCAGCTGGATCATCCCGACGTAGAGCAGGTCGTGCTCGGGATCGACCCAGAACCAGGTGCCCGCGGCGCCGTCCCACTGGTAGGTGCCGCGCCCGACCGGGGCGCCGGCCAGGGCCGGGTCGTGGAACACCGCGCCGTCGTAGCCGTAACCGAACCCGGGCCGCAGGTCCATGTGCCCGGCGTGGAAACCCTTCTCCAGCAAGGATTCCGGCAGCTGGTTGGACATCTGCGCGGCGAGAGCTTCTTCGCTGACGATCCGGCGGCCGTGCCACTCGCCGCGGTTCAGCAGCAGCTGGGCGAACTTCGCGTAGTCGCCGATCGTGGAGACCAGGCCCATGCCGCCCATCGCCGCCGCGGGCGGGGTGGCGGAGTCGCGGTAGAGCGGGTTCCGGATCGGCAGCAGCCGGACCGGGCCGCCGGTGAAGTGCAGCGCCGCCCGCCGCCGCCGTTTCTCCGGCGGGGTGTGGAACGCGGTGTCGGTCATGCCCAGCGGCTCGAAGATGTGCTCGCGGAAGAAGTCCGGCAGCGACTGGCCGCTGAGCCGCTCGATGATCGCGCCCTGCAGGTCCATCGACAGGCTGTAGCGCCAGCTCGTCCCCGGCTGGTAGGCCAGCGGGAGCCGGCTCACGCGCGCCACGAAGTCGTCGAGGCTCGTGGCCCGGAACGGCCGTTCGGCGCGGTAGAGCCGGGTCATCGGATCGCCCTTGTCCCAGCCGTAGGCGAACCCCGCGGTGTGCGTCAGCAGCTCGAGCACGGTCGGCGGGTGCACCGGGTCGGCGAGCAGCGGGCGGCCGCGGTCGTCGAACCCGGTGGCGACGCGCAGGTCCTCGAGCTCGGGCAGGTGCTCGGCGATCGCGTCGGCCGGCTTCCAGAGCCCGCGGTCGGCGAGGATGGACATGGCCAGGCCGGTGACGGGTTTCGTCATGGAGAAGATCCGGAAGATCGTGTCGGTTCGCAGCGGCCTGCGCGGGAACCGGCGGTCGCGGCCCAGCACCGTGGTGCGCACGACCTCGCCGTGGCGCGCCACCAGTGTGACGGCGCCGGCGATCACGCCGTCGTCGATCTGCCGCTGCACGGCGGCGTCGACGCGGTCCAGTCCGGCCGGCGAGAGGCCGGCGTCTTCGGGGGTCACGCGTCCATCCTCGACGGCGCGAGCCCGCCCAGCCACTTCAGGGACGGCTTGGGCGTGCGCGCGAACGTCGTGCGGTCGACGGCGACCAGGCCGAACGTCGGACCCCAGTGGCCCCACTCCCAGTTGTCCAGCAGGCTCCAGTGGAAGTATCCGCGGACGTCGGCGCCGTCGGCCATCGCCTCGCGCAACGACTCCAGCGCGCCGGTCGTGTAGGCGACGCGCCGGTCGTCGTCCGCCGTCGCGACGCCGTTTTCGGTGACGATGATCGGGACGTCGCGGGCCACGCGCGCCACCCGCCGCACCGCTCCGCCCAACGCGCCGGGCGTGTACTCCCAGCCGGTCTGCGTGCGTTCGGCCGCCGGGTCTTCGGCCACCGTGCCGTCCGCGCGCAGCCGGCCGCCGGTGTAGGTCTGGACGCCGACGAAGTCGTCGCCCGCGCTCGCCCGCAGGAAGACCTGGTCGCGGGGCTCGGCGTAGGCCTCCAGCGCCGCCTCGGCACCGGGTTCGGCCTGGTAGTCCTGGACCGAGACGCCCCAGCCCACGAGCACACCCGGGTGGTTCGCCCGCAGTCGGTCCACAGTGGACCGGTGGACCGCGATCATCGCGTCCGTCGTCGCCGCGTCCGGCTCGGGCAGGCCGCGGGCCAGCTCCCCGGCGGCCGTCAGTTTCGGGAAGATGGCGACGATGTTGGGTTCGTTGATGGTCTCCACGCGTTCGACGCCGGCGCCGAGGACGGGCGCGAGCGCGTCGACGTACCGCAGGAACCGGTCCGCGGCATCGGGTCGCAGCCAGCCGCCGGCCGCGGAGAACCACAGCGGCAGCGTGAAGTGGTGCAGCGTCGCGAGGGGCCGCAGCCCGCGTTCGCGCGCGCCTTCGGCGATCCGGCGGTAGTGCGCGACGGCGGCGTGCGAGAGGTGGCCGTCGGCCGGTTCGACGCGGGACCACTCGATGCCGAAGCGGTAGTCGGTGAACCCCGCGCCTGCGGCGAGGTCCAGGTCCTCGGGCCAGCGGTGGTAGCTGTCGACGGCGTCGCCGCAGCGCTCGGCGACCGGCGAGTCCGGCCGGTTCTCGCGGTACCACCAGTCGCTGGCGACGTTGCCGCCCTCGGTCTGGTGGGCGCCGGTCGCGACACCCCAGAGGAAACCGGGCGGGAAGGTCATCGCACACTCCTGATGCCGAGGACGACGGCGGCCGCGGCCACCGCCAGGACGAGGGCGACCACGAAGATCGCCAGGTAACCGGCCGCGCCGGCGAGCAGGCCGCCGGCGATCGGCGCGACGACGCCGGGCAGCGTCGAGCCGATGCTCAGCACGCCGAGGTCGCGCGCGGCCGTGCCGGGATCGGGCAGCACCGCGACCATCAGGGCCTGGTCGACCGCCAGGTACGCGCCCAGCGTCAGCCCGACGATCCCGAAGAACACCAGCTCGGTGCCCAGCCCCGGCGCGACGAGCAGCGGGACCAGGCCGAGCGCCAGCAGCACCGGCGCCCCGCCGACCACCGGTTTCAGCCGGCCGAGCCGGTCGGCCATGACCCCCGCGACGATCACCGAGACGGCCGAGAGCACGCCCACCAGCAGCGTCGCCAGGCCGACGACCCGGCCGGCTTCGGCGGTGGACAGGCCCAGGTAGTCGGTGAGCAGGTAGAGCTGGAACGTCGTGATCATCAGGATCGCCAGGATGAACAGGAACCGCCCGGTGAAGGCGAGCCAGAAGTCGCGCGACGCCGGGAGCGCCAGGTCGCGCCGGGCGACCCGCCGGGGCTCGTCCCGGTTGTCGCGCCCGGGCACGGCGAGCGCGAGGACGACCGCGACCAGCACCAGCAGCCACGGGACGGCGATCAGCCCGCGCGCCGGCGTCGTCACCAGCGCGCCCGCCACGACCCCGCCGGCGGTCTGCCCGAGCAGGAAGCCGAAGCCGGCGAACGCCGACGCCCGGCCGACCGAGCCGGCCGGCACGTGGTCGGGGATCAGCGCAGACAACGCGGCCACCCACGTCCCGACGCCGAGCCGAGCAGCCACGGCGACCGGCGGCCCAGCCGGCTGCGCGTCCGGTCCGAGAGGAGCCCGCCGAGCACGGTGCCGGCGGCACTCGTCACCGCGCCGGCCACGGCGTAGGCGGTGAAGACGCCGACCTTGTGCGCGGGGGTGACGCCGGCCAGCAGGGCCGCGAGCAGGGTGCCGCTCGCCGCGCCCGGGGCGGCCCAGGCCAGCTGGCCGAGCAGCAGCAACGGCCCGAGACGGCCGAGCCGCACGGTGCTCGCGTCGATCATCGTCGATCTCTCCACGGCGAGGACGCTACACGAAAACCCAGCGATGCTGTGTTTTCAATTTCCCGGTACCGTCGGCCCATGCCCGAACCGACACGTCGCGGCCCGTACGCCAAGGGGATCGCCCGGCGGCAGCAGATCCTCCGCGAGGCGCTGGCCGCCTACGCCGAGAGCGACAGCACCGGGCCGTCGCTGCGGGCCATCGCGAAGCGGACCGGGCTGAGCGAACGCGGGCTGCTGCACTACTTCCCGGCCCGCGACGAGCTGTTCGTGGCGATCCTCGCCGAGCGCGACGCGGCCGACCGCGCGAGCTTCGACCCGGACGGCCCCCTCGACGACCTCGCCGCCGTGACCGCGCACACCGCCAAGACGCCCGGCCTCGTCCGGCTCTTCCTCGAGATGACCGCGGCCGCGCCCGACCCCGAGCACGCGGCCCACGGGTTCTTCACGCGCCGCTACCGCGAGCTGCGCGAGATCCTCGCCCGCAAGTTCCGCGGATCACCACGGCCCGAGACGCCACCGGTCGACGCGGACTTCGCCGCGCGGGTGCTGATCGCGGCGTCCGACGGCCTGCAGGCGCAGTGGTTGCTCGACCCGTCGATCGACCTCGAGGACGACCTCGACCGCCTCGCCCGGCTTCTCCAGGCGGCCCGGTGAGCACCCCGCCGCCGGGCTTCGTGGTGCTGGAGTCGTCGCCGTTCTCGGGGCTGGTGGGACCGCTGCACGTCAACGACGACGGCGTGCTCGGGGTCCACGTCCGCGACGAGCACCGCAACACGCTCGGCACGGCCCACGGCGGCTTCCTGATGACGCTGGCCGACATCGCCGCCGGCCGCACCGCGCGCCACGCGATCGGCGAGGGCGCGGTGGTGCGCACGGTCAGCTCGACGGTCGACTTCCTCTCGGCGGCCGCGGTCGGCAGCTGGCTGGAAGTGGCGACGACGGTGGACCGCGTCGGCCGCCGCGCGGTCTTCACGTCGTGCCGGGTGACGTCGGCGGGAACGACCGTCGCGCGGGCGAGTTTCGTCCTGCTCCGCGGCTGACGCTTCAGAGGCTCGTCGGCCGGGGCCGGCACGAGCCGCCGTCAGAGCCAGTCGCGGCGGCGGAAAATACCGAACAGCAACGCCGACAACAGCACGATCGCCAGCGTCGACATCCAGAAACCGAGCGAGCTCCCGCTGCCCGGATACGGCACGTTCTGGCCGAAGAAGCCGGTCACCGCGGTCGGGACGGCGATCACCGCGGCCCAGCCCGTCACCTTCTTCATGATCAGGTTGAGCCGGTTGGACTGCAGGTTCAGCTGCGTCTCGCGAATCGTGGAAACCAGTTCTCGCAACGACTCCGTCCATTCCGACGCGCGCAGCACGTGGTCGTAGACGTCCTGGAAGTACGGCGCGGTCGCCTCGTCGAAGAACGGCTGGTCGCGGCGCATCAGCGCGTTCACGACCTCCCGCATCGGCAGCACCACCCGGCGCAGCGCGGTCAGGCTCTTGCGCAGCCGGAACGAGCGCCGCTGCAGCTCGGCCTGGTCGGGACGGTCGTCGAAGACCAGGTCCTCCAGGCGCTCGATCTCGTCGTCGAGGGCCTGCACGGCTTCGAAGTGCCCGTCGACGACGTAGTCGAGCAGCCCGTGCAGCAGGTACGCCACGCCCGAGCCGGCCAGGTCCTTCTCGGCGTCCCAGCGCGCGACGACGGCGGCCATGTCGAACCGGTCGTCCTTGCGGACGGTCACCAGGGCGCGCGGCATCACGAACGCGGCCAGCTCGGATGTCCGCACCTGGCCGTTCTCCTGGTCGAACTCGGCCGAATAGGCGGTCAGGAACGCGTGCCGGTCGTAGCGGTCCAGCTTGGGGCGCTGGTGCTCGTGGACGGCGTCCTCCACGGCCAGGCGGTGCAGCCCGAACTCCTCCGTCAGCGCGGCGAGGTCCGCTTCCGTCGGCTCGCACAGGTCGACCCACACGGTCGTGTCCTCGTCGGCGAGGAAATCCGACACCTGCTCGACCGGGAAACCCTCCTCCTTCAGTTCGCCGCCGCGATACGCCCTGGTCATCGTCATTTCCCCGGATTACCCCGGTACCGCACCGGTCACACCGATCCCCCTTTCGTGAACAGTCCACCAACCGCGGTGCGCGGGTACCCCCATCGGGATTACCCCTCGCGACGGGAAACCCGGCCGGGGTCACCGGCTACTGTCAGCACCACAAGTGACGGCGCAAGGAGAAACCGTGGTAGCGGAAAGCGGGCGGCCCCACCGGCTGGCTGAGGTGTTCGAAACGGACCGCGACCGGCTGGTCGGCCGCTGGGCCGAGCTGGCCGGGACGGCGTTGCGCGGGCGGCTGACGACCACGGAGCTCGAGCGTGACCTGCGCGAGCTGTACACCGCGATCGCCGCCGTGATCACCCTGGACGGTGGTCTGGACCGATCCGAGTTCACCGAGCTCAAGGCGCAGCTGGCCGATCTCTCCCGCAGCCGGGCCCGCCAGGGTTTCAGCCCGTCCGAGACCGCCGCGGGCGTCTTCGCCCTCAAGCAGGCCGTGTCCGAGCTGACCGAGAACGCCGACGACCCCCAGGTGTTCCGCGAGGTGCTGGCGTTCTCCACCCTGCTGGACACGCTCGGGCTGTGGACGTTCGAGACCTACGCCGCCGCCCGCGAGGAGATCATCCGGGAGCAGTCCGAGCAGCTGCTCGAGCTGACCACGCCGGTGGTGAAGCTCTGGGAAGGCGTGCTGGCCGTGCCGCTGGTCGGCACCCTGGACTCCGCGCGCACCCAGGTCGTGATGGAGAAGCTGCTGGAGGCGCTGGTCGAGACCGGCTCGGAGCACGCGATCGTCGACATCACCGGCGTGCTGGCCGTCGACACCCAGGTCGCGCAGCACCTGCTCAAGACCGTCGTGGCGGCGCGGCTGATGGGCGCCGAATGCATCATCTCGGGCATCCGGCCGCAGATCGCGCAGACGATCGTGGCGCTCGGGATCGAGTTCGGCGACATCACCACCAAGGCCACGCTGGCCGACGCGCTCCGCCACGCCCTGCAGCGTGACGGCGTCGTCGTGACCCGTACCCGCGAACGGACGCGCTGATGGACCGGGTCCCCATCCTGAAGATCGGCGACATGCTGCTGGTCTCCATCCAGATCGACCTGCAGGACCAGAGCGTGCTGGCCCTGCAGGAGGATCTCGCGGAGAAGATCAGCGCGACCGGCGCGTCCGGGGTGGTCATCGACATCTCCGCGGTCGAGATCGTCGACTCGTTCATCGGCCGGATGTTCGCGACCATCGCGTCGCTGTCGAAGCTGTTCGACGCCGAGACCGTCGTCGTCGGCATGCGCCCGGCCGTGGCGATCACCCTGGTCGAGCTGGGCCTGACGCTGGGTGGCGTGCGCACGGCGCTCGACCTCGAGCGCGGGATCAAGGTGCTCGACTCGCTCACCGCCCGGCGCGCCGGGATCACGGCCGGCCCGGACGAGGAACCCGTTCCGGTGACGGGATGACCGACCCCGGCAGAACGGACGAGCAGGTGATCCGGGCCGACGAGGACGTCGTCCGCGTCCGCCAGCTCGTCCGCACCTACGCGCTGCAGGTCAAGCTGTCCCTGGTGGACCAGACCAAGCTGGTCACCGCCACCAGCGAGCTCGCGCGCAACACCCTGATCTACGGCGGTGGCGGGACGGCCCGCGTCGAGGAGATCACCGACGGCCGCCGCAAGGGCGTCCGGGCGCACTTCCACGACGACGGCCCCGGCATCCCGGACGTCACCGTCGCCCTGGCCGACGGCTGGAGCAGCGGCAAGGGTATGGGCCTCGGGCTCGGCGGCGCGAAGCGCCTGGTGGACCAGTTCGACCTGGACACCGAGGTCGGCCGCGGGACGGACATCACCGTCGTCAAGTGGGCGCGATGACCACCACCGGCTCCCTCCCGGTCACCGAGGACTTCGCCTGGCTCCGGGTCGAAGACGAGACGGCGCACGGCCGGGCCCGGCGCGCCGCCGCCACGCTCGCCGGCCAGCTCGGCTTCGGCGAGGTCCGGGTGGCCGAGATCGGGCTGGCCGTCACCGAGCTCGCGACGAACCTCACCAAGCACGCCGTCGAGGGCGTCGTGGTCATCCGGTCCGTCCGGGCCGTCTCCCAGGCCGCGGTCGAGGTCGTCGCGATCGACCGCGGCCCCGGCATGGCCGACGCCGTCGCCGCCGGCCAGGACGGCGAGTCCACCACCGGCACGCTCGGGGTCGGCATGGGTGCCGTGCGCCGGCTCGCCGACGTGGCCTCGGTGCTCTCCGAGCCCGGCCACGGCACCGTCGTCACCGCGCGGTTCCACCCCAAGCGCGGCCCGCTCGCCGAGATCCCCGAAACGGACACGGCTGGGATCACCCGGCCGATCGGCGGCGAAGAAGTCTGCGGCGACGCCTACGCTGTGCACCACGAGCCCGGCCGGCTCCGGCTGATGATGTGTGACGGATCGGGCCACGGCCCGCTGGCGGCCGCGGCGTCCCGCGCCGCCGCCGACGTTTTCCGCGAGCACGCGACCGAGCCGCCGGAGGCAGTGGTGAAGCACATCCACGAGGCCCTGCGCCGGACCCGCGGCGGCGCGGTCGCGGTGGCGGACGCCGACACCGCGGCCGGCACCGTCCGGTTCGCCGGCCTGGGCAACATCGCCGGCTGCGTCGTGGCCGGCGGGCGCAAGCAGGGCATGATCTCCGCACCCGGCGTCGCCGGGCACCAGGCCCGCACGATCCGTGCGTTCGACTACCCGCTGCCACCCGGCTCGACGGTGGTCCTGCACTCCGACGGCCTCACCGAGCGGTGGAGCGTCGACGGCCGCGAACGGCTGTTCGCCGCCACTCCCCTGGCGATCGCGGCCGCGCTGCTGCGGGACGCCGGGATCCGCCACGACGACGCCGGCGTGCTGGTCGGCAAGCCCCGCCCATGACCACCCGGCAGCGCGACGAGCTGATCCGGTTGCCGGTCGGCGCGGAACCGGACGTCTTCACGATCCGCCGGTGCGGCCGCGAAGTGGCCGTCGCGGTGGGCCTGGAGAGCCAGGACCAGATCCGGGTCGCCACCGTGCTCAGCGACATCGGCCGTGACCTCGTCCACGCCGGGGCCACGGCCACCGTCCGGTTCCTGCTCAAGGAAGGGCCGCCCACGCTCGCCGTCGAGTTCAGCTGGCTCGGCGCCGAGGCCGGGGCGCTGCTCACGACGGGCCGGGACACCGCGGAGCGGCTGCTGGACGGCGTGCACGTGACCCACGAGGCCGGCCAGACCGTCGTCACGCTGCACAAGCTGCGCTCCCCCGCCGCACGGCCCCTCACCAACGCCGAGCTCGACCGGCTGCGCGGCATCCTGGCCCAGCGCGGGGTGAGCACCCCGATGGACGAGCTGCGGGCGCAGAACCAGGAGCTGCTCGAAACGCTGGAAAGCCTCGAAGCGAAGGGCAAGGAGCTGACGCGGCTCAACGAAGAGCTCGAGGAGACCAACCACGGTGTCGTCGCCCTCTACAAGGAGCTTTCCGAGGAGCTCGAGGAAACGAACCGCGGGGTCGTCGCGCTCTACGCCGAGCTGAACGAGAAGTCGAGCCAGCTCAAGGCGGCCAGCGAGGCGAAGACCCGGTTCTGGTCGAACATCAGCCACGAGCTGCGGGGGCCGATCAACTCCGTCATCGGCCTCGCGCGCCTGCTGACCGGCCCCGGTGCCGACCCGCTGACCGAGGAGCAACGCCATCAGGTGGGCCTGGTCGGCGACGCGGGCTCGACACTGCTTTCCCTGGTCAACGAGCTGCTCGACACCGCGAAGGCCGAGTCCGGCCGGCTGGTCGCGCAGCCGGCCCAGGTCGACCTGACCGCCGTCTGCCTCCAGCTGCGGGGCGCCCTGCGCTCGACGGTGCCCTCGCCTGAGGTCGAGCTGGTGATCGAGGAGCCCGACCCGGCACCGCCGGTGGTCACCGACGAGACGATGCTCGTCCGCATCCTGCGCAACCTGCTGTCCAACAGCCTCAAGTTCACCGAAAGCGGCGAGGTCCGGCTGAGGATCGACGCCGACGACGAGGACGTCCGGTTCACCGTCTCCGACACCGGCATCGGCATCCCGGCGGACCAGCAGGACCGCGTGTTCGAGGAGTTCCACCAGGTCCACAGCGACCTGCAGGCCGCGTCCCCGGGCACCGGGCTCGGACTGCCGTACGCGCGCCGGCTCGCGGAGATCCTGGGCGGCGGCCTGACGCTGGACAGCGAGCACGGGCGGGGCACCACCGTCGTGCTCCTGCTGCCGCGTCCCGACCCGACCCGGACGTCCCCCGCCCGCGTCGACTCGCTGCTCATCGTGGACGACGACGCCGACTTCCGGGACCGGCTCGCCCGGCTGGTCCACGGCGTCGCCGCCGGCGTCCGGCACGCCGCGGACGGGCGGGAGGCGATCGAGGCCCTCGACGGATACCGGCCGGACCTGATCTTCCTCGACCTGTTCATGCCCGGGATGAACGGCAAGGAGGTGCTCCAGGTGCTGCGGGAGAAACCCGGCTCACGGGACATCCCGGTCGTCGTGGTCACCTCGTCGCCGCCGGACGGGCTGGACCTGACCGGGGCCGGCCTCCGCGCGGGCCTGCTGCTCAAGTCGCAGGTCACGCAGGAAACCCTCAGGCTCGCCATCGGCGAAGCGTTCGCGGTCGTGGCGAGGACGGTGACCGGATGAATTCCCCAGTCGAGCCCGGCCGGGCCAGCATCCTGGTCGTGGACGACCTCGAGGCCAGCCGGTACCTGACCAGCAGCTGGTTGCGCCGCAACGGCTACCGCGTGTCCGAGGCCCGCACCGGCCAGGAGGCCCTCACCGCCGTCGCGGAAGAGGAGCTGGACCTCGTCCTGCTGGACGTCCACCTGCCGGACATGAGCGGGTTCGAGGTCTGCGAGCGGGTCAAGGGTGATCCCCGCACGGCCGCGATGCCGGTCATCCACATCTCCGCGACGGCCATCGAGGTCGAGGACCGCACCGCCGGGCTCGACCGCGGCGCGGACGGCTACCTCGTCGAGCCCGTCGACCCGGGTGAGCTGGTGGCGACCGTGGAGGCCGCGCTGCGGTACTACCGGGCCCGCACCCGCGCCGAGCGGCTGGCGCTGCGGCTGGGCCTGCTGACCCGCGCCACCCTGGAGATGAACAGCGCCCGCACGTTCGACGACGTCCTCGCCGCGGCCGCCACCGGGGCGGCGACGATCTTCGAGGGCCCGGCCTCGGTCGTCAGCGCGAGCCACCGCGGCCTGGTGCGCTCCGCCGCGACCGACGCCGCCGCCGAGCCCCCGGTCGTCCGCGCGGACACCCTCCGCGCGCTGGAGCAGGTCACCGGGACGGTGGCCGCCGACGCTCCGGCGTCTTCGGTCTTCCCGGCCCCGGACGGGCTTTCGATGGTGGCCCTGGTCTACCCGAACCCGTCGCGGGTGCCCGTCGCGATCACCGTGGCGGCGTCGGGGATCCGGTCCGAGGACGACCGCAACCTGCTGCTGCAGCTGGGCCAGGCGACCGCCCTCGCGTGCGAGACGATGCGGACGTTCTCCGAAGAGCACCAGCTCGCGCTGACGCTGCAGCAGAGCCTGCTGCCCCGCGAGCTCCCGGCCCGGCCCGAGCTGGAGATGGCCGCGCGCTACGCCCCCGCGAGCGACAACGCGGAGATCGGCGGCGACTTCTACGAGGTCTCCGACATCGACGGCCGCCTGCTGATCGCCGTCGGCGACGTCGTCGGGCACTCCATCGAGGCGGCCACGGTGATGGGCGAGGTCAGGCACGCCCTGCGCGCGTACGCGGTGGAGGGGCACGGGCCGGTCGAGATCCTGAACCTGCTGGACGCCATGCTGCGCCGCTACCACCCGCGCAGCCTCACCACGCTCTGCCTGGTCGTGCTCGACCCCGCGTCGGGCGAGCTGGAGATCGCCAGCGCGGGCCACATCCCGCCGCTGCTGGCCGACGCGGCCGGGGCCCGGTACGTCAAGATCGCGGGCCCCCTGCTCGGCATCGGCCTGCCCCGCCCGCCGGCGACGGCCCTGACCCTCGACCACGGCTCGCTGATGCTGCTGGTGACGGACGGCCTGATCGAGCGCCGCGGCAGCGTCATCGACGACGGCATGGACCTCCTCCGCACGGCGGTCACCCACGACGCGGACCTGGAGACGCTGTGCGACACCCTGCTGGACCGCTTCGGCGAAGCCGCGGAGGACGACATCGCGCTGCTGGCCTTCCGGCGGCGGTGAGGGGTCAGGCGCTCGCGGTGTAGCGGTGCGCGTTCTCCGCCTTCGCCGCCGCCGCACCCAGGTGGACGACCACCCGGCACTGCGGATCGCCCACCGCGATGCGTTCCTCCAGCGTCACCGCCGACTCGCCGACGTTGCGGGCCGCGATGCCGCCGAACACCGATGACGTCATGCGGCACAACGACGGCGACTGGCGCACCGCGGCGCCGAACGGGCAGTCGGAGTTGACGAACACCAGGCGGTCGCCGGTGATCTCGACGGCGTGGAACGTGCCGCCGATCGCCGCCTTCAGCCGGACCAGGCACTCGGCGATCTGCTCGGGCGCCAGCTGGGCCGCCTGCGTGGCGATGGCGTCGCGGTACTCCTGCTCCATCTGGCCGCCGATGTCGGCCGCGACCTGGGCGATCGCGCGCTGCGCGGCTTCCGGGCCCTGCTGCTGCTCGACGGCCGTCGACAGCTGGACGACCAGCGCGCGCAGGAAGCTTTCGCGGCCGAACCCGCCCTCGGGGCGGGCCTCGGACATGGCGGGCAGCGGGCTGACGCGGCGTGCGGGCAGGTCGAGCGTCAGCTCCACCGGCCGGACCACGGGCAGCACCGAGCGCACGAACTTCCCGCCGGCGCGCTTCGCGGCCACCGCGAGCTCGGAGGAGAACTGCGACACGAGCCACAGGCCGCGCCCACGGTACTGCTCCGCCGTCGGCGCCTCCCGCGGCAGCGTGAACGCCTCGCCCATGTCGTGCACTTCGAGCACCGGCCGGACCTCGGTCCACTGGAGCGACACCCAGATGTCGCCGCGGCCGTGGTCGTAGGCGTTGGCGAGCAGTTCCGCCACGATCAACGCGGCGTCGTCGATCTGCTCGGCCTGGTCCACGGCGTGGCGGCCGAGGTAGCCGGTGATCTCGCGGCGCAGCAGCGACGCGGAGGCGCGGTCCTGCCGGTCAAGGAACCAATCCACGCCAGGACCTCCTCAGTCGCCGCCTCCACACGGTACGCGGCTTCGCGGCCTCCGGAGCGGCGCCGCCGACGGCCCCGGCTGCTACGGTCGTGTCAATACGGTTGAGACCCCAGCCGTGGTTCCGTCATGCGTGGTCCCGCGCTGACCCCTCGGAGGAGTCCACCCGTGATCGAAGGCCCGCCAGCCCGCGTCAACTTCGCGCTCGAGCTGACGTCCACCGGCGCCGCGACAGTGCTGAAGGCGGCCGGCGAGATCGACGCGTCCGTTTCCGGCGAGCTGCGCGACCGCCTGGCGACGGCGATCGAGTCCGGGACCCCGGTGATCGCCGACCTGACCGACGTGACGTTCTGCGACTCCACCGGGCTGACGGCCCTGATCCACGCCCACCGAGCCGCCGACGCGGCCGGCACGAGGTTCGTCCTCGTCACCCGCCAGCGCGCGGTGCTGAGGCCGATCTCGCTGCTGGGGCTGGCCGACATGCTGGAGATCCACCCGGACGTCGAAGCCGCCCGAGCGGCCGTCGGCTGAGCGTCACCGGCGCTGCTGCTTCCGGGTGAACCCGCGGTCACCCGGTTACGCCTTCGGCGACGACGACGCCTTCCCTCGGTGGACGCAGAAGACGAAGACGCCGGTTCGAGCTCGAAAGCCCCCGTCGTCCGGCACGCCGTGGTGTGGCTCGGCGGCGTGGTCGCCATCGTGCAGGCGACCGTGTTCACCCTTCCCGTCGCCATCGCTTCCTGGAAACAGGAGCCCTGGGTGCAGCATCTGGTCACGGACCACTTCCCCGCCATCGTGGGGCTCCCGTCGGCGGCACTGGCCTCGTTCTTGATCATCGCGGCGTTCGAGGCGCGGTTCGACAAGATCAAGATGAAGGTCGGGCAGCTCGTGGAGTTCAGTGGCGCGTCCGGCCCGATCGTGCTGTGGGTGCTGTGCTTCTGCGCGATGGCGGCCGGGATCAAGCTCGTCTGGTGAAGTGCCGGTCCGCGGCCGCGTCGCTGAAACGTAGCCCCGAGCGGCCGTCGGCTGGGCGGGGTGACCCCAGGCCGCGCCGCCGGGGGACACGGCGCGGCCCGCGGGGTCAGCGGACGGCTTTCCTCGCGTTGATGTAGGCGCTCGACGGGGCCAGGAACGAGAACACCACGCCGACCACCGCGGCGAGGACGCTCACGTACGTGACCCACGTGCTCTGGCCGACCAGGACCGACAGGACCTGGAGCACCGTGATCACCGTCAGCACGATGCGGGCCCAGTTGCGGCCGGCGCGGAGCTTGAAGGCGAACAGCAGGTACAGCAGCGCGATCACGACCGCGATCACCACCGCCACGACGAGGCCGATGGTGACCGCCTGGTCGATCTGGGCCTCGGTCAGGCCGGTGCCGTTCTGCCTGCTGGCGTCGCGGGTGGCGGTGGTCAGTGCGTCTCTGTTGCCGAAGACCAGGATGCCGCCGATCAGGCTGACCACAGTGGAGGCGATGAACGCCCAGAACGAGGCCTCGATGGTGCTCGGCCGGGCCGGGGCGGCGGCGCTCGAAGCGGATGGGTCGGACGAAGCCGGATAACTCGGGTATTCGCTCATGGGATCAATTTGGCACGGCCGTTTGGCCCTCGCTGGCTGAATGCGAAAGGCCGACTCGACCGGCGCAACCGGGCCCCGGAAAGCGACGGCGGCGACACGGGCCGCTACGAATTCCACGGTCCGGAACCGGGCGTCAGCTCCAGTGGCCGCGGTGCACGACGTCGGCCGGCGGCTTCCGGCGCCGCTTGAACCGCTCCCGGTCGACCGGGACGGTCTCCGCCGGGTACCCGATGGCGATGGCGCCGATCGGCTCCTGGTCGTCCGGTACGCCGTACAGCGCGCGGAACGGGGCCACCTGCTCGGGGACGATCCCGAAGTACAGCGCGCCCAGGCCCTCGTCGACGGCGGTCTGCAGGATCAGCAGCGCCGCCATCCCGGTGTCGATGTGCCAGAACGGCACCGGCCAGCGCGACTCGTCGCGGTCGGTCCAGCCCTTGTCCGGTTCGGCGTAGCGGTCCAGGTACACCCGCTTGCACGACAGCGGCACGATCACCAGCGGCGCGGTGCGCACCGAGTCCTGGACGGCGTCCAGGCCCACCGTCCAGAAGCGCTCGAGCGCGTCGCCTTCGAGGACCAGGAACGCCTGTCCCTGCGAGAACCCGGCGGACGGACCGCGCGTGGCGTTGTCGAGGACGCGCTCCAGGCTCCCGGCGGGCACCGGCTCCGGGCCGAACTCCCGGACCATGCGCCGACGCCGTACCACGTCTTGGAAATCCATGGTCGCGACTCTAGCGAACCCGTTCGGAGAGGGCCGCTTTATTGGTCCAGACCAGGATGCGGCATCCTCGGTCAGAGGCGCCGGCGGCCGCCGGTGTCGAAGTCATCGATCTGCGAGGAGGATCGTGCACGACGCGAACAGACCGGTGAACACCCCCTGGCTGGTGGCCGGCGGGGTCTCCTTCACCTCCCGGCTGATCGTCGGGATCGAGCAGTACGCCGACCCCCGGCTCGTCGCCGACGTCCTGGCCGCCGGCGGCTGCGACGTCTTCATCACCACCTACGACCCCACCGGTGACCGGGCGAGCCTGCTGCTCTCGGACCTCGACGAGGCGATGGACCTCACCCGGTACGGCTGGATCGGGACGACCTCGTTCGCCTACTCCGCCGCGGAAGCGGTGGACACCGCGAAGAAACTGCGTGACGCGTTCGGCATCGCGGTGATCAAGCTGGACGTCCGCACGCCGGACAACCTGCCCGACGGCGAACCCACCGTCGCCGCGGCGAAAACCCTGATCGCCGACGGGTTTTCGGTGCTGCCGTTCATCCGGCCCGACGCCGATCTGGCGAAGCGGCTGGTCGACCTCGGCGCCGTGGCGCTGCGCGTGATGGCGTCACCGGTGGCGAGCGCGCGGGGCGTCCTCGACCCGGACGCCGTGCGAGCGGTGATCGAATCCGTCGACGTCCCGGTCGTCGCCGAGGGCGGGCTCGGTACGCCCGAACAGGTTTCGGAAGCGCTGGCGCTCGGGGCGGACGCGGTGCTCGTCAACACCGCGATCGCGACCGCGCGGGACAGCCCCGCCACCGCGGCGGCCATGCGACGCGCCGTCGACGCCGCGCTGCTGACCGAACCGGCCGGCACCTGAGTCCACACTGGACGGCGTCCCGCCAGGCGCTGTCCACTGTGGACTTCAGTACTCGGCCGCGGTCCGGCGGGCCGTCACCAGCAGCAGCGCCACCGCGACGGCCACCAGCACCGTCTGCTCGACGATCGCCACCGCGCCCTGGCCGATCGCGGTGTTGAGGCCGACCCAGCAGTACGTCAGCAGGGTGCCCGCCGCCGGCGCGAACGCCGGTGGGTTCAGGGCCCGCACGGCCACTGCGGCCACCACGACCAGCGCCAGCATCAACGCGGCCAGCAGCCACGGCGAGATCGACTCCCAGCGTTCCAGCAGCTGCACGCCCGTGCCGGCGACCAGGCCGACCGCGAACCCGGCCCAGCGGTTGCCCTTCGGCGCGTCGCGCGGCGGCGTGCGGAAGCCGCGGATCGCCAGCACCACCAGCCCGATCACGATCAGGCCGGCCACGATCAGCTGGGCCGGCGCCGACATGAACGGCGCGGGCCCGACCAGCAGCGAGATCAGGAACTCGGCGGCGCAGCCGAGGACGAACACGACCGACCAGAACGCCAGGCCCAGCTTGCCCAGCCACGGTTCCCGGCCGAACAGCGCCTCGACGATCGCGATCGGCGTGCCCATGCTCCACACGACGTGCAGCGTCAGCACGTACACCGTCCACGGCGCGCCGATCCCCAGCGCCGGGATGTGCCCGGCGTCGAGCACGCGGATGCCGAGGTAGTCCGGGTTGAACAGCGACTGCGTCAGCAGGCCTTCTTCGAGCAGGCCGAACGCGAGGCTCAGGGTGAGGATGGTCGGCCAGCCGCGGTTGAGGTGCCGGGCGATCTCGCGGATGAGCAGCGCGCCACTGCCGTAGAAGGCGACGAACATGCCGAACTGGCCGAACTGCTGCCCGGGTCGCGGGGTGCCGCTGAGGTACTGGTCGCCGAGCAGGAACTCGGCGACGAACGGGGACAGTGCCACCAGGAGGAGGGCCGCAGCCAGACGTCGCGCCATGCCTTCATGCTCCCGGTAACCGCCCGGACGCGCTCGGCGATCCCGGCCTCCGACGGCCACGAGTTTCCGCGCACCCGCGTGAGCCCGGCCACACACCGGCGAACGTCCGTGAATGCCACATCGAGGGACATAGCGTCCGTGAATGTGGCATTCACGGACTTCGGCCCGGGCGGTGGCGGCGCTACCGGGCTTTGGCTTTGCCCGAGGGGATCGCCTTGGTCGCGTGCTTCAGCGGGGTGTGGTGGCGGACCCCGCGGTGCGGGCCGCGGGTCGCGGTCGACGTCACCGTGGTCATCGACGGCGGGGGTGCCTGGACGGCCGCCGCGGTGCCGCCGGAAGGCGCTTTCCCGTCGCCCGGCGGGGAAACCACGTCCGACCCGACCGGGGTGAGGATCACGATGGACGAGGGCGCCGGGGCGAACGACGTGGCCGGGATCCGGCCGGGGTCGGGGTAGGACGGCGAGTGCAGGCTGTCGGTCACCCGGCCACTGCCCGTCACCAGCGCGACCAGCACCAGCCCGGCGGCCACCGGCGACAGCACGGCCGCCGCGACCACACCGCGCTTGCGGCGGGACGCGGGCAGCGAAGGCGGTGTCACCAGACCGGACGGCAGCGGCTCGGACGGCGACGACGACGGTGACGACACCCCCGACAGCGCCCGCACGACCTCGGCGGCGGTCGGGCGCAACGCCGGGTCGCGGGCCGTCATCAGGTGCAGCACCTGGGAAAGCTCGTCCGGCAGGCCTTCCGGGATGCGGGGTTGCCTGCTCAGCCGGGCGAGCGCGGCCTCGACGCGCGGCCCGGCGTACTCGCGCTCGGCCGTCACGGCTTCGATGAGCACGAGCCCCAGCGCGTAGACGTCGGCGGGTGGGCCCACCGGCTCGCCGAGGACCTGCTCCGGCGCCATGTACGCCGCGGTCCCGGCGACCGAGCCGACCGCCGTGACGCGCGTGGTGTCCAGCAGGTACGCGACGCCGAAGTCGGTGATCATCGCGCCGTCCGCGCCCAGCAGCACGTTGCCCGGCTTGAGATCGCGGTGGATGACGCCGCGCTCGTGCACGTGGGCCAGCGCGTCGGCCAGCCGCCGCGCCGCGGCCGTGATCTCGTCGAGGCCGAGCGGCCCGGTGAGCAGGCGCTCGGCCAGGTCTTCGCCCTCGACGAGCTGCACCACGAGGTACGCGCGGCCGTCTTCCAGGCCGGCGTCGTGCAGGCCGACGACGCCCGGGTGGTCGAGGCCCTGCAGGATCGCCGTTTCGCGGGCGCGGCGGGGGCCGAGGGTGGCGGCGTTGCGGTGGAACAGCTTGACGGCGCACTCGGTGCCGGTGTCGCGGTCACGGGCGCGGTAGACGCGGGCGGTGCCGCCGCTGCCGAGCAGCTCGCCCAGCTCGTACCGGTCGCCGACCACCGCGGGCGCGCGGCCCGTGTCGGCCTCGGTTTCGAGCGGGTTCAGGAACCGCCGCTCGGTCACGAGGTCGTACCGGCCCGCACCTTCCACCGCCTCCGACCCCCCAGCACGCCGACCGAAGAGGCCAACATAGCCGACCCCGGCCCGAAACGTCTTCACCTTTCGGCGGCTCGTTCCTTCAACGGCTCCCACCAGGACCGGTTCGCGGTGTACCAGGCCACCGTCGCGGCCAGGCCGTCGTCGAACTTCACCTGCGGCGCGTACCCCAGCTCGGCACTGATCTTCGAGATGTCCACGGAGTACCGCCGGTCGTGCCCCTTGCGGTCCTCGACCCGGCGGACGCGGTCCCAGCCCACGCCGGCCGCGTCCAGCAGCCGCCCGGTCAGGTCCAGGTTGCTCAGCTCGGTGCCGCCGCCGATGTTGTACACCTCGCCCGGCCGGCCCGCCTCGGCGACGAGCTGGATGCCCTGGCAGTGGTCGTCGACGTGCAGCCAGTCGCGCACGTTCAGGCCGTCGCCGTAGAGCGGCACCTGCTCGCCGTCGAGCAGGTTGGTGACGAACAGCGGGACGACCTTCTCCGGGAACTGGTACGGCCCGTAGTTGTTCGAGCACCGCGTCACGCACACCGGCAGGCCGTGCGTGCGGAAGTACGCCCGGGCCAGCAGGTCCGACGACGCCTTCGCCGCCGAGTACGGCGAGTTCGGCTCCAGCGGGTGCGTCTCGGGCCACGAGCCGTCGTCGATCGAGCCGTACACCTCGTCGGTGGACACGTGCACGAACTTGCCGGTCCCGGCGCGCAACGCCGCTTCGAGCAGCGTGTGCGTGCCGAGGACGTTCGTCCGCACGAAGTCGCCCGACCCGGCGATCGACCGGTCCACATGGGACTCCGCGGCGAAGTGCACCACGAGGTCGACGCCGCGCAGCACGTCCGCCACGACCGCGGCGTCGCAGATGTCGCCTTCGACGAACCTCAGCCGCTCGCTGCCGGCCACCGGGGCGAGGTTCGCCCGGTTCCCGGCGTAGGTCAGCTTGTCGAGCACCGTCACCTCGGCGCCGGCCAGCGCGGGGTAGCCCCCGGACAGCACCCGCCGGACGTAGTTCGAGCCGATGAAACCCGCTCCGCCGGTCACCAGGACCCGCATGGTCGTCCCCTCTCAGGCCAGTTCGAAAGATCAGCTCAGTTCGAAGATCACGGACGCGGCGGGCACCTCGACCGGCCGGGCGCGCAGCAGGCGCCAGCCGCTCTCGGCGAACACGCCGTCCCACTGCGCGAGCGTCGGCAGGTCGACGCCCATCAGGTCGTGCGCGGTCTCGAACCCCAGGGTGAACACGGGCTTCTCGCGGTCCGGCACGCCTTCGACGCGCGCGGTGTCGCCGAGCAGGAACCGGCGCGCGTCCGGGAACGCCTCGCGCAGCATCCGCAGGGTCGCCACGCAGCGCTCCCGCGGCCAGAAGTCGTGGCCCATCATGAAGCACGTCAGCAGTTCGACGCCTTCGAAGCGCGGTGACGGCCCCAGCGCGCGAACGTCCGCTTCGACGAACTCGAAGCCCAGTCCCTCGGCTTCGGTGTTCGACGCCGCCGAGCGCAGCACCGCCGGGGCGATGTCGACGCCGACGCCGCGCACGCCCGGGAACCGGCGGGCCAGGTCGATGAGCCGGCCGCCGCTGCCGCAGCCGAGGTCGGCCACCTTGGTCACCGGGAAGTCCAGGTCGGCCAGGGCGTCGGCGAACACCGGGTCGAACGCCTGCCGGTTGATGTCCCGGCAGGCGAACCCGATGGCCGCGGCGTCGCGCCGGAAGAAGTCGCCGGTGCGCTCGGCGTTGCGGACGATCCGGGGCATGTTCGCGAACAGCTCGCCGCAGCCGATGGTGAGCCAGTGGAAGAACGCCTTGGCCCGGTAGACCTCGGCGAACTCCGGCCCGGCCACGACGGCGTCGCCCTCGCGCACCACGATGCCGACCGAGGCCAGCGCCGCGAACACGCTCCGGACCGACGGCTCGTGCAGGTCCCGGCGCGCGCAGAACTCCGGCACGTCCAGGGTGCCGCCGCCGTCGAGCGCGTCGAGGGCGCCGGCCTCCCAGGCCGTGGCGACGGCGAACGCCGCCACGGCCGAGTTGAAGATGCCCGCCGCGCCGCCCGGGATCGGCTCCGGCGCCCAGTCGCCGATCCAGGAGAGCGGGAACGTCGTGGTCTCGGTCATCAGACCAGCCGGACCGTCGGCACGTAGAGGATCCACTGGCCGCCGGCGTCGCGGAACGCCTGCTCCTTGGCCATGATCTCGTCGGCGTGGTTCCACGCGAACAGCAGCGCGTAGTCGGGGTAGGGGTCCGCGAACGCGGCGGCCGGCTTCACCGGGATGTGCGTGCCCGGGGTGAGCCGGTTCTGCTTGGCCGGCGTGGTGTCGCAGACGAACTCGACGAGGTCCGGGCCGAGGCCGCACAGGTTGGCGATGGTCGCGCTCTTCGCCGTGGCGCCGTAGGCGACGACGCGCTTGCCCTCGTCCTTGGCCTTGCGCAGCAAGGTGACGAGGTCTTCCTTGACCTGCAGCACCTTCGCGCCGAACGCTTCCAGCGTCGCCCGCTCGTGCAGCCCGGCGGCCTGCTCCTCGGCGAGCAGCTCGCGGACGGCGTCCGACGGCGTCCGGGAGCCGGCCGGCGCCAGCGTGTAGCGCACCTCGCCGCCGTGGACGTCGAGGCGCTGCGCGTCGACGAGCTCGAGGCCGTGGCGCTGCGCCATCTGCTGCACCGAGCGCAGGGTGAAGAAGTAGAAGTGCTCGTCGTAGATCTGGTCGAACGACGTGCGCCGCACGATCTCGCCCAGGTACGGGTCCTCGAAGACGAACACGCCGGTCGGCTTCAGCAGCGCCTTGACGCCGTCGAGGATCGAGTCCATGTACGGGATGTGGCACAGGGTGTTGGCCGCGTAGATGACGTCGGCCGGGCCGTCCTCGGCGAGGATCTCGCGCGCGGTCGACTCCTCGAAGAACGACTTGCGCACGCGCACGCCCTTCGACGCCGCGACGTCGGCGACGCCACCGGAGGGCTCGACGCCCAGGTGCCGGATGCCGGAGTCGGCCAGGGTCTTGAGCATGATGCCGTCGTTGCAGCCCATCTCGACGGCGAACGGGTCGTCGCCGGTGAGCTCGGTGGCGATCAGGTGCTTGGCGAGGTCCTCGAAGTGCCCGCGCATCACCACCGAACCCGAGGAGTAGTACGGGTACTCCTCGTGGAACATCGCCTCGCGGGGCACCTCCTCCATCAGCTGCACCATCGTGCACCCGCCGCACAGGCCGACGGCGAGGCGGAAGAAGAACTCCTTCCCCGGGTCCGCGCCGGGCGCGACGAAGGCGTCGGAAAGCGGCTGGCGCCCGAAGTCGAAGAACTCTTCGACCGTGCCGCCGCAGATCCGGCATTCGGCTGTGTTCGACATGCTCACAATCTCCCTCTTGGGTATGGGAAAGTTTCAGATCCAGACGTTGCGGGCGACCCGCTGCACCTGCTCGATCAGGGCGGCCTGCTCGAGCGTCCCGTCGTGCTCCTCGCGCAGCGGCGCTTTGGTGACGACCGCTTCGACGAAGGCCCGGATCGCCCCGGCGAACTGGTGGTCGGCCGCCAGCACCACCTCTTCGCGGTGGTCCTGCCGTTCGATCCGCAGCACCGGCCGGTGCGTCTCCGGCAGGGTGAACGCCCAGTCCACCGTCAGCCGCCCGGTGCTGCCGGACAGGGCGTAGCTGTTCTGGTAGGAGTGCTCCATGCCGAAGGTCAGCTGGGCCGGCACGCCTTCGGGCGACGCCAGCAGCACGCTGCCCGACATCACGACGTCGAGCGCGCGGTCGCGGCGGAACACCGCGCCCTCCACCGACAGGTCCCGGCCGAGCAGGTGCTGCGCCGCGCGGATCGGGTAGCCGCCGAAGTCGAGGAACGCGCCACCGCCGACGTCCGCTTGGTAGCGGATGTCCCCCGGCGGCTTCGGCGGGATCGTGAACGCGCTGTGGAAGCCGCGCAGGTCCCCGATCGCGCCGTCGGCGAGCAGCTTGCGCACCGCCGCGTGCTGGGAGTGGTAGAGGAACATGTAGTTCTCGAGCAGCACCAGGCCGCGCTCGCGGGCGAGGTCGAGCAGCCGGGCCGACTCCTTGTAGCCGTCGGACATCGGCTTCTCCACCAGCACGTGCTTGCCGGCGTCGAGGCACCGTTCGATCCACTCCGCGTGCAGCATCAGCGGCAGCGGGATGTAGACGGCGTCGACGTCCTCGCGCTCGGCCACCGCCTGGTAGCCGGCGTAGGGCGTGCCGCCGAAGCGGTCGGTGAACGTCCGGGCCCGGTCGCCGTCGCGGCTGGCGATCGCGACGACGTCGATCGCCGGGTCGGTCTCCATCGCCGGCAGCGTCCGCCGCCAGGCGATGTCCGCGCAGCCGATCACCCCGAAGCGCAGCCGCTGGGCCGGTTGGTAGCTCGTCATCGGCAGAAGCTCCGCTGCTCGTCGGGAAGTGGGGAGGCCGGCCGGCTCGCCCGCGTCGCGGCGGCGCCCGCCCCCAGTGCCGCGTAGTGCGCGAGGCACTCCTCGTAGGTCGGCAGCAGCCCTTCGGACTCCGCCTCCTTGAGGCCGACGCCGTTCGCGTCCTTTTCGGACATGATCGGCGGCCCGGTCAGCTCCCACGGGATGCCGATGTCCGGGTCCATCGGGTTCAGCACGAGCATGGTGCCCGGCACGTAGTTCTGCGAGCACAGGTAGTTCATGCACGCGTCGTCGGTCAGGGCGTGGAAGGCGTGGCCGAGACCGTCGGCGAGGTAGACCGCCGTGCCGGAGTCCTCGTCCTGGTAGGTGACGTCGAAGACGCCGAACGTCGGCGAACCGACGCGCAGGTCCACCACGACGTCCATCACGGCGCCGCGCACGCACGTGACCAGCTTCGCCTGCCCTGGTGGCAGCGTCGTGCCGTGGATGCCGCGCACGGTGTCGCGGCGGCTCGTGGAGTAGTTCACCTGGTTGACCACGAACGGGTAGCCGATCAGGTCCGAGAGCGCGTCCGCGCGGAACGCCTCGTGGAACCGGCCCCGCTGGTCCGGGAACTGCTCCGGGAACAGCCTGAAGGCATTCGGGACCTTGGTCTCTTCGATCCGCATTCCGCCCGGCATAGCTACCAGCTCCCCAATTCGTCCCAGAAAGAGTTCGTCATGCCGCGACCAGTTTCTCCAGCAGGCCCACGACTTCCGCGGGCGAGCGCTGGGCCCGGACCTCGGCGGCGGCGCGCACCGCGCCGGTGGTGAAGGCGGGTTCGTCCAGCAGCGCGCGACACCGCTGCGCCACCCGCTCGGGTGACACCTCGTCCAGCGAGAGCTGCAGGCCCGCGCCGCTCGCGGCCACGGCCGCGGCGTTGTCGAACTGGTCGTCGAACTGCGGGAGCACCAGCTGCGGGCAGCCGGCCTCCAGCGCGGTGAGCACGGTGCCCTGGCCACCGTGGTTGACCATGGCCTCGCAGGCCGGCAGCACCTGGGCGAGCGGGAGCCGCCCGGCGCGGTCGGCCGCGGCGGCCAGCTCGGGCCAGTCCGCCAGCACGTCGTCGGCGGCGGCCACCACCAGCTCGACGTCGAGCTCCTTGAGCAGTTTCAGCATCGGTGCCACGGTTTCGCGCAGCCCGAGGGCGGCCATCCCGGGCAGCACGGTGCCGAAGGTGACGCACACCCGCGGCCGCTCGCGCGGCTCGAACACCCAGTCCGGCAGGTGGACGTCGCCGTTGAACGACCCGCCCCGGACACCTTCGTGGCCGAAGGCGTGCGGCAGCCGCATCCCGGGCGGCCACGGGTCGAGCGTGGCGACCGGGTCCGGCGGCGCCGCGGCGAGCTCGATCGCCGCCGCCCGGCTGTACTCGGTCAGCGGGGCGACACCCCAGTGGTAGGCGACGACCGGGACGTCGCCGGCCGCGGCCGCCAGCGGGCCGGCGAACTCCGCCCGCTCGCTGACGACGAGGTCGGGCCGCCACGCGTCCACCAGCTTCCGCGCGCCGGGCAGGCAGGCCCGGGCGATCCGCCCGAACGCGTGCCCGTGCTCGGCGCGGCGCAGCACGGTGCTCTCGGCCGTCACGGGCGGTTCGCCGCCGACCAGCTCGACGAAGTCGGGCGCGGCACCCCAGGACGTGACCGGCAGCCCGCACCGGAGCACGACCGGCGCGAACGCCTCGGTCGTGGCGACCAGGACCTCGTGCCCGGCCGCCCGGGCCGCCCAGGCGAGCGGCACGAGGGGGAACAGATGGCCGCGCAACGGCGCGGTCGTGAACAGCAATCGCACGCGAACTCCCTTTCCCGGTGCGGTTTTCCTCCGGCGTCGATGGCGGGGCCGTGCGTCAGCAGAGGCTGTGGATGCAGGCCAGCAGGCTGCGGGCCTCGATGTTCAGGTAGTGCCCGTGGCGCAGCAGGTCGATCAGCTGGCGCACGGTCATCCAGCAGTAGTTCGGCGGCACCTCGACCGGGAACTCCTCGCCCACCTCGATCAGCTGGTAGCGGGTCAGCGCGTGGTAGAACCGGCCGCCCTCCTCCGAGAGCTTCTGGTCGTAGTGCGTCTTGACCCCGCCGACCTCGAGCACGTCCCGCAGGAACGGCTCCTTGATCGACGACGCGTCCTGGCCGGGCAGCAGGTGCACGGTGGGCGCCATCTCGACCATGTCCATCAGGCCGTACTCCGGGCGGGCCTGCACCAGCAGGTGCAGCACGCCGCGGACGCGCCGGGCGAGGAAGGTGGCGTGCCCCTCCCCCCTGGGGTGGAGGAGGGGCTGCCGCCAGGCCTTGACCTCCCGGGTGCCCGCCTCGACCCGCACGCCGATGATGCGGAAGTTCGCCGCCGCGTCGTCGGCGATCTCCTCGTCGTCGCGGTGCCAGCCCGTCGTCGCCGACAGCGGCGTCAGCCGGGCCGACCAGTCGCAGCGCGTCTTGGCCTCGGTGAACCAGCTGAGGATGTCGCCCGCGGTGTGCAGGGCCGGGCCCGGCGCGTCCTCGGCGGCGTACTGGTAGGAGCGCACGAGCGCGTCCCGGAAGTCCTCGCCGGTCGCGCCGTCGCCGTCCGGGAGGGCGAACGGGATGCACGAGAGCACCGTGCGGGCGTCCATGTTCACCAGGTTGTCCCGGTGGGACAGCTCGCCGATCTGGGCGAGGCTCAGCCAGCAGTAGTCCTCGTGCAGCTCGACGTCGCCGGTGACCAGCACGACCATGTTGCGGTTGCGCTTGCGCCAGAACCACGCGCCCTGCTCCGACTGCAGCACGTCCACCAGCACCTGGCCGCGGCCGGCGCCGACGAAGTACTCCAGGTAGCGCGTGGTCGCGCCGCGGTGCACCTGCGTGTAGTTGCTGCGCGTGGCCTGCACGGTCGGCGACAGCTGGAGCGTGTTGACGTTGCCCGGCTCCATCTTGGCCTGCATCAGGCAGTGCAGCACGCCGTCGAACTCCTTGACGACGATGCCGAGGATGCCGATCTCGGGCTGGTTGATGATGGGCTGGGACCACGTCGGGACGCCGCCCTCGCGCACCTGCAGGCCTTCGATGGTGAAGAAGCGCCCGCTCTTGTGCCCGAGGTTCCCGGTGCCGGCCTCGAACGCCCAGTCACCGAGCTCGGCGAACGGGATGCGGTCGACGGCGAAGTGCCCGGCCGCCGTCCGCTCGGCCCACCAGTCGTGGAACTCCACCATGGACATCATGCTGCCGCCGGTGGTTCCGGGCCCGGGGTTGAGTTCCCGGTGCAGCACCGCGAGTCGCTTCATGCTCGTGCTCTCCTGTCTGTCGGACCACCGGGTGGGTCAGAGCTTCGCCAGCACCGCCCGCACCTTTTCGACGACCCGTTCCTGGTCCACGTCGGACAGCGACGCGTACATCGGCAGCGAGAAGATCTCGTGGGCCGCCGCCTCGGTCTCGGGCAGCGAACCTTCGCGGTAGCCGAGCTTCGCGAAGCCGGACTGCGTGTGCACCGGCCACGGGTAGCTGATGTTCAGCTCGATGCCCTCGGGCTTGAGCGCTTCGATGATCTTGTCCCGCAACGGGTGCCGCGCCACGTAGACGTAGTAGACGTGGTCGTTGCCCGGGGCGAGCGCCGGCGTCACGAGGTCGGTGCCGGCGAACGCCTCGGCGTAGCGCTCGGCGATGAGCCGGCGGCGGACGAGGTAGTCGTCGAGCCGGGTCAGCTTGCGGCGCAGGATCTCCGCCTGCACCTCGTCGAGCCGGCTGTTGTACCCCGGCGTGGAGACGACGTAGTAGACCTTCTCCATGCCGTAGTAGCGCAGCCGCCGCAGGTTCGCCTCGACCTCGGCGTCCGACGTGATCGTCGCGCCGCCGTCACCGTAGGCGCCGAGCACCTTGGTGGGGTAGAAGGAGAAGGCCGCAGCCTTGCCCATCGACCCGGCGATCTTCCCGTGGTGGCGGGCGCCGTGCGCCTGCGCGCAGTCCTCCAGGATCGGCAGGCCGTGCTCGGCCGCGATCGCCTCCAGCGGCGCCATGTCGACGCACTGGCCGTACAGGTGCACCGGCAGCAGGCAGCGCGTGCGCTCGGTGATCGCCGCCTCGACCTGCTCGACGTTCATCAGGTACGTGCCGGGGTGGACGTCGACGAACACCGGCACGGCGCCGATCTGGTCGATCGCCAGCACGGTCGGCGCCGCGGTGTTGGACACCGTGATCACCTCGTCGCCGGCCCCGACGCCGAGGGCGCGCAGGCCGAGGACGATGGCGTTGGTGCCGTTGTCGACGCCGACGCAGTGCTCGACGCCGTGGTAGGCGGCGAACTCCTCTTCGAACGCCTTCACGCTCGGGCCGAGCACGAGCTTGCCGGAGCGGAAGACCGTGTCGACGGCGTCGAGAATGTCGTCCCGTTCTTTCTCGTACTCCGGCAAATAACCCCAGACATATTGAGCCATCAGGGCGGGTCACCTCCAGGGGATCGGCCGTGGCACGACCGGACAGGGCTCGTACGACGCGGGCGAATTCCCGGTGAACTTCCGGGACGCCGCAACACATGGGCTATTCGACGCGACGCCTATTCGTTTTGCTTCCTCGCGCCGCCGGAGTCATGGAAGCACACTTCCGCTCGGCTGTCACAGCCTTGCCGGCCATCATTCGACGCGCATTGACCGGCCCGTCCCGCCGGCGGGACAACGGCCGCCACGGTGTTGTTGACCGGGGCCGGAGTGCTGGCTAACCTCGGCCGGGTTCCGGCTGCCGACTGGGGGCATTCGCCCGGAGCGCGTCACCCCGCATCAGGGGAAGGATTCGCCGCGCGGCCACACGGACGATTAAGCGGAAGGGCTGAATTGTCATGTCAGAGAACGCCACGAAAGTCGACCTCACCAATGTCGACGACGTCGAGGAGATGGTCCGGGAGATCGCCCGGATGATCTGCGCCGAGCAGCCCGACATGCCCGAGCCGGAGAGCCTGCGCGACCTCGACTCGTTTTCCGTGGTGCAGGTGCTGCTCGAGGTCGAGAACACCACCGACCGCAAGTTGCTGGAGAAGTTCGAGGACTTCACCGAGGGCGAGGAGTTCCGCGACCTGGCCGCCTACATCGTGAAGATCGTCGCCGAGGAGGACGCGGCCCCGGCCGAGACCCCCGCCTCCGCCGCCCCCGAGGCGGACGGCGCCACCCCGGAACCCGAGGCCGAAACCCAGGCCTAGCCGGGAACCACCGGTGTGCGGGCGCCCCGGGTCCGCACACCGGGTCCCGCCGGCGAGACACGGTTCTCCTCACAGATCGGACGCTCAGCCGATGGACCACTCCACCACGGATTCTTCACGGCCCGTGCTCCCGGTCCGGCCCGAACCCCTCGCCGTCCGGCCGCCGCGGCACCGGCTCGCGCGCCGCTTCATCCTGTGGCGCACCCTGAACACGCTGTTCTGGGCGATCGGCGTGCTCGGCGTGTTCGTCACGCTCCACATCGTCTTCGCCGGCATCCGCACCTGGCTGGACCCGATCACCTGGGGCGTCGGCGCGATCTTCGCGGCGAACCTCCTGTTCATGCCGACCTACCGCTACCTGGTGCACCGCTGGGAGACGACCGACGAGGCCGTGTACTCCCTCAGCGGCTGGATCACCCGGGAGTGGCGGATCGTCCCGGTGTCCCGGATCCAGAGCATCGACACCGTGCAGGGCCCGATCGAGCAGCTGCTCGGCCTCTCGACCATCAAGGTCACCACGGCCTCGCACGAGGGCCACGTGAAGATCGAGGGCCTGGAGACGCCGATCGCCGAGGAGGCGGTCCGCCGGCTCAACGAGATCGCCCAGGCCACGCCCGGGGACGCGACGTGACGGCGGAAGCGACGGCCGAGCCCGTGTCTCCCGCGTCGGCCGAAAAGAGCGAACTTCCCTGGCTGCGCCTGGACATCAAGCTCTTCTACGTCAACGCGGCCAAGTTCACGATCTCCTTCGCCATCAGCATCACGAGCTACTTCCTCTACGACTCGGGCCCGGTCTGGCCGCTGCTGGTGGTCAGCGGCATCAGCGCGCTGATGACCCTGCGGGACCTGTGGCGCTGGCTGTTCACCCGCTACCGCGTCACGCCCGAACGCGTCGAACGCCGCACCGGCCTGCTGGTCCGCGAGGAGCGGCACGTCGGGCGCGACCGCATCCGCAGCGTCAGCAGCAGCGCTAAACTGCGGCACCGCTTGGTGAAGCTGCGTGTCGTCCACATCGGATCGGGTGAGGGCAAGCACTTCTCGCCCGCCTTCAAGCTCGACGCGCTGTCGAAGGAGACGGCCGCCCAGCTGCGGCGCGACCTGATCCCCCGCGACGCCGAGGCACCCGCGGAACGCGAGGTCGTCATCGCCCGGCTGCGCTGGATCTGGTTGTGGTACAACGTTTTCCACGTCTGGGCGATCCTCGCCGGGGTGCTTTTCCTCGTGTCGCTGTACTTC
This sequence comes from Amycolatopsis sp. WQ 127309, assembly GCF_023023025.1. Classification (NCBI taxonomy): domain Bacteria; kingdom Bacillati; phylum Actinomycetota; class Actinomycetes; order Pseudonocardiales; family Pseudonocardiaceae; genus Amycolatopsis; species Amycolatopsis sp. WQ 127309. The sequence continues at coordinate 603,558 of NZ_CP095481.1, forward strand.
ACGATGCAGACGTTCGCCGTCGACCTGATCGACGTCATCGCGGGCCTGATCCACTGGGCGAACCTCGGCGTCTGGCGCACGATCGGCGCGTCCGTCGTGATCACGTTCGTCCTCGGCTACTTCTCGCTCGGCCTGGACTTCGCCGCGAAGCACTGGAACTTCGAACTGGTCCGCACGACCAGCGGCGAAGACGGCACCGAACTGCGCACCCGGCAGGGCCTGTTCACCACCAAGACCGTGCACCGGGAGGACCGCCGGATCCGGGGCGTGCACCTGCACGAACCCTTGCTGTGGCGGTGGATGCGGCTGGCCGAGACCAAGGTGATCACGACCGGGCTCAACGCCTCGCTCAACGAGTCGGCCAACATCCTGCCGCGCACCCCGCTGCCCGACGCCCGGCACGCGGCGAGCTTCGTCTTCCCGGACGGCCACCAGCCCCTCGAAGCGCCGCTGCTGCGGCACCCCGTCGGCGCGTTCCGGCGCCGGCTCTACTGGGCGACCTACGGCCCGGCGGCCGTCGCGGGCCTGCTCGCCTGGCTCGGCGCGACCGGCGTCGTGCCGGCGTCGTGGTGGCCGCTGCCGCTGCTGCTCCTGCCGCTGACCTGGGCGCTGGCCTGGGTCGCCTACCGCACGCTGGGCCACGCGCTGATCGGCCCGTACCTGGTCGTGCGCAGCGGCGCGGCCGGCCGCTCGACGACCGTGCTGCGCACCCGCGCGGTGATCGGCTGGCGGCTGCGGCAGACGATCTTCCAGCGCCTGGGCTCGCGGATGACGATCGGCGTCCCGACCGCGGCCGGCGACCGCTACTACCGCGCGATCGACGCCGGCACCGAGCAGGCTCTCGCGTTCGTCGCCGGCGCCGACCCGGACCTCGCGCACGAATTCCTTTCCGGCACCGGGACACCCCCGGCCGATTCGCATTTCGCCCCGCGATCGGACGCTCCATGAATCGCCCCAGTGGCACTCGGAGGTGAATATGCGGCACACACGACTCACCGAAACGCTTTCCGTCGGTGAAATCGGGCTCGGCTGCAGTTCGATGTCCTACGGTTACGGGCCCGCCCGGACCGCGCGGGACCACGAAGAGTCGGCCCGGGTGCTCCGGCACGCGGTCGACCTGGGCGTCACCGTGTTCGACACGGCCGACGTCTACGGCCCGTTCACGAACGAACAGCTGCTCGGCGAGGTGCTCGCGCCGTACCGCACGCGGACCACGATCGCCACCAAGGTCGGCCTGATCCTGCGGCCCGACGGCACCCTGGAACGCAACGGGCGTCCCGAATACCTGCGCGAGGCCTGCGAAGGCTCGCTGCGCCGGCTGGGCGTCGACGCGATCGGCCTCTACCAGCTGCACCGCGTCGATCCCGCCGTGCCGCTGGCCGAGTCGTGGGGCGCGCTGGCCGAGCTCGTCACCGAGGGCAAGGTCCTCGGCCTCGGCATCTCGCACGCGACCGTGGAGGAGCTGGAGCAGATCCACGCGCTGTTCCCGATCGCCGCGGTGCAGTACGAGCTGTCGGTCTGGGAACGCCGGAACCTCGACGAGATCCTGCCGTGGACCTGGAAGAACGACGTCGGCTTCCTCGCCTGCTGCCCGATCGGCCGCGGTTACCTGTCCGGGCAGGTCGCCGTCGACGAGCTCGTCGACGGCGACTCGCGGCGGCGCGACCCGCGGTTCGAGGCCGGCGCGCTCACCGGCAACCAGCGCATCGTCGACGGCCTGCAGCGGGTCGCCGCGCGGCACGGCGCGACCCCCGCGCAGGTGGCGATCGCCTGGCTCACCACGCACGGCGACAACGTCGTGCCGATCCCCGGCACCCGGCGGCTGCGCTGGCTGGCGGAGAACGTCGGCGCGGCCGGGATCCGGCTGAGCGCGGCGGACCTGCGCGACATCGACACACTGCCCGTGGCGACCGGCGAAAAACGCTGGGACGAACACCGCGAAGCCGTCGTGTCGAAATGACCGCGCAATTCTTTGGATACGGCGGCGAAGCTGACTTAGACTGCGGACAGCTCACCGGCCGAGGTATTCCGGCCCATCCCGGAAGAGCCATTCCATTCATTCATCGTGACGCGAAACTGGAGGAGAAGCCGTGGGCGAACAGGCACGACCGCTGATCACGGTGCTCGGTTCGTCCGGGCTCCTGGGCACCGCCATCACCCGCGAACTGGCCGCCCGGCCGGTCCGCCTGCGCCTCGCCGGGCGCCGGCCGACCACGGTCCCGGCCGGGGCGCGGGCCGACATCGACGTCCGCACCACCGACCTGACCGCCGACGGTGCCGTCGCCGACGCCGTCGAGGGCGCCGACGCGGTGATCCACCTGGTCGCGCACATCGCCGGGGCCAGCACCTGGCGGGTGTCGTCGGACGACCCGGTCGCCGAGCGCGTCAACGTCGGCCTGGTGCACGACCTCGTCGCCGCCGTGAAGGACCAGCGGCCGGCGCACCCGCCGGTGGTCCTGCTGGCCGGGTCGATGTCGCAGGCCGGGCGCTCGATCTCGGGCCGGATCGACGGCACCGAGCCGGACCGGCCGCTCACCACCTACGACCGGCAGAAGCTGGACGCCGAGCACGCGATCCGCGACGCCGTCGAGACGGGCCTGCTGCGGGGCGCGTCGCTCCGGCTGGCCACGCTCTACACCCAGGGCTCCGACTCCCCCGCGCTCGACCGCGGCGTCGTCTCGGCGATGATGCGCCGCGCGTTCGCCGGCGAGGCGCTCACCATGTGGCACGACGGGACCGTGAAGCGGGACCTGGTGTGCGTCGACGACGTCGCCCGCGCGTTCCTGGCCGCGCTCGACCAGCCGGACGCCGTCGACGGCCGGCCGTGGCTGGTCGGCACCGGGCTGGCGACCAGCGTCGGTGACCTGTTCGGCGGGGTCGCGAAGGCCGTCGCCGCGCAGACCGGGCGGGAACCGGTGCCGGTGGTGTCGGTGCCGCCGGCCGACCACTCGATGCCGACCGACCTGCTCGACTTCGTGCTCGACCCGTCGGGCTTCCGGAACGCCACCGGCTGGGCGCCGCGCGTCTCGCTGGAGCACGGCCTGGAGAACCTCGCGGCGGCGATGGCGCGCGACGCCGTCTCGCCGGGCGTCTGAGGGGCCGGCGATGCGCGTCCTGCTGGTCCTGCCCGCCGAGAAGAGCATCTTCAACTACCTGGTGCCGGTCACCTGGGCGCTGCGCACCGCCGGGCACGAGGTGCACGTGGCGAGCCTGCCGCGGTTCGCGAGCACGATCACCCAGGCCGGGCTGACGGCGGTCCCGGTCGGGCACGACCGGGACCCGTGGCGCATCACCGAAAACCGGCCGGAGGAACGCGCGGCGCTGCGGGCCGGGGTGGCCGCGCCGTACGACCTGTTCGACGTCCCCGGGTCGGCCACGTGGGACTACCTGCGCGACGGGATGACCGCCGCGGTCAAGGGCTGGCACCGGCTGACGAACTTCCCGATGGTCGCCGACCTGGTCTCCTACACCCGGTACTGGGAGCCGGATCTCGTGCTGTGGGAGCCGCTCTGCTACGCCGGGGCGATCGCCGCCAAGGCGTGCGGCGCGGCGCACGGCCGGCTGCTGTTCGGCATCGACGTCTTCGGCGCCACGCGCGTCGACTACCTGCGGACGCAGGCCCGGCAGGCGCCGGCGGACCGCGCCGACCCGCTGGCCGGCTGGCTCGGCAGCTACGCCCGCAAGTACGGCTTCGACGCCGGTGAGGACCTCGCCGTCGGCGACTTCACCATCGACCAGCTGCCCGCGTCGCTGAGCCTGGACGCCGGTCTCGACACCGTCCGGGTGCAGTTCGTGCCCTACGGCGGGGCCGCGGTGGTACCTGACTGGCTGAAGCGGCCCGCGGAACGCCCCCGGGTCGCGCTGACCCTCGGCCTCACCGCGACCGAGGTCTTCGGCGGCTACAACGTGCCGCTGTCGGAGATCCTCTTAGGACTGTCCGAACTGGACGTCGAGGTGGTCGCGACGGTCGCCGAGGACGTGCAGCGGACGCTGCCGTCGATGCCGGCGAACGTCCGGATGGTGCCGTACGTGCCGTGGCACGCGCTCGCCCCGACGTGCGCCGCGGTGGTGCACCACGCGGGCGCGGCGACCCTGGCCACCACGGCACGGCACCCGGTGCCGCAGCTGGCCCTGCACTTCCACTTCGACCAGCCCTACCTCGGCCGCAAGCTCGCCGAACACGGCGCCGGCCTGGAGATCCACACGGGCGACGCGACCGGCTCCAACGTCCGCGACGCCGTCTCGCGCCTGCTCACCGAACAGTCTTTCAAAGCCCGCGCGGCAGACCTGCGCGACCAGATCTTCGCGCTCCCCACCCCGAACGAACTGGCCGGGACGCTCGAAGAGCTGACCGCCAAGCACCGCACCCGCTGAGCACCCGGAAAGGAGCACCATGCGCGTCCTGTTCGCCACCACGCCGCAGAAGAGCGTCTTCCTGTACCTGGCGCCGATGGCGTGGGCGCTGCGCACCGCCGGCCACGAAGTGCGCTTCGCGAGCCAGCCCGCGCTGACGGACGTGATCACGCAGTCCGGCCTCACCGCGGTGCCGGTCGGGCACACCCGCAACCGCCGCCTCACCGACGTCGACGGCCGCGAAGAGGGGCGCGCCGGGCTGCCCGCGCCCTACGACGTCTTCGACGACTACGAGCGCGCCACCTGGGAGTACCTCGAGCCCGGCATGGCCGACGCGGTGCGCGGCTGGCACTGGCTGACGAACCACCCGATGGTCGGCGGGCTCGTCGAGTTCGCCCGCGCCTGGCGGCCGGACCTGATCGTCTGGGAGCCGTTCTGCTACGCCGGGCCGATCGCCGCGAAGGCGTGCGGCGCAGCACACGCGCGTCTCCTGTTCGGCGTCGACGTCTTCGGCGCGGCCCGCGAGCAGTACCGGCGGCGGCTGGCCGAGGAGCCCGGCCGCGTCGACCACCTCGGCGCGTGGCTCGGCCGGTACGCGCGGATGTACGGCGCCGAGTTCTCCGAGGACATGACGACCGGGCAGTTCACCATCGACCAGTTCCCGGCGAGCCTGCAGCCGGCGACCGAGCTGGACGTCCTGCGCACGCAGTACATCCCGTACGGCGGCCCGGCCGTGGTGCCCGGCTGGCTGTCCAAGCCGCCGGAACGCCCGCGTGTCGCGATGACCCTGGGCCTGACCGCGACCGAGCACTTCAACGGCTACACCGTCGGCGTCCAGGAGGCCCTCGACGCGCTCGCCGACCTCGACATCGACCTGGTCGCGACCGTCGCGGAGAAGGCACAAGCGGAACTGACGCGCATCCCGGGCAACGCGCGGATCGTCTCGTACGTGCCGTGGCACGCGCTGGCCCCGACGTGCTCGGTCGTCGTCCACCACGCCGGCGCCGCGACCATGGCCACGACGTCCCGGCACCCAGTGCCGCAGCTGGCCCTGCACCACCACTACGACCAGCCGTTCCTCGGGCGCAAGCTGGCCGAGCACGGCGCCGGGCTGGAGCTGCCGACCCACCGCGCGACCGGCGCGCGGATCCGGGAGAGCGTCGAACGGCTGCTGACCGAACAGTCCTTCAAGGACCGGGCCGCGGACCTGCGCGACGAGATCCTCGGGCTGCCGTCACCGAACGCGATCGTGCCGGAGATCGAGGCGCGCGTCCGATGAGAGTCCTGCTGACCACCTACCCGGAGAAGACGTTCTTCTACCACCTGGTCCCGCTCGCCTGGGCGCTGCGCACGGCCGGGCACGAGGTGCGCGTGGCGTGCCAGCCGAAGTTCGCGCCTGTCGTCACCCAGGCCGGGCTGACCGCGGTGCCGGTCGGGTCCGACCGGAACTTCTGGCGGATCACCGAGACGCGCGCCGGCGGCACGGAGGCGATGCGCGAAGGGATCATGCCGCCCTACGACGCCTTCGACGACGTCGCCAAGCAGAACCTCGGCTACCTGCAGCCGGGCCTGACCGAGGCGGTGCGCGGCTGGCACCGGGTGAGCAACTTCCCCATCGTGGCCGGCCTCGTCGAGTTCGCGCGGGCCTGGAAGCCGGACCTCGTCGTCTGGGAGCCGCTGAGCCAGGCGGGCGCGATCGCCGCGCGGGCGTGCGGCGCGGCCCACGCGCGGATGCTGTGGAGCATCGACCTCTTCGGCGGCGTCCGCGACCACTACCTGCGGCTGCGCGGCGCCGAGCCGGACCCGTTCGAGGCGTGGTTCGCCGGTTACGGCCGCAAGTACGGCTTCGAGTTCGGCGAGGACATGGTCACCGGCGACTTCACCCTCGACCACCTGCCGGGCAGCCTGCAGATCGAGGCCGGCCTGCCGTACCTGCGCTTCCAGTACGTCCCCTACGGCGGCCCGGCGACGGTGCCGGACTGGCTGCAACGTCCCGCCGAGCGTCCGCGGATCGCGCTGACGATGGGCCTGAGCGCCACCGAGATCTTCGGCGGCTACCACCTGTCGCTGCCCGACGTCCTCGACGCACTGTCCGATGTGGACGTCGAGGTCGTGGCGACGGCACAGGGCCTCGGCACGGTACCGGCGAACGTCCGCCTGGTCTCGTACGTCCCGCTGCACGCGCTGGCGCCGACGTGCGCGGCCGCCGTCCACCACGGCGGCCTCGGTACCCTCGCCACGTTCGCCCGGGCGGGCGTCCCGCAGCTGTGCGTGCCGCACCACCTGGACGAGCCGATCTTCGCCGCCGGCCTGGCCCGCGTCGGTGCCGGCATCGACCTGCGCTCACCCACGGCCGACACGATCCGCGAGAGCGTCCGTCGGCTGCTCGACGACCCGTCCTTCACGCGCGGCGCGGCGAACCTCCAGTCCGAAATGGACACCCTGCCGTCCCCGAACGACATCGTCCCCGAACTCGAAGACCTCACCGCCAAGTACCGCGCTCGCTGACCGGAAGAGAGACCATGCGCGTCCTGCTCACCACCTACCCGGAGAAGACCATCTTCCAGCCGATGGTCACGCTGGCGTGGGCGCTGCGCACCGCCGGGCACGAGGTGCGGGTGGCGACCCAGCCGGGGTTCGAGGACGTCATCACCGGCGCCGGGCTCACCGCCGTGCCGGTCGGGCGCCGCGGCGTCGGCAACTGGCGGCGGCTCACCGAGGCCTACCCCGACCTGGCCGAAGCCGAGCGCGTCGGCCTGCCTTCGCCTTATGACGCCGCCGTTTCCGGCGTCGGTACGCGCGAGGAGATGGCTTCCGGATATGCGTCGATCCTCGAGCTTTGGCACAAGCAGAACAACTTCCCGCTGGTCACCGGCCTGGTCGAGTTCGCCCGGGCGTGGCAGCCGGACCTGGTGATCTGGGAGCCGACGACCTACGCGGGCGCGATCGCGGCCGCGGCGTGCGGTGCGGCACACGGCCGTCTCCTGTGGAGCATCGACGTCTTCGGCGCGGCCCGCGAACGGTTCCGCGCCCTCGGCCCGGGCCCCGATCCGCTGGCCGGCTGGATCGCCGGGTACGGCCGCAAGTACGGCTTCGCCTTCGCCGAGGAGCTGATCACCGGGCAGTTCACGATCGACCCGGTGCCGGAGCCGATCCGCCTCGACACGCGGCTGCCGACGCTGCCGGTGCAGTACGTCCCCTACGGCGGCGCGGCCGGCGTCCCGGACTGGCTGAAGCGCAGGAGCGACCGGCCGCGGATCGGCCTGACCCTCGGCACGACGGCCACCGAGCACTTCGGCGGCTACACGGTCAGCGTCCCGGACATCCTGGCCGCACTGTCCGATGTGGACGCCGAGATCGTCGCCACCCTGCCCGACGCCGAAGCCGCCAAGGTCACGGAAGTCCCGGCCAACGCCCGGATCGTGCCGTACGTGCCGCTGCACGCGCTCGTGCCGACGTGCGCGGCGGTCATCAACCACGCCGGGCCCGGCACCTACCTGACGACGGCCCGCTACGGCGTCCCGCAGCTGGCCGTGCCGTGGGAGTTCGACGAGCCGGAGCTGGCCCGCCGCGCGACGGTCCACGGTTCCGCACTGACCCTGACCGGCTCGGAGGTCTCGGGCAAGGCCGTCCGCGCGAACGTCCTGCGGCTGCTGTCGGAGCCGTCGTTCACCACCCGGGCGCGGGAACTGGCCGCGCGGATGGCCGCCACGCCCTCGCCCAACGACGTCGTCCAGGCGCTCGAAGACCACGTCGCCCGGAGGAACGCATGAGGACCACCCGGCCCGGCCCCGGCCGTCCGGCCTTCCCGGCCACGGGAACGGCCGCCGCACTCGTGCTCGAAGCTCGCCGAGCGGAGGAACCCACGCGCGTTCTCACCGGCGCCTTCCCGGCGCTCCGCGACCTCGCCACCCGGTACCGGCGCAGCTCCCGGACGTCGAGCCCCGCCGTCCGCGCGAGTGTGCTGCGCCTGCCGGCCGCCGCTCCCTCGCCATCCGAAGCCCGCTGACCGGAGGAAAGCCCATGCGCATCCTGTTCGTCTCCAACCCGCCCCGGACCGTCTACAAGTACATGTTCACCATCGCCTGGGCGCTGCGGACGGCCGGGCACGAGGTCCGGTTCGCCAGCCAGCCCGAGTTCGTCGACGAGGTCCTGCAGGCCGGGCTCACCGCGGTGCCCGTCGGGCACAGCCGCGACATGCACAAGGTCGCCGCCCGCACCCGCGGCGTCGAGAACGAGCGCGCGGGCATCCCGGCGCCCTACGACGTCTACGAAGAGCCCGAGAAAGCCACCTGGGAACACATGGTCTCGACGATGGCCAACGAGGGCATCGAGTGGCACAAGTACGGCAACTTCCCGATCATCTCCGGGCTCGTCGAGTTCGCCCGCTACTGGGAGCCCGACCTCGTCGTCTGGGACCCGCTGAGCTTCGCCGGCGCGATCGCGGCCAAGGCGTGCGGCGCGGCGCACGCGCGGCTGCTGTTCGGCGTCGACGTCTTCGGCAAGGTGCGGCAGCAGTTCGTGAAGCTGCGGGACGCGCAGCCGGCCGACCAGCGCCGCGACCCCTTGGCCGAGTGGATGGGCGCGTACGCCCGCAAGTACGGCTTCGACTTCACCGAGGACATGTTCACCGGCGACTTCACCCTCGACCAGTTCCCGCTGAGCTGGCAGGACGAGGCCGACCTGGAGTACGTGCGGACGCAGTACATCGCCTACAACGGCGCGTCCGTCGTCCCGAAGTGGCTGCAGACGCCGCCGGTGAAGCCGCGGATCGCGATCACCATGGGCAACAGCGCCGTCGAGGTCTACCGCGGCTACAACGTGCCGCTGAGCGACCTGCTGGACTCCGTCGCCGACCTCGACGTCGAGGTGGTCGCCACGGTCGCCGCGTCGCAGCAGCCGCTGCTCGGCAAGACGCCGGACAACGCCCGGATCGTCGACTTCGCGCCGATGCACGCGCTGGCCCCGACGTGCTCGGTCGTCGTGCACCACGCCGGCGCCGCGACCATGGGCACCACCGCGCGTCACCCGGTGCCGCAGCTGGCCCTGCCCTACCACTACGACCAGCCGACGCTCGGCAAGATGCTGGAGAAGCAGGGCGCCGGGCTGTCGATCCACGTTTCCGAGGTCACGCCGGAGAAGTTCCGCACGGCGATCGACCGGCTGCTCACCGAGCAGGTGTTCCAGGACCGGGCGGTGGCCCTGCGCGACGAGATCTTCGCGCTGCCCACGCCGAACCAGGCCGTGCCGCGGATCGAAGAGCTCGTCGTGAAGCACCGGGCGCGGTGACATGCGCGTCCTGCTGACCACCTACGCCGAGCGCACCCACTTCCTGATGATGGTGCCGCTCGCGTGGGCGCTGCGCACCGCCGGGCACGACGTCCGGGTGGCGGTGCAGCCCAAGCTCGCCGGGGCGGTGACCGGGGCGGGGCTCACCGCCGTCCCGGTCGGGCACGACCGCGACCTGTGGGACCTGCTGCGCCGCACCGGGCCCGAGCACCTGTTCGGCGTCGAGACGGGCTGGCCCGCGCCCTACGACACGGCCGCACTGTCCACACCGGACTGGGACCACGTGCTGCGCGGCTACCGCGACATCGCCGTGCGCTGGCACAAGACGAGCAACGTCCCGCTGATCGACGACCTCGTCGAGTTCGCGCAGTGGTGGCAGCCGGACCTCGTGCTGTGGGAGCCGACGACGTACGCCGGCGCGATCGCGGCCAAGGCGTGCGGCGCGGCGCACGGCCGGATCCTGATCGGCGAGGACGTCTTCGGCCTGACCCGCGACCACTTCCTCCGGCTGCGACCGGACGGCGCCCCGGACCCGCTCGGCGAGTGGCTGGGGGCGTACGCGCGCAAGTACGGCGGCGAGTTCAGCGAAGACATGGTCACCGGGCAGTTCACGATCGACCAGCTCCCGGCGTCCCTGCGCCACCGGGCGCACCTGGAGCACGTCCCGATGCGGTACGTGAACTACGGCGGCGCCGCGGTGGTCCCGGACTGGCTCTCGACGCCACCTTCGCGCCCACGCATCGCACTCACCATGGGCCTGACCGCCCACGACCGCACCGGCGGCTACCCGGTCGACCTGCAGGACGTCCTCGACGCGGTCGACGGCCTCGACGTCGAGCTGGTCGCCACGGTCACCCCCGAGACCCGGCTGAGCCGGGTCCCCTCGCGAACGCGCCTGGTCCCGTTCGTGCCGTTGACCGCGCTGCTGACGACGTGCTCGGTCGCCGTCCACCACGCGGGCGTCGGCACCCTCGCCTCGACGGCGTTGCGCGGCATCCCGCAGCTGACCCTGCCCTGGGACGTCGACCAGCCCACGCTCGGCGCCCGCCTCGCGGCGCAGGACGCGGGCATCTCCATCCACGCCACCGAAGCCACCACCGAAGGCATCCGCGACGCGCTGGTCCGGCTGCTGCACGAACCCGCGTACACCAAGGGCGCCGCCCACCTGCGCGACGAGATGCTCGCGATGCCGTCACCCAACGACGTCGCCCACCAGCTAACCGAGGGATGAGGCCATGCGCGTCCTGTTCACCACCTACCCGGAGAAGACCCACTTCCTCGCCATGGCGCCGCTCGCCTGGGCGCTGCGCACCGCCGGGCACGAGGTGCGGGTCGCGTGCCAGCCGAAGTTCGCCGACGTCGTCACGCAGGCCGGGCTCACCGCCGTGCCGGTCGGGCCGGACCGCGACCTCTGGCAGCTGATGGCGCGGGACACGAACTGGTTCAGCGTCGGGCTCAACGGCCTGCCGGTGCCCTACGACACCGTCGACTGGCGCCCCGAGGACGTCTCCTACGAGTACCTCCGCGACGGCTACAAGCTGCACGTCACCAAGTGGCACAAGATGAGCAACGTCCCGTTGATCCCGGGCCTGGTCGAGTTCGCCCAGGCGTGGCAGCCGGACCTGGTGATCTGGGAGCCGTCGACGTACGCGGGCGCGATCGCCGCCGAGGCCGTCGGCGCGGCGCACGCGCGGCTGCTGTTCAGCCTCGACACCTTCGGCGTCACCCGCGACCACTTCACCCGGCTCAGCCCCGAAGGCGCCGAAGACCCGCTGAAGGAGTGGCTCGCGCCGGCCGCGGGCAAGTACGGCGTCCCGTGGAGCGAACGCCTCGTCACCGGTGAGTTCACGATCTCGCTGCTGCCGCCGTCGCTGCGCGTGGAGGCGGACCTCGACTACGTGCCGATGCGGTACGTGCCCTACGGCGGCCCCGCCGTGCTCCCGGCCTGGCTGCGCACGCCGCCGGAGAAGCCGCGGGTGGCGCTCACCATGGGCATCAGCATCGCCGAGTCGAGCGGCGACATGGTCGACCTCGAGGACCTGTTCGACGAACTGTCCGATGTGGACATGGAACTCGTCGCGACGATCCCGGAGAGCGTCCAGGAGAAGCTCGGCCAGGTCCCGGACAACGTGCGGATGGTGTCCTTCGTGCCGCTGCACGCGCTGGTCCCGACCTGCACCGCCGTCATCCACCACGCCGGCTACGGCACCCTCGCGACGACGGCGTTGCACGGAAAGCCGCAGGTCATCGTGCCCTGGAACGCCGACGGGCCCGCGCTCGCCAAGCGCGTCGCCGCGCAGGGAGCCGGGCTGGCGCTGCACGTCCACCAGGCGTCGGCGCGCGGGGTGCTGCGCAACCGGCTGCTGCGCGTGCTCACCGAGCCGAAGTTCACCGAGGGCGCCCACCGGCTGCGCGACGAGATCCTCGCCATGCCGACGCCCAACGACGTCGCCGACCAGCTCGCCCGCCGCGTCGCGAAGGTGGCCATCGCGTGAAGGTCCTCTTCGCCGCCAACCCCGAGAAGGCGCACTTCCTGCCGATGGTGCCGCTGGCCTGGGCGCTGCGCACCGCCGGGCACGAGGTGCACGTCGCGTGCCAGCCGAAGTTCGCGCCCGTCGTCACCCAGGCCGGGCTGACGGCGGTGCCCGTGGGCCGCGACGGCGACCTGTGGGACCTCATGCCGCGCCACCCTGACTACCGCGGCACCCAGTGGCGGCCGGCCTACGGGCTGCCGGTGCCGTACGAGGTCGCGGAGTTCCCGGAGAAGGCGACGCCGGAGTACCTCGAGGAGTCGTACGCGGCGATCCTGCACTACTGGCACAAGCCCGCGTGCTTCCCGATGATCGGCGGCCTGGTCGAGTTCGCCCGCGCCTGGGAGCCGGACCTCGTGCTGTGGGAGCCGCTGTGCTTCGCGGGCCCGATCGCGGCGCTGGCGTCCGGCGCCGCGCACGGCCGGATCCTGTGGAGCACCGACGTCTTCGGCGTCACGCGGTCGTTTCCCGCCGCCGGCGATCCGCTGGGTGACTGGCTCGGCGCGTACGCGCGCAAGCACGGCGGCGAGTTCACCGAGGAGCTGGTCACCGGGCAGTTCACGATCGACCAGCTCCCGGCGTCCCTTCGGCTCGCGACCGATCTGGAAACCGTGCCGCTGCAATACCTTCCGTACGGCGGATCGGCGTCCATCCCGGACTGGCTGCGCGAGCCGCCGGAGAAACCGCGGGTCGCGTTGAGCATGGGGATCAGCCTCACCGACCACGAGGCCGGATACTCGGTCGCGGTGCAGGACGTGCTGGATCACCTGGTCAAGCTGGACGTCGAGGTCGTCGCCACCCTGCCGGACGTCGAGAAGGCGAAGCTGGCGAGCATCCCCGACGGCGTCCGGATCGTGCCGTACGCGCCGCTCGAAGCCCTGGCGGCGACGTGCTCGGCGGTCGTCTCCCACGGCGGTTTCGGCACCTTCCTGACGACCGCGCGCCACGCCGTCCCGCAGCTGTGCACGCCGTGGGACTTCGACGGCCCGGTCTTCGCCGCCCGCGCCGCCGCGCAAGGCGGCGCCCTCGCCGTCCGCGCCGACCAAGCCACCGGCGAAGTGGTCGCGGACGCCGTGGCCCGCCTGCTCGACGAGCCCGCCTTCGCGGACCGGGCCGCCGTCCTACGCGACGAGATCCGAGCCATGCCCACACCCAACGCGGTCGCCGAGCAGCTGGCCGCCCAGTACCGCAGGGGGTCGTAATGCGGGTCCTGTTCACCGTCAGCCCGGGGACGACCGTGTTCAACAGCATGGTGCCGCTGGCCTGGGCGCTGCGCACCGCCGGGCACGACGTGCGCGTCGCGAGCCAGCCCGCGTTCGCCGACGAGATCACCCAGGCCGGGCTCACCGCCGTGCCGCTCGGACGGGACCTCGGTATCCCGCGGCTGCTGCTGGCCATGGGCATGGACAGCGCCGCGCTGGAGGAGGCGCGCCGCGGGCTGCCGGACCCGTACGCGGTGCTGGACGAGCCGGACTCGACCGACTGGGACCGCGCCCACCGCGCGTTCACCGAGGTCGCCGAGGGCGCGCGGTTCGAGACGTTCGCCATCATGTCGGCGCTCGTCGAGTTCGTCCGCGACTGGGAACCGGACCTCGTCGTGTGGGAGCCGTTCACCCCGGCCGGCGCGATCGCGGCCAAGGCCTGCGGCGCCGCCCACGCCCGGCTGCTCTACGGCGTCGACGTCTACGCCTTTGCCCGCCGGCACTTCCTGAGCATCCGCGACGGCCGGAACGACCCTCTCGCGGACTGGCTCGGCGGATACGCGCGCAAGTACGGCGCGGAGTTCAGCGAGGACATGACGGTCGGCCAGTTCACCATCGACCAGATCCCGGCGAGCCTGCAGACCGAGTCGGACCTGCACTACCTGCGGACGCCGTACATCCCTTACGGCGGCGCGGCGGTCGTCCCGCGCTGGCTGCAGCTGCCGCCGCAACGCCCGCGCGTCGCCCTCACCATGGGCCTGAGCGCGACGGGGTACTTCTCCGGCTACACGGTGAACGTCCAGGACATCCTCGACTCCCTCGCCGACCTGGACATCGAGCTGGTCGCCACGGTCGCCGAGGCCGAACAGGCCAAACTCCAGCGGATCCCGGACAACGCGCGGCTCGTCCCGTACGTGGCCCTGCACGCGCTCGCCCCGACGTGCACGGCGGCGATCACGCACGCCGGTTTCGGCACGCTGACGGCGTTCGCGCCCTACGGCGTCCCGCAGCTGACGTTGCCGTTCCACTTCGACGAGCCGACGCTCGGCCACCGCCTCGCCGCCCAGGGCGCCGGCCTCAACCTCGACCCGACGCAGGTGACCGGCGCGAACGTCCGCGAAGGCGTCCTGCGCCTGCTCGACGAGCCGTCCTTCACCACGGCGGCCCGCCGCCTCCAGGCCGAGATCCGCGGGTTGCCCAGCCCCAACGACCTGGTCCCCGAGATCGAAGCCCTGACCGCCAAGCACCGAACCCGCTAGGAGCCGGCCATGCGCGTTCTGTTCGCGGTCAACCCGGAGAAGAGCACGTTCCTGTACCTCGTGCCGATGGCGTGGGCGTTGCGCACCGCCGGGCACGAGGTGCGGGTGGCGAGCCAGCCCGGGTTCGCCGACGTCATCACCCAGGCCGGCCTGACCGCCGTCCCGGTCGGGCGGGACGTCGACAAGTGGCGCGGCACCCGGCCCGAGCTGCTGGAACAGTCCCGCGCCGGGCTGCCCTCGCCGTGGGACGTCCTCGACGGGAACGAGGACGACCTCGTCGAGAAGCAGGAGCACGCCGTCGCGTCGATCCACCGGCCGGACAACGTGCCGATGCTCGCCGGGCTCGTCGAGTTCGCCCAGGCCTGGCAGCCGGACCTCGTGGTGTGGGAGCCGTTCTGCCTCGCCGGGCCGATCGCGGCCAAGGCGTGCGGCGCGGCGCACGCGCGGATGCTGTTCAGCGTCGACGTCTTCGGCCTGACCCGCGAGCACTTCCGCCGGACCCGGCCGGCGAAAGACCCGCTGGCCGACTGGCTCGGCGCGTACGGCCGCAAGTACGGCTTCGCGTTCACCGAGGACATGACCACCGGGCACTTCACGATCGACCAGTTCCCGGCGAGCCTGCAGGAGAACGCCGACCTCGGCTACGTGCGCACGCAGTACGTCCCCTACGGCGGCCCGGCCGTGATCCCGGACTGGCTCAAGCGCCCGCCGGAACGCCCCCGCGTCGGCCTCACCCTCGGCCTGACCGCGACGGAGATCTTCACCGGCTACACCGTCCCGCTGCGGGACGTCCTCACCGAACTGTCCACTTTGGACGTCGAGGTCGTCGCGACCGTCGCCGAGGCCGAGCAGGAGAAGCTCGGGACGCTGCCGGCCAACGTCCGGGTCGTGTCGTACGTCCCGTGGCACGCGCTGGTGCCGACCTGCGCCGCGATCGTGCACCACGCGGGCGCGGCGACGCTGCTCACGACGTCGCGCTACCCGGTGCCGCAGCTGGCCGTGCACTACCACTTCGACCAGCCGATCCTCGGCCGCAAGCTGGCCGAGCACGGCGCCGGGCTCGCGCTGCACACCACCGAAGCGACCGGCACGGCCGTCCGCGACGCCGTCCGGCGGCTGCTCACCGAGCCGGAGTTCCGCCGCAGGGCCGTCGCGCTGCGCGGCGAAGTCCTCTCCGCCCCCAGCCCGAACGACCTGGTGCCGCGGCTCGAAGAGCTCACCGCCCGGCACCGCACCCGCCAGTAGAAGCCCAGGAGATCCCATGCGCGTCCTGTTCACCGACACCCCCGAGCCGACGACGTTCATGCCGATGGCCCCGCTGGCCTGGGCGTTGCGCACGGCCGGGCACGAGGTCCGGTTCGCCGCGGCCCCGATGTTCGCCGAGACGATCATCCAGGCCGGGCTGACGGCCGTCCCGGTCGGCCGCGACGTCGACCTGTACCGCCGCCTCGACGCCGTGATGGGCGCGCTCGACCACAACGCGGAGCTGAAGGCCGAGTTCGCGGGCGTCTCCGACGAAGACGCCTTGGAGCTGCTGAAACTCGAGTCCGGGATGCCCGCGCCCTACGACGTCGCCGAGTACCCCGAGCGCGCCGACTGGGAGAAGATGCTGCCGGCCTACGCGGGCGCGGTGTGGACCGACCACAAACCCGAGAACTTCCCGATGATCGCCGGGCTGGTCGAGTTCGCCCGCGCCTGGGAGCCGGACCTCGTGCTGTGGGAGCCGTCGACGTACGCGGGCGCGATCGCGGCCAAGGCCTGCGGCGCGGCGCACGGCCGGCTCCTGGGCCGGCTCGACGCGTTCGGCGTCACCCGGTCGCACTACCGGCGGCTGCTGGCGCAGCAGCCGGAAGACCAGCGTTACGACCCGTTCGCCGACTGGTACGAGGGCTACTGCGAGCGCTACGGCTTCGAGTTCGGCGAGGACATGGTCACCGGCCAGTTCAGCGTCGACCAGTTCCCCGGTTCGCTGCGGATGGCCGCCGACGACGTCGACTACCTGCCGATGCGGCACGTCCCGTACGGCGGCCCCGCGTCGGTGCCGCACTGGCTGTGGGCGGCGCCGACCCGCCCGCGCGTCGCGCTCACCCTGGGCAGCACCGCCGCCATCCGGTTCGACGGCTACACCGTGGACGTCCAGGACGTCCTCACCGCGCTCGGCGACCTCGACATCGAGGTGATCGCCACCGTCGCCGACAACGTCCGCGGCCGGCTCACCGCGGTGCCGCGCAACACGCGGATCGTGCCGTACGCGCCGCTGCACGCCCTCGCGCCGACCTGCGACGTCGTGATCAACCACGCCGGCGCGGGCACCTACCTGGCCGTCGCGCTGCACGGCGTCCCGCAGCTGACGCTGCCGTGGGACCTCGACGAGCCCGAGCTGGCGCGCCGCGCCACCGCGCACGGGTCGGCGCTGATGATCCGCGGCGACCACGCGACCGGTAAGGACGTCGCCGACGGCGTCGCCCGCCTGCTCGCCGAGCCGCGGTTCCGCGCACGGGCCGTCGACCTGCGGGACGAGATGCTCGCGCTGCCCTCGCCCAACGACGTCGTCGGCCAGCTGGAAGAGCTGACCGTGAAGTTCCGGACGCGCTGATGCGGATCCTGTTCACCGTCATCGCCGAGCGGACGATCTTCTGCTCGATGGTCCCGCTGGCCTGGGCGCTGCGGACGGCCGGGCACGAGGTGCGCGTCGCCTGCCAGCCCGCGTTCGCCGACGTGGTGACGCAGGCCGGGCTCACCGCCGTCCCGGTCGGGCGCGACGCGACGATCTGGCGGATGGAGAGCCTCGACCCGGCGCTGCTGGAGCAGGCGCGGGCCGGGCTGCCGAGCCCGTGGCGGGTGGTCGAGGACCCGGCCGGCGCCGACTGGGAAGACCTGCGCGAGGGCCACCGCGTCGCCGTCGACGAGGGCCACAAGCTGGAGAACTTCCCGCTGATCAACGGCCTCGCCGAGTTCGCCAGGGCGTGGGAGCCGGACCTGGTGATCTGGGAGCCGCTGACCTACGCGGGCCCGATCGCCGCGAAGGCGTGCGGCGCCGCGCACGCCCGGCTGCTCTGGAGCCTCGACGTCTTCGGCGCGACCCGCGAGATCTACCGGCGGACGGCGAACGGCGCCCCCGAGGATCCGCTCGCGGACTGGCTCGGCGGCTACGGGCGCAAGTACGGCTTCGAGTTCGGCGAGGACATGACGACCGGGCAGTTCAGCATCGACCAGGTACCGCCGTCGATCGGCCTGCGCGCGGGCGACCTGGACTACCGGCCGATGCAGTACGTCCCCTACGGCGGCCCGGCCGCCACCCCGGACTGGCTGCCCACCCAGCGTCCGCGCATCGGCCTCACCCTGGGCACCACGGCGACCGAGCACTTCGGCGGCTACGTCGTCAACGTCGCGGACACCCTGGCCGAGCTGTCCACTTTGGACGTCGACGTGGTGGCGACGGTCAAGGATCCCGCGTTCCCGATCCCGGCCAACGCGCGCGTGGTGCCCTTCGTCCCCCTGGACGCGCTGGCCCCGACCTGCGACGTCGTCATCGACCACGCCGGGCCGGGCACGTTCCTGACGGTGGCCCGCCACGGCGTCCCGCAGCTGACGGTCCCGTGGGACTTCGACGAGCCCGAGCTGGCCCGCCGCGCGGCCGCGCAGGGCGGGTCGCTCACCATCCGCGGCGACCGGGCGACCGGCGCCCGGATCCGCGAGGGCGTCGAACGGCTGCTGGCCGAACCCTCGTTCAAGACTCGCGCCGCGGACCTGCGCGACGAGCTGCGCGGCCTGCCGTCCCCCAACGACGTCGCCGACGAGATCGAAGCCCTCGTCGAGAAGAACCGGTGAGGCCGATGCGCGTCCTGTTCGCCACCTACCCCGAGTCCACGGTCTTCCAGCCGATGGTCCCGCTGGCCTGGGCGTTGCGCACGGCCGGGCACGAGGTCCGCGTCGCCGCGCCCCCGGTCTTCGCCGACACGATCACCGCGGCCGGGCTCACCGCCGTCCCGGTCGGACGGGAGCGCACGAACACCTGGCGGCGGCTGCTTTCCCTGGACCCGGCCGAAGCCGAAGCCGACCGCGCGGGCCTGCCGTCGCCGTACGACGCCGCGTTGCGGCCGGTCGGCGTCGAGGAGATGCGGGCCGGGTACGCGCGGATGATCGAGCACGGCCACAAGCTGAACAACTTCGCGCTCGTCCCCGGGCTCGTCGAGTTCGCCCGCGCGTGGCGGCCCGACCTGGTGATCTGGGAAGCCACGACGTACGCCGGCGCGATCGCGGCGAAGGCGTGCGGCGCGGCCCACGCGCGGTTCCTGTGGAGCCTCGACGTCTTCGGCGTGACGCGCGAACGTTTCCTCGCTCTCTCACCCGACGCCGACCCCTTGCGGGACTGGCTCAGCGGGTACGGCCGCAAGTACGGCTTCGACTTCGACGAAAGCCTGGTCACCGGCGAGTTCACGCTCGACGCGCTGCCCGCGTCCCTGCGCCTGGACGCCGATCTGGACTACCGCTCGATGCAGTACGTCCCCTACAACGGCCCGTCGACGGTCCCGGACTGGCTGCAACGGCCGCGGGACCGCCCCCGGATCGGCCTCACCCTCGGCACGTCGGCCACCGAGCAGTTCGCCGGGTACACCGTGAGCGTCAAGGACATCCTGGCCGAGCTGTCCACTTTGGACGCCGAGGTGGTCGCCACCGTGGCGGAGGACCTGGGCCCGGTCGACGCGCGCGTCGTCCCGTTCGTCCCGCTCGACGTCCTGGCCCCGACCTGCGACGTCGTCATCGACCACGCCGGACCCGGCACCTTCCTGACCGTCGCGCGCCACGGCGTCCCGCAGCTGACCGTGCCGTGGACGTTCGACGAGCCCGCGCTCGCCGCCCGCGCGGCCGGCCAGGGCGGCTCGCTCACCCTCCCCGGCGACCAGGCCACCCCCAAGGCCATCCGGGAGCACGTCGCACGGCTGCTGACCGAACCGGAGTTCCGCGAGCGCGCCGCCGCGCTGCGCAAGGAGATCCGCGCCCTGCCCACCCCGAACGAACTCGCCCACGAACTCGCCCGCTGAGGAGCACCATGCGCATCCTGTTGACCACCGCCAACCAGGGCAGCATGTTCCAGCCGATGGTGCCGCTGGCCTGGGCCCTGCGCACGGCCGGGCACGAGGTCGTCGTCGCCACGCAGCCCGACTTCGTCGAGGAGGTGACGCAGGCCGGCCTCACCGCGGTCCCGGCGGGTCGCCAAGTCGACCCGCGGCGCCTCCTCGTGGCCATGCAGGTCACCGAGGACATGCTCGAAGAGGCCCGTGAAGGCCTGCACCCGCCGTACGACGCCGTCGAGGACCCGTCGAGCGCCGACTGGGACAGCATGCTCACCGGGTACGTCGACGACGTCGAGCGCTGCCGCTACGAGATCTTCTCGATGATCGGCGGGCTCGTCGAGTTCGCCCGCTCGTGGCAGCCGGACCTGGTCATCTGGGAGCCGTTCACCTACGCCGGGGCCATCGCCGCGAAGGCGTGCGGCGCGGCGCACGCGCGTCTCCTGTTCGGCGCCGACGTCTACGGCCGCGCCCGCGAGATCTTCCGCGGCTTCGGCCAGACCGAAGACCCGCTGGCCAAGTGGTTCGCCTCCTACGGCCGCAAGTACGGCTTCGACTTCACCGAGGACCTGATCACCGGCGACTTCACGATCGACCCGATGCCGGCCAGCCTGCAGTGCGAAGCCGACCTCAACTACCTGCACATGCGCAACGTCCCCTACGGCGGCGTCGCGATCGCGCCGTGGTGGCTGGAGATCAAGCCCGAGAAGCCGCGCGTCGCGCTCACCATGGGCCTCACCGCGACCGGCCACTTCGCCGGCTACACGATCGACATCCAGGACGTCCTCGACGCGCTCGCCGACCTCGACGTCGAGCTGTACGCGACCGTCCCGGAGGACGAACAGGAGAAGCTGCGCAGCATCCCGGAGAACGCGCTGCTGATGCCGTACATCCCGCTGCACGCGCTCGCGTCGACGTGCTCGGTCGCGATCAACCACGCCGGCGTCGGCACGCTTTCGACGTTCGCGCTGCACGGCGTCCCGCAGCTGACCCTGCCGTACCACTTCGACGAGCCGCTGATCGGCCGCCGCTTCGCCGCCACCGGCGCCGGCCTGACCATGCACGGCATCCCGATCGACGCGGACACGATCCGCGCGAACGTGCTGCGGCTGCTGGAAGAACCGTCGTTCACCGAAGGGGCGGCGCGGCTGCGCGACGAGATGCACGCGCTGCCGACGCCGAACCAGCTGGTCGGCGAGCTGGAAGCGCTGACCGTCAAGCACCGCGGCGGTGCCTCGTGAAGGTCCTGTTCTGCGCGTTGCCGCAGCTGACGCACTTCTACGCCACGGTCCCGCTGGCCTGGGCACTGCGCACGGCCGGGCACGAGGTGCGGTACGCGACCTCGCCCGACTTCGCCGAAGCCGTGACGGACGCCGGGCTCACCGCCGTCGCGGTCGGCCCGGCCGACGCCGGGGACGACGAGGAGATCGCCGAGGAGGCCCCGTCCGGGCTGCCCGCGCCGTACGACCTCGCGGAGTCGGGCGCGGACTGGACGGACGGCCACGCCGAGGCGTTCGACGCGATGGTCACCTACGCCTTCGGCGAGTTCAACGCGCCGATCCTCGACGCCCTGGTCGCGTTCGCCCGCTCCTGGCAGCCGGACCTGGTGCTGTGGGAGCCGTTCACCTACGCGGGCGCGTTCGCCGCGGCGGCGTGCGGGGCGGCACACGGCCGGGTGCTGTTCGGCACGGACTTCCTCGGCGTGACGCACGAGTGGATCCACACGCACGTCCCGGACGACCGGCTCACCGGGTGGCTGACTTCGACGGCCGCTTCGTTGGGTGTTCCCTACACCGATGACCTGCGGTCCGGGCACTTCACCGTCGACCAGCTGCCGTCACCGCTGCGGCTGTCGTCGCCGGAGCTGGAGTACGTCCCGACGCGGTACGTCGCCTACGGCGGCCCGGCGGAAGTGCCCGCCTGGCTGCGGGAAACCCCGTCACGCCCGCGGATCGCGCTCACCTTGGGCACCTCCGCGACGCTGGAGTACGGCGGCTACACCGTGCAGGTGACCGACCTGCTCGCCGCGTTGTCCACAATGGACGTCGAGGTCGTGGCGACGGTCGATGGGCCGGTGCCGGACAACGTGCGAGCGGTGCCGTACGTGCCGCTCGACGCCCTCGCCCCGACGTGCGCGGCGGCGATCCACCACGGCGGCTTCGGCACGCTCCTGACGTTCGCCCGCCACGGCGTCCCCCAGCTGACCCTGCCGCACGACTTCGACGCGCCCCTGCTGGGCCGCAAGCTCGCGGCCCAGGGCGCCGGGCTGACGATCGACCCGGCCCAGGCCAGCGGCCGCCGGATCCGGTGGAGCGTCGAACAACTGCTGGGCAACAAGGGCATCCGAGCGTCCGCAACCGCGCTGGCCGGGGAGATCGCGGCGATGCCCAGTCCCAACGACGTCGTCGCGCGGCTCGAGGAACTGACCACGAAACACCGCGGAGGCCGGCCGTGAAGGTCCTGTGCTGCGTCCTGCCTCAGCTGACGCACTTCTACGCGCTCGCGCCGATCGCGTGGGCGCTGCGCACCGCCGGGCACGAAGTCCGGGTGGCGAGCACGCCGGGGTTCACCGACGCGATCACCCGCGCCGGCCTCACCGCCGTCCCGCTCGGTCACGACCCGGAGCCCGACCCCGAGGACGACACGCCGGAGGCGCAGGAGGCGCGCGACGCGTTGCGGCGCGGCTTGCCGAAGCCGTACGACCTCGCGGAGTTCACGCCGACGCCGGCCGACTGGACCGACGAGCGCGCCGAGGCGTTCGAGATGATGGTGACGTACGCGTTCGGCGAGGACAACGAGCCGCTGCTGGACGGCGCCGTCGAGTTCGCCCGCGCGTGGCGGCCGGACCTGGTGCTGTGGGAGCCGTTCACCTACAGCGGCGCGCTGGCGGCCCACGCGTGCGGCGCCGCGCACGGCCGGGTGCTGTTCGGCACGGACTTCCTGGGCGTCACGCACGACTGGATCCGGCGCTTCGCCGCCGCCGACCGCCTCACCGAATGGCTCACCGAAACCGCGTCCCGCCACGGCCTCCCGTACGAGGATCACTTGCGTGCCGGGCACTTCACCCTCGACCCGCTCCCGCCGAGCCTCGCCGTTTCCCTGGACGCGCTCCCGGTCCGCTACACCCCGTACGGCGGCGCCGCGGTGGTCCCGCCCTGGGTGACCAAGCCGCTCGACCGCCCCCGCGTCGCGCTGACGCTGGGCACGTCGGCGACGGAGTACTCGGGCTACACGGTGAACGTCCGCGACATCCTGGCCGCATTGTCCACAATGGACATCGAGGTGGTGGCGACGATCGCGGACCCGGAGTCGCTGGGCCCGATCCCGTCGAACGCGCGAGTGGTCCCGTACGTCCCCCTGGACGCCCTGGCGGCGACGTGCACCGCGGCCATCCACCACGGCGGTTTCGGCACCCTGGCGACGTTCTCCCGCCACGGCGTCCCCCAGCTGACCCTCCCGTACGACTTCGACGCCCCCCTGCTGGCCCGCAAGCTGGCGGAGCAGGGAACGGGCCTGACAGTCCACTCGGACGACGCCACCGGCCCCGCCGTCCGCAATGCCCTACAACGACTCCTGACAGAACCGGGCTTCCGCACCCGAGGCCAGGCGCTATGCGCCGAAATCGAGGCCCAGCCGGGCCCGAACGACCTGGTGACCCAGCTGGAACAGCTCACCCGCAAGCACACCCCGTAAAGCCGTGAAGGCCTCCTTACCGGCCATAAGAGCCGGTAAGGAGGCCTTCACGGCTTTGGGCGGAGCCGCGGGAGGATCAGTTGTACTGCAGGGCGTCCAGGCCGATCGCCAGGCCGAGCGCGAGGCGGCGGTCGATCTCGTCGTCTTCCAGGCGCAGCAGGTAGTTGTCCGACAGCCGCGCGGTCTTCTCCACCGCGCCGACGACCCGGTCCTCGCCGCGGGTGAAGTCGAAGTGGTACTTCCAGAAGAACGGGACCTCTACGTCGCCGGGCCACGGGACCAGCTTCCAGATCCGGCGGAACGCCGCCATGCCCTGGCTGCGCTCGCTGACCGTCAGGCGGTCGCGGCCGTCCTGGTCGAGCACCCAGGTCGAGCGGTAGAAGGACTTGCCGAACTTCTTGCCGAACAGACCGAGCACCTCTTCGTCGCCGTCGGCGCCCAGCACCTGGTACGCGCTGGACAGCTCTTCCACCTTGTGGGAACGGAACTTCGCGAGCACCGTTTCCTTGCTCTCGTCGGTGTAGAACGTCGCGTGTTCCTTGAACGTGAGGCGCTTCTCCTCGATGAAGGCGACCAGGTCACCCGGCTGGCCCTGACCGTCGTCCGCGTAGACGTGGTAGCGGATGACCATCAGCTTCTGCTTCTGCCGGATGTGGAACCGATCGTGCTTCTGCAGCTGGTGAATTTCCATGGGTCCCCCGTAAGCGGTCTAACCGATCATGGTTGCTCGATGCTAGCGCGGCCACCCCCGGCGAGCTGAACCGCGGGAACGGCGTACCGGCGCGCGATCTCGTGGAACACGTCCTTCGGTTCCCACCGATCGAGGTTGTCCGGATCGATCTTGACGACGCTGAACGACGCCATGTCCAGGTCCCGCAAGGGATCCGCGAAGTGCGGGTAGTCGCGCAACGCGAACGTGTAGACGAACGCACCGTGGACGTCGTTGCGCGCGTAGACGTCGATCATGTCGCCGACGTAGGCGGCCTGCACCCGCTCGCTGCGGATGTTGCCCTTGCGGATCTTGGGCGGCACCGAGAGCCAGTTGACGATCTTGAACGATCCCGGCCCGCGCTGCGCGCCGCCGACGTAGGCCCCGCAGCCGAACTCCGTGATGAGCAGCGGTTTCCCGGCGCGCGCGAGCCGTTCCCTCAGCCGCACCTCGAACTGCGCGGAGTTCGACGCCGTGCGGTAGAGGTTCACCCCGGCGTAGTCGAAACCGGACCAGTCGACGTCCTCCCACGACGCCGCCGCGTAGGTGACCGGGCCGCCGAAGACCGGCTTGACCCGGCCCAGCGCCCGCGCCAGCAGCCGGTTCACCTTGCGGTTGATCCGCTTTTCGAACCGCCGCCGCCAATGGATGGTGAGCAGCAGCCGCATCGCCTCCGGCCTGCCGGGGATCATCCCGGCCAGGTGCAGGGAGAACTCGCAGCCGACGACCAGGTTGACGCGGCCGGGGAAGCCGCGCCGCAGCTGCTCGGCGGCCAGCGCGGCGACCTCGAGGGTGCGCAGCACCTTGCGCCGCCCGATGTCCACCGGGTGCGGCTCGATCCAGACGTCGAGGCCGGCCGCCAGGGCGTTGTGCGCCGCGGTGAACAGCTTCGGCAGGTCCATCCCGATCAGGATGACGTCGGTGCAGTGGAGCTGCTCCTTGATGGCCCGCAGGTCGTGCGCGGCGACCTCCTCGGACACCTCGTCGACCTGCAGCGAGATCCCCTTGATCCGCAGGCTCATCCCGCGTCGCCGTTGGCCAGGGCGTCGGTGGCGTAGCGGTTGAGCAGGTCGCGCGCGGCCCGCACCTCGGCCGCCATCGGCCGGTCCTCGGCCAGCGGCGGGGAGATTCCGGCGAGCTCGGCCCAGATCCCGCCGTCGGGCGGCGGCGCGTCGGTCATCACGGCCAGCTGCGCGACGCCGAGAGCGAGCGAGCCGATCACCAGCCAGCCCAGCTCCAGGGCCTCGGCCACGGAGTTGGCGCCGTTGAGCGCCATCGGGACGTGGTCCTGGTTCCAGCCGTTGGTCGGCAACGTCGTCAGCGACGACGGGTAGACCAGCTGCCGGATCCGCGACACGAACGACGTCGCGCTGATGTGCACGCCCGCCAGCCCG